>DASRFH010000010.1:0-14327 GCA_035651675.1 Chloroflexota bacterium | reverse complement strand
CTACCTCGTCACTATGGACGCCGACAACACCCAGGACCCCGCGCTGATCCCGCGGATGGTCGCCGCGGCCGAGTCGGGCGCCGATCTCGTGGTCGCGTCGCGCTTCGTCCCGGGTGGCGAGGCCATCGGCGTGCCGTTCGTTCGCCGCCTGCTCAGTGGGGGCGCCAGCCTCTTGTTCGGCGTGGCGATCGGCGCCCGCGGCGTGCGCGATTACACGTGCGGCTACCGCTGCTACCGCATGGCGCTGATCGAGCGGCTCGCGGAGCGCTTCCACCCGCTGATCCGAGCGCGTGGGTTCCCAGTCATGACCGAGCTGCTCGCGAAGGCCGCGGCCGAGGGCGCGCGCTGTACCGAGGTGCCGCTCGTGCTGCGCTACGACCTCAAGCCGGGCCGCTCGAAGCTGAGGCTGATCCCGACGCTGATGGAGTACGTCCGCGTGCTGTTGCTGGCGCGCCTGGAGGCATTGCGGACTGCCTAACCCTGCGTTTGCAGCTCCACGCCCTGGCTCACCTCGTCGTAGCGGGCGAGCACGTGGAGCAGGTCCGAGCAGCGGTTCAGGTAACGCAACGTCTCCGCGTTCCCGATCTCGCCCGTGTGCAGAAGCTTGGCGACCTGCCGTTCGGCGCGGCGGACGACGCTGCGCGCCAGGTCAAGCGCCGCGCTCGAGACCGTCGCACCAGGGATGACGAACGCGTTCGGGATCTCGACCTCGCCCGCGAGCGCGGCCTGGAGCTCCTCCAGCGCCAGCACCTGCTCAGCCGTCACACGATAGCCCGCCTTCTCGTACGCATCGGGCGTCGTCGCGACCTCGGCCATGAGCAGATACAGCTCTCGCTGGAGGCGCCGCACGGCCTCCTGCACGCGCGGACTCGGGCTCAGGGCGCGGGCGAGGCCGAGCGCAGCCGTCGCCTCGTCGAGCGTGCCGAGCGCTTCGGGCCGCGGGTGGTACTTCGGCACGCGGCCGGCGCCGATGAGCCCAGTGTAGCCGTCGTCGCCAGCGCGGGTGGTTACCTTCGCCATAGACGCCGATGCTAGCATCGGCGGCCGATGCGTCTCTCGATCGACGGCCGCACCGTCCGACTGAAGGCGCACATGTGCTGCCTCGACGGGACGTTGCCCGGTAACACGGTGCGGGCGCTTCGCCGCTGCGTCGCGGCAGGCGTCGAGGCGATGGAAATCGACGTCTGGGCTGGCCGCACCGCCGGCTTCCCCGTCGCCCACGACGAGCCGCGCGGCGGCGAGCCCGAGCTTGCGGCGATGCTGGCCGGGCTGCGGGGACCGGGTATCCTGCAGATCGACCTGAAGGATGAGGCGCCTCTGCCAGCGCACCGGCTGGACGCGCTGGCCGACCTGCTCCGCCCTTGCGCACCCTCGCTGATCGTCAGCGGTGGCTCGGGCGCCAACGTGCGCGCAGTCGGCGAGCGGGTGCACGGCCTGCGGCTCGGCTACGACCCGCTGCTGCGCTTCGACCTGCGGCGAGGGCGCTACGTCGGCGCGCTCGCCCAGCTCCACCTCGACCACGAGGGCGTGTTCGAGCAGCTGTGGGCGGACGCGCCGTTCGCCTCGATCTGGTATTTGCGCGCCACGCTGCTGTCGCGGCTCGCCGACGAGGGCTTCGACGCGGTCGCCTGGCTTGCAGCGCGCGGCGCCGAGGTCGACGCCTGGACGATCGACGTGCCGGACGAGCCGCTGCTGCGGCGGGTCGCCGCGCTGGGCGTCGCCCAGATCACGACGAACACGCCGCTCGCCTGGCTCACCCGGCCAGGACGCTCCGGATGAGGTCGCGCAGGACAATCGACTCGGACACCACGTCCTGGTGCCAGCAGTCGCGCCAGTCCTGCCACGTGTACTCGACACAGACGTCGCCGCTGTAGCCCCCGGCCTTCAAACGGCCTACCAGGTCGGCGAAATTCAGCGTCCCGTCCTTCGCGCTGGCCTGCAGACGGCCTGGCGCCGCCTGCCGCGCGTGGAAGTGGCCGGCCAGCGGCAGCAGTGGGTGAACGGCGTGGGGCGAGAAGCCGAGCGTCAGAAAGTGCGAGTAGTCGAGCGTCAGCTTGAGGCCGGGAACGGCGTCGCAGAGCCGCCGCGCCAGCTCCGGCGACTCGGCGACCGACTCGACGTGGGCCTCGACGGAGAGCCGCAGGCCGGCGTCCGCCGCGATCGGGAGGAGCTCGCGCAGCCCGGCGATGGCGAGCTCGAACGAGCGCTCGGGACCCATCCCCGGCCAGACGACCCCGGGTAGCAGCGTTACGCCGCGCGCCCCGACCGCGCGGGCGCACTTGACGATCGCACGGAAGCGGCCGACGTTCGCTTGCCGAGTGGCCGGGTCAGGAGCGTTGACGGGCCGGTCGCGGAAGCCGTGGCCGAACGTCGGGAAGAAGTCGGAGGCGACGAGTCCGGCGCGATCGGCGGCGCGCTTGATGCGATCGGCGACAGCATCGGCGTCGGCTTCTACCTCTGATGGCTGGACGTGCGCCCCTCCTTCGTGCGCGCCGACGTCGAACCGTGGGATCTCGAGCAACGCGATCGCCTGGAGCGCGCGTTCGAACGGCAGCATCGGGAACGAAAACGACGTGCAAGTGATCTCGATCGGCATCAGCGGTTCCGGGCAACGTACGCGGCGAAAGTGCTGCTGAGCACGACGGGGTCTTCGAGCAGGTAGGGTACCTTCGCGGCCTCGACGTCGGTGTGTGCTCGGACGAAGAGCGGGCCGTCCGTCGTCCTGGTCCACTCAAGCGCGGCGCGGAGCTCCTCGAGGTCGCGCACCTCGCCGGTCTGCATCCCGCACGCCATGGCGATCGCGCAAAGGTCGACCGCGGCCGCGGCGGTCGGTTGGTTACCTGTTGCCGAGTACGCGCCGTTGTCGAGGACGAGAACGACCAGCTTGCGCGGCGTGGTGAGCGCGATCGTCGCCAACGTCGACAGCCCCATCAACAGCGAGCCATCGCCCTCGACGACCACGACCTTGTCGAACGACGAGTCGTCGAGCCCGAGCGCAAGCCCGAGGCCGATAGCGGGCGGGAGTCCCATCGAGTCGAGGACGTAGAGGTGGCTCGGCGACCGGCGCATGGCCGCCAACTCGCGCGTAGTTCCCCCGAGCGTGACGACCATCGGGTCGCGCGGGTAGGCGTCGGCGATCAGGCCCAGGGCGTCCCAGCGCTTCATTCGCGCATCAGGTTCAGGTACACCAGCACGGGCCGGTGCGTGATGCGCGCGAATTCGTGTGCGTCGACGATGCGCCGCGTCCACTCGTCGAGCGGCACCGTGCCGTCGAGCGAGAAGGAGCGGAGCTGTGCTGCCCGCGACACCTCTTCGACGTGCTCGCAGAACGTATGGATCATCGAGTTGTACTCCCCTAACCCCCCGCGCCTCGAGACGAGCATCAACAGCGGGATGTGGTAGGCCTGCGGGAAGGTCGTCAGCGCGGTCAACGCGTTGCCGATGCCGTTGTCCTGGACGATCAGCATTACGCGGCGGCCGGCCAGGGCCAGCCCGCTCCCGATACCCACCGCCTCTTCCTCGCGCGTCGCCGGAAACGCGCGCGGTCCCATTCGAGCCGACTGCGCGTCGATGATCGTCTTCAACGTGCTGGAGGGGATCTGGATGATCCACTCGGGGTCGATCTGCTCGATCGCCGCGTTCACCGCGGCGCTGCGCTCGGCGGGAGTGCTCAGCTTGGTGCCCCTAGGAGTGTGCGGTGCGTCCCGATCGAACACGCATCTCGGGTCGAACCAACGGGGATGGTACCAGAGGCGTGTGTATGATCCGGCCGTGCCGACCCCGGAGCTGGAGGCGTTCGCACGGCGCGTGCGCGGCCACGGCCACGGGCCGCCCCGCCGCGTGCTCGTCGTCGGCGACGCCGGCGTAGCCCTCTGGCTCCGGCGTGAAGGCTTCGCCGTCGAGGCGACCGACGATCCCGAGGAGATCGAGCGCCCAGAGCACAGCCTCGACGGCATCTGGTTCGGCGTGCGGCCGCCGGCCGACCTTCGTCCTGTCTTTCGGATGCTCCATCACGGATTCGTCCGCGTTCCTCTCGACGGCGATCGCTCCGACGCTCTGGAGCTGGAGCTGGCGCTCGAACGCGCCGACTTCGACGTCGTCGAGCGTCTCGGCGGACTGATCGGCTGGACGAGGTTGTTGACGCCGCGAGTCGGCGCGGCCGCCGTCGTCTTCGACGACGAGGGACGGCTCCTCCTCGCCAACCGCGCGGACGGTCGGGGCTGGTGCCTACCCGGCGGCTACTCCGACGCGCACGAGCCGCCGAAGGAAACCGTCGTGCGCGAAGTCCGCGAGGAGGTCGGCCTCGAAGTGGAGGTTGAAGGGCTGCTCGGCGTCTACTCGGTGACGCAGCGGTCGGGCGGCAAGATCGTGGCGATCACCTTCTTCTGCCGCGCGGTGGGCGGCGAAGCTAGAACCAGCGACGAGACCATCGAGGTCGCCTGGTTCCCCGAGGAAGCGTTGCCATCGCCGCTGTTCGGCGCGCATCCCGTCCGCATCGCCGACGCTTTCGCTGTCCGGCGCGGCGAAGCGGCCCCGCCCTTCATCCGCGACACGGTGGAGGCGCGTTAGGGATCGATCCAGACGTGCTCCGCCGTCAGGCGGCCGTCTTCGCCCTGTCTGATCCGGCCGTAGGAGAAGCGCGGCTCGGCCCGTCGGTCGGTCGGCGACCCGGGGTTGAACAGCAGCATGTCGCCCTCGCGGCGCAACAGCGGCCTGTGGCTATGGCCGAAGACGATGAGGTCGAGCTGCTCGTCCACGAACTCGGCGACGGCGCGGGCGACCGTCGGCAGCGAGGGGCTGTCGCCGTGGACCAGGCCGACCCACCGTCCGAACAGCTCGATCTTCAGTCGCCGTGGCAGCAGGCACCGGAGCTCCGGCTCGTCGACGTTGCCGTAGACGCCCTGCACGGGCGCAAAGCCACGGAGCGCCTCGAGCGTCTCCACGGTCGCGAAATCGCCGGCGTGAAGGATCAGATCGGCCCTTTCCAGGTCGGCGACCAGCACCGGAGGCAGCTTCCGGGCGCGCCCCGGCATGTGGGTATCGGATATGACGACGACCCGGGCTGTCATGCGGAGCGCAGCGCGGGATCTCGGCCGCGTCGTCGACCTGTCCAGTTGGGCGAACCCGCCGCGCGCCCGGACTGTTCGCGGGATCCTCGTCGCACCACCCGTCTCAATGGCAAGCTGCTACTCCCGCGGCACTTTGAGGCCGGTCCCGGTCGTCGCGATGACGACCGAGTCGCCCTCCTGCACGACGCCCACGCGCACGAGCTCGGCGAGCCCGGCGGGTGCTAGCGCGGCGGTCGGCTCGACGTCGATTCCCTCGAGCGTCGCGAGTGCGCGCCGGGCTGCGCGGATGGCCTCGTCGGACACCGCGACCGCCACGCCGTCGGTGTCGCGGAGTGCCGCCAGCATCTGCCGGTCGCGCGCGGGGTGCTCGATCTCAGCGCCGCTGGCGATCGTCGGCGCCCGCTCGATGGCGACCGCTCGATCGGCTTGCCTGTGCTGAGCCGCGACGATCGGCGCGCAGCCGGTCGGCTGGACGAGGTGGAGGCGCGGGAGCCGGGCGTTCGCGCCCAGCGCCGCGCGCAGGCCGCGCCAGCATCCGACGTAGAGTGAGCCGCCGCCGGCCGGCATGACCACGTGTTCGGGCAGCCGCCCGCCGCACTGCCGGATGAGCTCGTCGGCGAAGGTGCTCATCGCGAACGAGAAGAAGGGGTTGACGTTGTGGCCGACGTAGTAGGCGCTGCCGTCCCGGGCCGCCCGCAGCGCTACCTCCGTGGCGCGCTCGCGCGGGCCTTCGACCGGCACAACCCGCGCTCCCGTCGCGGCGATCTGCGCGATCTTCGCGGCCGGGGCACCGCCCGGGACGAACACCGTCGCCGGGATGCCGGCCCGCGCGGCGTAGGCCGCGGCCGATGCGCCCGCGTTGCCGGACGAGTCCTCGACCAGCGCCGTGGCGCCGAGCGCGAGCGCTCGGCTGGCGACCAGCGTCATCCCGCGGTCCTTGAAGGAGCCGGTCGGTGCGATCTGCTCGAGCTTCGCCCGAGCGAGCGGTGCGCCGACCGCGGCGCCCCAGCGTGGCAGGTCGACCAGCGGCGTGTTCCCCTCGCCAAGGCTAACCTGCTTCGCGGGACGCCAGGCCGCGACGAGGTCGAGCCAGCCGCCGCAGGTTGGACAGGTCAGCACCTGCCGCTCGCTCTCCACGACGACCGCGCCGCAGTCGAGGCAGCGCAGCTCAACGCTTGCCTGGGCAGGCACTGCGAAATGCTAGCATCGGCCCATGCCGCCCAGCGCAGAGCCGCCGCTAGCGCGGTTGCGGCACCTGCTCGACGCCGCGGTCGCCGACCCCAGCGAGGCGGATGCAGGCGCGATCGCCGGCGCCGCCGGCGAGCAGTTTGACCTGCTCAGGCGCACGGATATGCGTTCCGGCGTCGCGAACATGGTGCGCCGTCTGGCGCGGCTGCACGCCTCGGGCGACCAGGCCATCGACCGCGACGGATGGGTGCTGCTCCGCCAGGCAGTCGACATGCTGGCGAAGCCAGGACTGGTCCCGGGCGACGTTCGGCGGCTCGACGAACGGCTGCGGGAGATCGGGCTCGACGTCGACTACCGCCCGCCGATGCCGGTCCACGAGCCCGCCGCCAAGAACCCGAATTAGGCGCACGAAAAGAGGAGAGCAATTTGGCGAACCGCACAGCCACCGAGCTACGCGAAGTCACCGAGCGCATCTTCAAGGGTGCCGGTGCCCCGGACGACATCGCCCGCGAGATGGGCGAGGCGCTGGTCGGCGCGAACCTGGCCGGCCACGACTCCCACGGCGTGATCCGCATCCCTGCCTACGTCAACGCGATCAAGAACGGGAACCTGGACCCGGCCGCGCGTCCCTCTATCATCGAGGAGACGGCCACGACAGCGTTGGTGGATGGCCACTGGACGTTCGGGCACGTGTCGGCCAGGTACGCGACCGACGTCGCGATCCGGAAGGCGAAAGCGTCGAAGACCGCGATCGTCTCGATCGTACGGTGCAACCACATTGGCCGCCTCGGCCAGTGGGCGTCTCAGGCGGCGGCCGAGGACGTGATCGCGCTCGTGTGCGTCGGGGGCGGCGGCGGGTCGCCGGGCCGGCTGGGGCGCGGCGCGGCCGCGCCGTTCGGCGGCGCCGAGCCGGTCTTTTCGACCAACCCGATCTCGATCGGCATCCCCGGCGGCGAGACACCCGACTACCTGCTCGACTTCGCGACGACGGTCGTCGCCGAGGGGAAGATCCAGGTGGCACGCGCCAAGGGCGCCGAGCTGCCGCCTGGCTGCATCCTCGACAAGAACGGCAAACCGTCGACCAATCCGAACGACTTCTACGACGGGGGCGTGCTGCTGCCCTTCGGCGGGCACAAGGGCTACGCGTTGGCGGCGTTCGTCGAGATGATGTGTGGCGCTTTCACGCCCGGCGACACGTACAACGGCAACGAGCGGCGCGGTGGGGCGGTCGTGTGGGCGGTGGACGCGTTCGCCTTCCGCGACAAGGGCGACTACGAGAAGAACGCCGACTTCGTGCTCCAGCGGATCAAGAAGGTTCGCCCCGCCGAAGGCTTCAAAGAGGTGCTCCTACCAGGCGAGCCCGAGCGGCTGTCCGCCGAGGCGCGCATGAGAGAGGGCATCCCGGTCGCCGACACGACGTGGAACCAGATCGTCGAGGCCGGCAAGTCGGTCGGCGTGGACGTCGAGGCGCTGGTCAAGGCATAGGAACGAGCAACGGACCCGGGGGCGTTCCGCCGGGTCCGTTGGCCTCTTACGTAACCTCCCGGAACTCGCCTTCGACGACGTCGCCGTCGGCGCCCCTGCGCCCACGCGCGCCGGCAGCCGCAGGCTCCCGCCCGCCGGCGACCTCTTCGGCCGCGAACGTGAGGCCGTCGGCGCCCACGTCGACGACGACCTTCTGGCCTGGCAGGAACTCGCCGGCCAGCACCTTGATCGATAGCGGGTCGAGCACCAGCCGCTGGATAGTCCGCTTCAGCGGACGAGCCCCGAACGCCGGGTCGTAGCCTTCGCGCGCGAGGTACGCTTTCGCCTCCGGCGTCACCTCGAGCGTCAGTTTCCGCTCGGCCAGCCGCCGCGCGACGAGCCCCAACTGGATATCGACGATCTTGGCGATCTGCTCGGGCTCGAGCGCTCGGAAGATCAGCACCTCGTCGACCCGGTTTAGGAACTCCGGTCGGAAGTGCGCGCGGAGCGCCTCGTCCACCCGCCGCTTCATCTCCTCGTGGTCGCTCGGGCCGAGCTCGCTGATCCACTGCGAGCCGATGTTCGAGGTCATGATGACGACGGTGTTCTTGAAGTCGACGACCCGGCCCTGGCCGTCGGTCAGGCGACCGTCGTCCAGGATCTGGAGCAGCACGTTGAAGACGTCGGCGTGCGCCTTCTCGATCTCGTCGAGCAGCACCACGCTGTAGGGGCGGCGGCGGACCGCCTCGGTGAGCTGGCCGCCCTCCTCGTAGCCGACGTAGCCGGGCGGCGCGCCGATCATCCGGGAGACAGTGTGCTTTTCCATGTACTCGGACATGTCGAGCCGGATCATCGCCTGCTCGTCGTCGAAGAGGAACTCGGCGAGCGCGCGGGCGAGCTCGGTCTTGCCGACGCCGGTCGGCCCGAGGAAGATGAACGAGCCGAGCGGCCGGTTCGGGTCCTGCAGCCCAGCGCGGGCGCGTCGGAGCGCGTTCGAGACGGCACGGACCGCCTCGTCCTGGCCCACGACCCGCAGGTGCAGGTGCTCCTCGAGCCGCAGCAGCTTCTGCATCTCGCCTTCGAGCATCCTCGACACCGGGATGCCCGTCCAGCGCGAGACGACCTCGGCCACGTCCTCCTCGTCCACCTCCTCCTTGAGAAGCCGCGAGCCGCCGTCGCCCGCGGCCATCGCCTGGGCCTCGTCGAGCTCACGCTGGAGCTGCGGGATGCGGCCGTAGCGCAGCTCAGCCGCCTTCTGGAGGTCGGCGCTCTGCTCAGCGCGCTCGAGCTCGACACGCGTCTGCTCGAGCTGCTCCTGGAGCTGGCGGATCCTGCCGATCGCGCCCTTCTCCGCCTCCCACTGCGCCCGCAGGCGGTCGCGGTCGGCGGTGAGCGCGGTCAGCTCGTTCTCGAGCGCCTCCAGCCGCTCCTTGGAGGCGGGGTCGTTCTCCTTCTTGAGCGCCTCGCGCTCGATCTCGAGCTGGAGGATGCGCCGCTCGACCTCGTCGAGCTCGGCGGGCATGGAGTCGATCTCCATCCGGAGCTTCGAGGCAGCCTCGTCGATCAGGTCGATCGCCTTGTCGGGCAAGAACCGGTCGGTGATGTAGCGATGGCTGAGCGTCGCGGCCGCGACGATGGCTGAGTCCTTGATGCGCACGCCGTGGTGCACCTCGTACCGCTCGCGCAGGCCGCGGAGGATCGAGATCGTTTCCTCGACGCTCGGCTCGTCGACCAGCACCGTTTGGAAGCGCCGCTCGAGGGCGGCGTCCTTCTCGACGTGCTTGCGGTACTCGTCGAGGGTGGTCGCGCCGATGCAGCGCAGCTCGCCGCGGGCGAGCATCGGCTTGAGCATGTTCGAGGCATCCATCGCGCCCTCGGCCGCGCCGGCGCCGACGACGGTGTGCAGCTCGTCGATGAAGAGGATGACGCGCCCCTCGGACTCGGTCACCTCTTTGAGGACGGCCTTCAGACGCTCTTCGAACTCGCCGCGGTACTTGGCGCCGGCGACGAGTGCGCCGAGGTCGAGCGCGATGATCCGCTTGTTCTTCAGCCCCTCGGGCACGTCGCCGCGCGCGATGCGCAGCGCCAGGCCCTCGGCGATGGCCGTCTTGCCGACGCCCGGCTCGCCGATGAGCACGGGGTTGTTCTTGGTGCGGCGGGAGAGGATCTGGATGACGCGGCGGATCTCGTCGTCGCGCCCGATGACCGGGTCGAGCTTGCCCTGCTCGGCCAGCTTGGTAAGGTCGCGGCCGTACTTCTCCAGCGCGTTGTAGGTGGTTTCCGGGTTCTGCGAGGTCACACGCTGGTTGCCGCGTACCTGGACGAGGGCGGCGAGCACCTTGTCCTTGTCAACGCCGCGGCTCCTGAGCAACCCCATCTCGGCGGCGGCGATCAGGAAATGCTCCGCCGAGATGTACTCGTCCTTCAGGCGGTCGGCCTCCGCCTTGGCAGAGTTAAAGAGCTGGTTGAACCGGCTGGACGCGTAGAGCTGCCCGCCGTACTGCTTCGGCAGCTTATCGACCTGCGCCTGCAGCTCCGCGCGCAAGGCCGGGATGTTGACGTTGAGCCGCTCGAGGAGCTGCGGTATGAGTCCTTCGGGCTGCTGGACGAGCGCGAGCAGGAGGTGCTCGGGCTCGAGTTGGGGGTTGTGCGCGGCCTCGGCGAGCCGCTGCGCCCCCAGGATCGCTTCCTGGGCTCGTTCGGTTAGCTTGTTCGGGTCCATAGCGATTTGAGTATAGAAAGCTCACACGAAGCGTAGCAACTTCAGGACCGCGTATCCTTCGGGTGTGCGGTTTCTCCTATTTCTCGCGGCGGTCGCGGCCGCCTCGTGGCTGTGCAACCGGCTGTGGCCGGCCGTGCGCAGCGAGCCTTCCACCTGGCTCGGCGAGGACTGGCGGAGCAAGCTACCGGTGTAGAAAAAAGAGCCCCCGCCCAGCGACGGGGCGGGGGCTCTTTGCGTCCTCGCTACGCGATGCGCGCGAGCAGCTCGCGCTCCAGCGCCAGCTCGCGCTCCTTGTCGGCCTTGCGCGGCCGGCCGCGCTTGGCCGGCTCGATCGTCACGACGACCGGCTCGCGGAGGCGCTCGACCTCTTCGATGAACGACGGCCCGCCGCAGCGGACGCAGCGCACACGGCGCGCCGCCGGCGCGCTCATCACGACCGGCTCGAGGCCGGGGCGATCGACGGTCACCGCGTTCGGCTGGGCCTCGTCCCATTCGAGCGTGGCCGTGCCCCGCGAGCAGAGGTAGCAGCGAAGTTCAGCACGGTAACGCATGGCCTGGCCCCCTTCGACGATTCGGCTTTTCGCCGACCTTGACCGTCCTAACGCAGATTCAGTGCCCGCAAATGTATGCCCGGCGCCCGCCGGCGCCATCCGTCGCGCGTCTAGTCCCTCGCCGCCGAAAGGACTGACTTTCGGCTGTCCTTCCGTACAGGTCGGCCCCACCAGGGTGCCCCTAGGACCTTCGGGCTGGACCGACGCATCCTTTTGTGCCCGTTACATCCGTAACGGTTCTGGCACAATCGAGTGACGGAGGAAGGCTCATGGCCTCGGAGGCGGTCCTCCAGCCGATCTCGCGCGCGGTGCCCGTGCTCCGGGTTGCGGTGCCCGCGCTCGCGTTGGTGGTCGGCCTCGGCCTGCTCGTCCACGTCGGCGCGCCGCCATCCGTCACCGACGCGCTCGCCTTCGCCGCCGCCGTCGTGGCGACCGAACTGCTGCTGCTGGACTTCCCCGACCGCCGGGGGGTCAGCACAGCCGCGCTGCCGGTCGTTCTGGCCGCCGCGGCGGGCGAAGCCGTGGCGGTTTGGGCGGCTGCGCTCGGAACGCTGGCGGCGAGCGCGGCGCTGCGGCGCCCGTTGGGTCAGTCGCTGCTGTACTTCGGGCGCGCCGCGCTCGCCGCCTGGGCCGCAGGGCTCGCCGCCAGTGCCGTTCCCTTCGGCCAGCTCGGGCGGGGCGACCCCATCGCCGGCGGCGCCGCCGCCGTCGTCGGCGTCGCCGTCTTCGCAGCCGTGTCCGAGGTCGTCACGTTGGCCGAAGTGGTCGGGCCACGCGGTCGGGAGAGCCACGTCGACTTCCTCGCCTCGGTCGCGCTCGCCCCGATCGCGGCGATCGCATGGACGATCCAGGGGCGCGCTGGCGACAACGCGCTCGCGGCGGTCGGCGGGGGCCTGTTGGGCCTGCTCGCGGTCGTTCGCTCGGCGATCAACGTCTCCACGCACCACGCCGAGCTCCGGCTGGCGTATGACCTGGTCGAGCGTGAGCGGCAGAAGCTCAGTACCCTTCTCGCCCACTCCGGTGAGGGCATCTTCCTGGTCGGCCCCGACGGATGCCTGGCGCAGGTCAACCACGAGCTCCACCGGCTGACCGGGCGCACCGAGGCCGACAGCGTGGGCCGACCCATCGAAGAGGCTCTGCCCATGCGGCTCACCTCCGGCGAGCTGCTCGAGGTCGCGCTCCAGCGCGTCCGGCCCGGCAGCCCCCTCCAGGCCGAGGCAACGCTCCACCGCGATGACGGCCGCCGCGTCGACGTGCTGCTTTCGTACGCGGTGGTTCCGTCCTCCGACGCCGCCTACGGGGGCATCGGCATCGTCCGGGACATAACGGCGATGAAGAACGCGCAGCGCGAGCGGGACGACTTCGTGGCGGTGATGACCCACGACCTCCGCCAACCGCTCACCGGGCTGCTCGGGTATGCCCAACTCATCGAGCGCGGCACGACGCCGGAGAAGACCAAGCGTTTCGCCCAGGGCATCCGCCGCGGCGGCGAGCAGATGCTGCGCATGATCAACAACCTCCTCGAGCTGGCACGGCTGGAGTCCGGCGAGATGGAGATCCAGGTGGGCGAGGTCCAACTCCGGCGGCTGGTCGAGGAGGTCGTCCAGAGCCTCGATGGGCAGATCGCGGAGAAGCGGATCGAGCTGCGGCTCGACCTGCCACTCGACCTGCCCACCTTGCGCTCTTCCGAGACGCTCCTGCGCGAGTGCCTTGCGAACCTTGTCGGCAACGCGGTGAAGTACACGCCGGACGGTGGTCAGGTGGCGGTTTCGGCGCGGGCTGAGCGGGACCACTTGGTCGTCGCGGTCGCGGACACCGGCATCGGGATCCCGCGCGACGACTTCGACCGCCTGTTCAGCCGCTTCTTCCGCTCCAGCCAGCAGGAGGTGCGCAAGCTGCGCGGTAGCGGCCTCGGGCTCGCGTTGACCAAGACGATGATCGAGCGGCTCGGCGGCTCGATCGCGGTCGAGAGCGAGCTCGGCAAGGGGACGACCTTCACGATGACCCTTCCTCTGGAAACCGAGCTCAAGCACGCGGCGTGAACGAGCTCCGCCCCGTCGAGCCATGGTCCTCGGGCCTGAGGAGCCTGCTCGACCTGCCCGCGGTGCGCGGGCTGCTCGCGCGCCTCAGGTTCGCCGCGCTCTCGTACGCCGGAGCGGCCGCGATCGGCTGCCTGGCGGTGGCCACCATTCTGGCCACAACGCCGGTCGGCGAGCCCATCCGCGCGGTGGTGCAGCGGGCCGCCGAGAGAGCGGGCCTCGAGCTGCCGCTCGCGGGTGCTCCCGTTGCATCGGACCAACCGGCGAGCGTCGAGGGAGGCGGGAAGGCGGGAGCAACGCCCCAGCCCGCCGATACCGCCGTCGCGCCGACGCCAAGCGCCGCGGCGCCGGTGCTCGGGCCGCAGACCGGAGGCTCACCACCGGACGGCTCCGCGGCGCCAGCCGTGGGGGCTGCGCCTCAGCCAACCGACACGCCCGAGCCGGCGGCGACCTCCGCCCCGGCGACCGCGACCTCGTCTCCGAGCGCGTCCTCCGAGCGACCGCCCACGTCCGTGCCGCGTTCGCAGCCTGACCTCGCGCCACCGCCGCAGGAGCAGCCGCCAGTCGCGGCGCCGCCCGCCCCGCCGTCGCCGACCGCCGCCGAGCCCACGCCCCTGCCGACTGAACCCCCAGCGCCTGCCGTCGCCACTGCGGCGCCCGGGGCGCCAGCGCCACCCCCACCAACGGCGACCGCTGCGCCAGACCCACCGCGGGCGACGAGCGCGCCTCTTCCGACGACACCACGGGCGCCCACGGCCACGTCGGTGCCGGCCACGGCGACCCCCGGTCCGGTCCAGGTCATCGCGACCGCCATCACAACGCTCGCCCCGAGCGCGACGCGGACCGAGACGCCGTCGCGAGCGACCGCGACGCCCACCAGCGTGCTCCCGTCGCTCGCGACCGCCGTGGCCACGGCGGCGGCGCCCGCCAGGACTATCGCGGCGCCGATGGCGTCGGTCGTGGCGCCGCTTCGGACCACCGTCCTCCCGCTAGCATCGAAGCCGCCGCCGACGGCCACGGCCACGCCGCCCGCCGCGACCGCGACGCAGACGACGGCTCCGCCGACGGTCGTCCGGCAGGTCGTCCAGACGGCGGCCGCCGCCGCGACGGCTTTGCCGCGCCTCCCCTGACGTCAGCCGTTTCTGTAGACGGCCCCAGACTGCTTCGATAGACTCGCAGTCGATGACCGACGTCCTGGCGCGCGGCCGGGCGGCCGATCCGGCGCTCCAGGCCGAACGGCTGCAGCTGCAGATTGACGCGCTCAACGACCTGGCCAGCGCGATCCGCTTCGGCG
>DASRFH010000009.1:0-16407 GCA_035651675.1 Chloroflexota bacterium | reverse complement strand
GCCCATGCCCGTCGACCGACCCAGAAAGATCGTCGACGGCCGACCCACCGACGCCCACGACTGGAAGATCGCCGCCCGCCGCGCCGCCGAGCGTAAAGCCGCTCGCCTACTCACCTCCGCGAAACGCTGAGTCACACCCAGTGACAAGCGGCGGGGGCGGGGAAGCGATGGGAGGGTTTATCCTCCGCTCGTGGCGGCAACAGGCGTCGACGCGACACTCGATCGCTTCCTGACTCGGGCCGAGAAGCTCGGCGTGAAGATTCACCGCGCTGGGTCGTCCGCCGAGGAGGTCGCCCGGGCGGTGGTCGAGGCGATCCGGGCCGAGGGTGCGTCGTCGGCGATGGTCGCCGACGACCTCGGCGCGGGGCGTGACGACGTGGTCCGTGCGTTGGAGGCGGCCGGCGTCGCGGTGGCGCCGGGCGCTACGCCCGAGGCGGCAGACCCGGTCGAGGCGGGCGTCTCGCGCGCGGCGTTCGCCGTCGCCGAGACCGGCTCGATCGGCGTGGTCGGCAACGCCCTCCAGCCGCGGCTCGCGACGATGCTCCCGCCCGTCTACGTCGCGCTCGTGGAGCGCGCGGTGCTCCTTCCCTCGTTGGACGACGCCGGCGCGGAGCTCGAGCGCCTGATGGCCCCGGGCCCTGACGGCGTCCGGTACGCGTCCCTCGTCACCGGCCCGAGCCGCACCGCCGACGTCGAGAAGACGCTCGCGGTCGGCGTCCACGGTCCGCGCGTCGTCCACCTGGTGCTCGTCGACCCATCCCCTGCCTTCGCGGGGGCGGGCTGACGTGGGGACGCCTCTTCGATGAGCTTCCTTCCGCGCGCGGCCGCGCTGTTTGGCGTCGCGGCCGGTGGCGTGGCGGCGGCGCGCGCGGTCGCGGCGCTCACGCCCGAGGAGCGGGCGGCGCTTGCCGAGGTGATCCAGGCGGGCGTCGAGCTCGGGAGGCGGGGCACGGCGCGGCTGGGCAGACGAGGGCGGGAACAAAAGGTACTGCCGCCTGGGCCGCGCGACCGCTATCGGGCCGGTCCGCTGGCGCTCGAGAGCGAGCCGCCGATCCCGCCGAGCCGCCGCGGGCCGCACGGGGAGCCGCCCCCGGAGGAGGCCGCCCACCGCTTCGAGGCAGCATCGCGCGCGTTCGAAGCGCGCTTCAACCTGGCGCTCGACGCCGAGCAGCTCCGCAAGAACCTGCTGTACTACCAGCGCACCTGGCGCTGGCAGCGCGACGCCGCGGTGGCCGAGCTGGGCAAGGCGGTCGGCGACGGGCCGAGCCAGACGCTCGGCCCGCAGACCATCCAGACCGAGCCGAGGCCCGAGGAGGCGCGCAAGGAAACCGACCCGGGCCGGTACGGCCCGGCGCCCGACCGCGAGCGCGGCGAGGACGAGGACTTCGACGTGCTGCGCCGCCGGCTGGCTCGCATCAAGGACGACGTCATCGCCAACCTGCCCGCGTACGTCGCCCAGTTCAGGCGGAACGCCGAGCGGAACGGCGTGGTCGTGTACGAGGCGCGCGACGCGGCCGACGCCAACCGCTACGTCGCCGAGCTGGCGCGTACCCACGCCGTCCGGACGGCGGTGAAGTCGAAGTCGATGGTCTCCGAGGAGATCCACCTCAACCACGCGCTCGAGGAGGTCGGCGTTCGCGTCGTGGAGACCGACTTCGGCGAGTGGATCGCCCAGCTCGACCACGACCGCCCGGCGCACATGATCTCGCCGATCGCGCACAAGAACCGGTACGAGGTCGGCGACGCGATCACGCGGGCGACTGGCGTCGCGACGACTGGCGAGGACATCCCGGAGATGGCGGCGATCGCGCGCGCGCAGCTCCGCAAGGACTTCATCGCCGCAGAGATGGGCATCAGCGGCGCCAACGCGCTCGTCGCCTCGACCGGCGCGATCATGCTCGTCACCAACGAGGGCAACGGGCGGCTGGTCACTAGCCTGCCACGCGTCCACGTCGCGATCTGCGGCGCGGAGAAGCTGATCCCCGACATGGCCGCGGCGATGCTCCAGGAGCGCGTGCTCGGGCGGAGCGGCACTGGGCAATCGCAGACGGTCTACCAGACGTTCAAGAGCGGGCCCGATCGGCCCGGGGCGGAGATGCACGTCGTCCTGCTCGACAACGGCCGCTCGAAGATGGCGGCGGACCCTGAGCTCGCGGCCGCGCTCCGGTGCATCCGCTGCGGCGCCTGCGCCAACGTCTGCCCACCGTACGGCGTGGTAGGCGGCCACACCTTCGGGTACGTCTACGCCGGCGCGATCGGGCTCGTGACGACACCCTTCCACCACGGCCTCGAAAACGACGCCGATGCGCAGAGCCTCTGCCTGCAGTGCAACGCGTGCGCGACCGTCTGCCCGGTCGCGATCCCGCTGCCGCGTCAGATCCTCGACGTGCGCCGCCGCGTGGTCGACGCGGCCGGGCCGGCGCCGCATCTGAGGGCGATGCTGGCGGTCTGGCGGCAGCCGCGCCTGTTCGACAAGCTGGCCCGCGTTGGCGCCGCGCTCGCGGCGGCGTTCGCGACCGAGCACCCGATCCATGGCCGGCTGCTCACGCGGCTGCCGCTGCCGGCGCAATTCGGCTGGCGCACGCCGCCGGCGCCGGCGCCGCGGCCGGCGCGCGACACACTCCGCATCCCCGAGCCGTCGCGCGAAGGGCCGCTGGCGCGCTCAGGCGCGCGTGGGCTGACGGTCGCCTACTTCGTCCAGTGCTTGACCGACCGGCTGTTCCCCGACATGGCGCAGGCGACCGTGGATGTGATCGCGGCGTGCGGCGCCCGCGTCGTCGTGCCGCCCGAGCAGCACTGCTGTGGGCTGGTCTGCGACGACGCCGGCGACCGGGCTGGCGCGGTCGCGCTCGCGAAGCAGACGATCGAGGCGCTCGATCGGACGGCCGCGCACTGGATCGTGACCGGCGCTTCGAGCTGCGCGATCGCCATGCTGCACGACTACGAGCACATCTTCGCCGGCGAGCCGGCGTGGCAGGAGCGGGCACGGCGGCTGGCGGGGCGCACGCTCGACTTCACCTCGTTCCTGAGCCGCGTTGCCGAGCTGCCTGACGGCGCGCTCGCGAACGGCGACGACTACGCCGTCACCTACCACAATTTCTGCGGCTCGAACAACGTGCTCGCGCTCCACGACGAGCCGCGACGGATCATCCGGGACGTGCTCGGGCTCTCGCTGCACGAGATGGAGGAAGCCGGCGTCTGCTGCGGCTTCGGCGGCTCGTTCTCCGTCGAGCACCCGCGCGTGTCGCAGCTCGTCGCCGAGCGGAAGCTGGCGAACGCCGATGCGACCGGCGCGCAGATTCTCGTCACCGACAACCCCGGCTGCATCGCCCACCTGCGCGGGGCCATGCACGCCAGCGGCCGGCCCACCCGCGTGGTGCACCTCGCCGAGCTCGTCGCCCAGCGGCTGCGCGAGGTGAGCACCTAACCGGCTGGCTGCCGCGGCGCCACCGCGGCGTCCCGATCTCAGTCCAGCTCGGCCAGCAGCCGCAGCTTCTCGAGCCGGATCTGCCGCATCAGCACGGTCGCCGGCGTGCGCATGCGGTCGGCGAGCGGGACGCCCTGCTGCAGCTGGAGGTGGGTGGGCTCCTCCTGACCCGCCTTCTCCAGAGCGGCGCGAAGCTGGGCGCGCTCCGCGGTGGTCAGCTTCGCGACCGCCTCGCGGAAGGCGCGCAGGTCGGTCGTCTGAGCCAGATCGTCTACAGGAGCTGCCCCGCGGGGACGACTTTCTCCGCCATATCGCGCAACAGCGCCTCCGGGCCGGGGGGCGCGTAGATGGCGATCAGCTTCATCGGCTCCCAGCCGGTGTTGATCGTCTCGTGGTAGACGTCGGCGGGGATGTGGACGAGGTCGCCGCCGCGGACCTCCTGGCGCATCGGCCTACCTTGCTCGTCTTCGACCATCTGGATGCCCTGGCCGGAGACGACGTAAAGGATCTCCTCGACGCCGGGGTGGTTGTGGCGCGTGTGGCCTTTGCCAGGCGCGAGCAGCACGACACCGGCCGTGAAGTTCTTGGCGTCGGTGACGCGCGGCTCCGACATCCACTTGATGGTGCCCCAGTCGAACACCTGTGTTTCGACGTCCTCCTGCTTGACGAACCTCTTGCCTGCCATGGATCTCCTCCGGATATGAGGAGGGTACGTGGGGCTCGCTGCGCGAACCCCAGACCCCCGGACCACGCGGATTCTAGGGAGTGTTAAGCTGCCGGTATGCTCGCTAAGTTCGACCGCATCAGACTCGGGACCAGCCACATCACGTGGGGCTTCGACCTCTCCGACCAGCCAAAGCTCGAAGTGTTCCTCGACGAGGCGTCGGCGATCGGCTTCGAGGGCGCGCTCTGCTTCGACTACACGGTCGCGCCCTGGCTCGACCGTCCGGAGGCGTTCAAGGCGCTGCTCGACAAGCGCAAGATGGACCTGGTCGGCGTGATCCTGCGGCCAGGGATCGACTTCGTCGGCACCGACCGCCTCTGCCGGTTCATCGCCGCGGCTGGTGGCGACATGCTCGTCATCTCCGGACGTGACGGCACGTCCGCCGAGTGGGACATCGTCGTCCCGGCGCTCGAGCGGCACGGCGAGATCGCGGCGAAGCACGGCGTCCGCGCCGTCTACCACCACCACGCCGGCTGGATCGCCGAGACGTTCGACCAGTACGAACGGCTGCTGCGCGAGACGGACCGCAAGAACCTGGGCGTGATGTTGGAGTGCGGCCACGCGACCAAGGTCTGGCGCGACCACACGCCGCAAGAGTTCTTCGAGAAGCACCACGACGAGGTCGAGTACGTCGAGTTCAAGGACTGGTCGCCGACGCAGGACCTGCGCGTCGAGCTCGGCCGCGGCATCGCCGACTGGCCGGCGATCGGCGCGACGATCCGCAAACACGGCTACAAGGGCTGGATCGTCTACGAACAGGACTTCTCGATCCGGCCAGCCAGGGTCTCGGCGGCGGAGAGCTACGCCTACATGCGGCACGTGCTGGGCTTGACGTAGGGGGCGGGGTCTAGAGGCGGCGCCCCTGGCGGGCGCGGGTCAGCGCCCGGGCGGGGGCCCTGGGGGTGCAACCCCCAGCACAGACATCCCCTCTCCGGAAGGGAGAGCGGGTCAGGAGGTAACGGTTGGCCACGAACAAGAAACTGCGCATCGGGATCATCGGCCTCGGGATCGGCATGCGGCACGCGTCGTCGTTCGCGCAGGTGCCGGAGGCGGAGATGGTGGCGATGGCCGACCCGGCGCCGAACCGGCTCGGGACCACGCCGGAGGAGTTCTGCGCCCACTACGGCGCGAAGTACTACGCCGACGGCTTCGAGATGATCGAGAAGGAGGGTCTCGACGCCGTCGCGATCTGCACGAACCCGAGGCTGCATTTGCCGTTCGTAGAGGCGGCCGCCGGGAAGGGCCTCCACGTCCTGATGGAGAAGCCGATGGCCGGCACGGTCGAGGACTGCGACAAGATGATCGAGGCGTGCCGCCGGGCCGGCGTCGTGCTCCACATGGAGTTCCCGATGCGGCAGCTCGCGCCGCTCGTCGAGCTGAAGAAGGTGCTCGACTCCGGCAAGTTGGGGCGGCCGTTCATGGCGAGCTGCGATTACGTCTCCGGCCTGCGCACGCCGAACCACTGGATCTGGGTGATGGGCGACGGCTCGAGCCCGATCAACGAGAACACCTGCCACGGCATCGACACGGTCCGGTACCTGCTCGGGCCGGTCGACCGGATCTACGCCGAGGCCGACAACTACATCGGGCAGGGGCCGAAAGAGGTGCCGGACGCGGCCGCGTTCACGATGCACCACGCCAACGGAGCGATCTCCACGCTCGTCGGCGGCGCCTGCTCGACCGCCGAGATGGGCACGCCGATCCGGCTTAGCCTCTTCTGCACCGAGGGGCAGGCGACTGTCGAGGGGATCACCCACACCTTCCACAAGCTGAAGTGGGCGCGGCGCGGCGGCGAGGTGTGGGAGCACGACTGGGGCGAGCCTCCGACGTTCGAGTCGATGCGCGGCGACCCGTACGCGCGCTACCCGTTGCTGGAACCGAGCCTGAAGAACTTCGTCGAGAACGTGCTGAACGGCCGCCGGCCGGCGGCGACGGCCGAGGATGGGCGTGAGAACGTTCAGATCTGCCTCGCCGTGCTCGACTCGGCCAGACGCCACAAGCCGGTGGACATCCGGCAGCCGGTGCTCCGCTGATGGCGCTGCCGGAGGGCATCAAGCTTGGGGTGAGCCACCTGCTCTGGGGCTTCGACCTCCAGCGGGCGGATCTGATGCTGCGCTTCCTCGACGACGCGTCGGCGATCGGGTACCAGGGCGTGCTGTTGTTCGACACGAGCGCGAGCGCGTGGCTCACCCGGCCCGCCGAGTACAGGCGGCTGCTCGACGAGCGGAACCTCCAGCTCGCCGGCGTCATCCTCCGGCCGGGGCTCGACTTCCAGGGGACGACGCGGCTGGCCGAGTGGATCGCGCGGGTCGGCGGGGAGGTGATGGTGATGTCCGGCCGCTGCGGCACCGAGGCCGAGTGGCGGATCGTGCTGCCGATCCTCGAGCGGCACGGCGAGCTGGCCCACCAGCACGGGATCGAGCCAGTCTACCACCACCACACCGGGTGGATAGCCGAGACGATGGAGCAGACCGAGCGGCTCCTCGCCGACACCGACCCCAAGAAGCTGAGCGCGATGCTCGACTGCGGCCACGCGACCAAGGACTTCAAGGGCCACTCGGCCGTCGAGTATTACGAGCGGAACCACGATCGAATCAAGTACGTCGAGTTCAAGGACTGGACGCCTGAGACCGACCTGAACACGGTCGTCGGCGAAGGGCGCTGCGACTTCCCGGCCGTCGCCGCCGCGCTGAAAAAGCACGGCTACAAAGGCTGGATCGTCGTCGAGCAAAACCCGCCGCAGGCCGACCCAAAGGCGAGCTCGGCGCGCAGCTACCGCTACATAACGGAGACGCTGTTTCCGTAGGCCGATGCCATCCCGAGGAGCGCGAGCGACGGGGCAACTCGATCGTGCCGACGAGCGCCCCGTGGCCGACGCGACGGCCGAGAATTTCTGCTCGCTCGAAGCCACAGAGGGACGATGAAGATCTACGTCGCCGGGCCTCTCTTCACCGAGGCGGAGCGCGCCTACATCGACCGGTACGTCGCCCGGTTCCGGGCGGCCGGGATCGAGTGCTTCGTGCCCCACGAGCAGGCGGCGGAGATCCAGGAGGTGTCGGCGAACGCGATCTTCCAGTGCGACTACGCCGGCATCGCGGCTGCCAACGCGCTGGTCGCCTGGCTCGACGGCCCGATGGTGGACGACGGCACCGCCGTCGAGATCGGCATCTACTACGGGTTGATGCAGCAGCGGGAGCCGTGGCGCAAGGGCATCCTCGGACTCGTCACCGACAACCGGCTGCGGCGGCGGAAGGACCGCGTCGAGAACGGGGGCCTCAACTTCTTCGTGGCGGGGACGATCCAGCAGGTGGGCAGGATCTGCTGGAGCGTGGACGAGGTGCTGGAGCATCTCCTCGTCTGGAAGGCCGAGCTTGACGAGACGCAGGTGCCCCGGGGGCCACCAAGCGGCTGATCCCGAGCCTCGACGTCGTCGCCGTCTACGTCGGGAACAGCTCGACCAGCTGCTGGCTCACGACGTCCACGACCCCCAGGTCGCTGATGCGGACGAAGGGGGCGACGATCAGGGCGAGGCTGGAGATGGCCAGGACTGGCGAGGTGGCCCAGAGGCCGAGCTCGCGGCCGCGGTCGTTGAACGCGCGTACCTGGGCGGCGACATCTTCGACCGAGCCCGCGGACATCAGCCCGGCGACGGGCAGCGGGACGCTCGCGAGCAGCGCGCCGCCGGCCACCAGCGCCGCCCCGCCACCCATCTCGGCGACGACGCGGACGGCGTGGAGCATCTCCTCGGGGGTTTTGCCCGCGACGATGAGGTTGTGGCTGTCGTGGGCGACGGTCGTGGCGATGGCGCCTCGCGTCAGGCCGAGATCGCGGATGAGCCCGAGGCTCGGCGGGTGTGGCTGGCCGTGGCGGGGGACGACCGACAGCAGCGCCAGGTCGTCGGCCAGCGGAAGCTGGGCGCGGCCATCGCGGAACGGCACGATCGCATCGCCTAGACGGGTCGTGCGGTTCTTGTCGACGTCGATCGTGCGGACGCGCACGCCGCCGCTCGCGCGGTCGCGCTTCAGCGTGAAGTCGTCGGCCGACAACGGGCGGATGCGGACGGAGTTCCCGGCCGGCGCCGGGATGGGATCCGGGATGTCGACGGCGAGCTTCCCGTCGCGCACGACGACGCGGCCTCCCGAGAGCACCGTCGTCGCCCGCACGTCGTCGAGCGACTCGAGCAGCGCCAGGTCGGCCAGCTTGCCGGGCGCGACCGCGCCGAGGTCGTGCAGGCCGTAGCGGACGGCGCCGTTGAGCGTCGCGATCCGGATCGCGCGGGCTGGCGGCACGCCTTCGCGGATAAGGATGCGCAGGGCGCGGTCGAGGTGGCCGTTGGCCAGCAAGTCGGCCGGGTCGATGTCGTCGGTGCAGAGGGCGACGTTCCAGGCGTGGGGCAGCTCCTTCAGCGCCCGCGCCAGGTCGGCGGCGGTATGACGGAACGTGTTCTCGCGGCCGTAGATCCACATGCCGAGCCGGATCTTCTCGACAGACTCGGTCCAGTCGCGCGCCTCGTGGTCGGAGTCGACGCCGGCGGCCAGGTAAGCGTTTAGCTCGCGGCCGCTCAGCAGCGGCGAATGGCCCTCGAGCCGCGTGCCGGCGGCCAGGCCTGCCTCGACGATCGCGGCGATGTGCTCGTTCTGGCGCACGATGCCCGGGTAGTCCATGAGCTCGGCCACCCCCAGGACGCGCGGCCAGCGCAGCATCTCGGCGACGTCGGCGGCGGTGAAGACCGCGCCGGCTGTTTCCTTGCCGATCACCGAAGGGACACAAGATGGCACTGTCACGTAGGTGCGGAGCGGGAGCCCTTCGCTGGCGCGCAGCATGTACTCGACGCCGGCCTTGCCCATCACGTTGCCGATCTCGTGCGGGTCGATGACGATCGTGGTGGTCCCGAACGGAAGCACTGCCCGCGCGTACGCCGGCGGCGTGACCATCGTCGATTCGACGTGGATGTGCGTGTCCACGAACCCCGGCACGATCGTGTGTCCCGTCGCGTCGATCGTGTCATCGGCTTCGAGCCCGTATCGCCGTCCCCAGTCCACCACCGCGATCCGGTCGCCGAAGACGCCGACGTCGGCGTCCATCACCTCGTCGGTGTAGACGTTCACGACGCGGCCGCCTCTGATCACCAGATCCAGCGGCCGGTCCCCCCGCGCCGCCTCGACCAGCCGCCGCCGAGTCATCTCGCGTCCCCTCTCCCCCTGGGAGAGGGATAGGGTGAGGGCGCGACCAGCGCGCTCTGGATCATGTCGAGCACAGCTTCCATCTGCTCTAGGACCTCGCTGTTGCTGAACCGTAGCACCCGCACGCCGCGCGAAGTGAGGTATGTCGTGCGCGCCTGGTCGCTCGCGACGCCGGCCCGATCGTAGTGCTGGCCCCCGTCCGCCTCCACGGCCAGTCGCCGCTCAGGGCAGTAGAAGTCGAGCACGTACGGCCCGAACTGATGCTGGCGCCGAAACTTGGCTCCACCGACCTGCCCACCTCGGAGCTTCTGCCACAGCGCGCGCTCGGCGTCGGTCGACGTACGGCGCAGGCGCGTTACCACCGGGCGCATCGTGACGGCGCGGTAGTCGTCGCGGTAGCTGGGCGGGGCGACGCCCTCACCCTGTCCCTCTCCCAGGGGGAGAGGGGACGTCATCGGCATCACCGGGTTATGACGCGTCGCGGCCGTCGATTTCGATGGCATGCCGGCGGGGAGACGGGACGTCATCGGCACCACTCGGTTATGACGCGGGTGTAGATCTCGATCGCCTGGAAAAACTGCGCGAGGTCGAGCTTTTCGTCGACGGCGTGGGCCTGGCTCGCGTCGCCGGGGCCGAGGATGACGGTGGGTGTGCCGCCGAGGTTGTTGAGGATGCGGGCGTCGGTACCGAACTCGCTGCCCCGGAGGACCGGCGGCGCCCCGGTGACCGACGCGGTGATCCGTGAGACGAGCTGAGGCAAGGGATGCGAGGGGTCGAGGTGGAAGGCCGAGCCCTCCTGGTACTTCTCGATCGTGGGTGGGTGCTCGGCCAACCACTCGTCACCCCGGGCGGTGCGCAGGAGGTGCTCGCGGACCTCGCGCTCGACCGCCGCGCCGGTGCCGTTCTCGTCGAGGTCGGTGGGGAGGTAGTGGAGGCAGAGCTTGAACTCGCACGCGTCCGGCACGACCGAGCCGGCGATGCCGCCCTGGATGACGCCGACGTTGATCGTCGGGCCGGGCAGGCCAGGCATGCGTCGGGTCATCAGCCACCGCTGCTCAAGCTCGTCGAGCGCGTGGATCAGCTTGATCGCCTTCTGGATCGCGTTGACGCCCTTCCAGAGCTGCGCCGAGTGGAGCGCCCGCCCGGACGTCGCGACGCGGAAGAAAAGCCAGCCCATGTGTGCGTGGTGGATCTGCAGCGACGTCGGCTCGCAGACGATCGCGCCGTCGGCCCGGTAGCCGCGCGCGACCGCGCCCATGGTGCCGTTGCCGCCGCCTTCCTCGTCGACGACGCTCTCGACGATCACGTCGCCGCGCAGCTTCACGCCGCGCCGTCTGATCGTCTCGACGGCGAGGATCGCCGCGGCCAGTCCGCCCTTCATGTCGCAGGCGCCCCGGCCGACGAGCTGCCCGTCGCGCACCTCGGCCGCGAACGGCGGGGACGTCCAGGCCAGCTCGTCGCCGGCCGGCATCACGTCGACGTGGCCGTTCAGGATGAGCGAGCGGCCGCCTCCGGTGCCCTTGAAGACGCCGACGACGTTCGGGCGGCCGGCGGTGGCGTGGCCGCGGTTGAACTCGTAGAAGCGGGACTCGAGATCGGCGTTGTCGAGCTCCCAGACGTCGATCTCGTCGGCGCCGATCTCTTCGAGCTTGCGCTGGATGACCCGCTGGCCGGCGATCTCGTTGCCGCCGAGGATGCCGTGGCCGAGCGTGGTCGTGTCGGCGCGGACCAGCTCCTGGAGGAAGGCGAGCTGCGCGGCTGTTCCCTCCCGCGGTGCGGGAGAGTCAGACTGAGGATTCATAGGGCAGACCAAACTCCGCGAAGCCGGGCAACCTGATGCATTCGGGCATTCACCCCGGCCCCCTTCCTGCGCGAGGAGGGGCCGTCAGCCAGGCGACCGCGTTCGACCAGAAGCGCGCGTAGCCGGGCCACTCGACGAACGGGGGCGGCGCCCAGTGGGGTCCGCAGTCGGTCGTGAACGCCATCGAGCGGCCGTGGCCGAACGACCAGACGACGACGAGAGGATCCCCGTCGGCCGTGGCGAGCAGCTCGGCGCCGGGCTTCGGCGCGACGCGGTTGTAGCCGAGCACGCTGGGCCACTCGCCGTCGAGGCCGGCCATCACCGGGTGCTCGGGCTTCAGCACCGTCGGCCGCGCGCCCTGCGGTGCCTCGACGCGGTCGTCCTGCGGCTGCAGCGTGACGGGCAGCGCCTCCTCGACCGCCGTGCCGGCGTAGCGGCCCTTCGCGTCGATCCCCTGGAACGTCAGGTAGCCGCCGATCATCACCAGCGCGCCGCCGTCGCGCACGTACTCGCGGATCAGGTGCAGCCGGTTCGCCATCGGCTTCGACTGGTTGAAGGTGTCGGGGTGCAGCAGCAGCGTGTTGGCGCCGATGTCGCTCAGCATGACGACGTCGAACGCGCGCAGCGCGTCGGCCGAGGTCGGGAACGCGGCGTTGGCGAGGTGGTTCGGCAGGAACGTTACCTCGTGCCCAGCGGCCCGCAGCGCGTCGCGCAGGAAGCCGACGCCCTCGGCGTAGCCGGACTGCGTGAACGTGTCGAAGCCCTTGATGTGGATCGAGTGGGTGATCCAGGACTCGCCGGCGATCAGGACGTGGGCCACGCTTCTACCTCCGGGCGGGTGTCGGCGGCTCAACCTCGCTCCGAGCAAAGCGGGGACCGTCGGCCGGGCCGACGGGAGCTACCGCCGGTGGCGGGCGCGACGACCGGGGTTCCTCGTCGGTCCGCTCCCGGGGATCACGGTGCGCCGTCACGCCACCAATTGTCTCTGCTCGGGGGTCAAGGCGCGGACCGAGGTGACCTGCTCGCGCCGCCACAGGGTGACCGTGAGGCCGACCGCGAGCGGCACGAGGACCGGCAGCGCCAGCTGCCAGTCGGCGACGGGCGTGTTGACGCGCAGCTCGCGCGCCGATCCGGGTACCTCGCCGCCGTTGGCGTCGACGAGCGAGGCACGCAGGCTGCCGCGGGCTCCCGGCGCGACCACCCTGTACGTAACGAGGTCAGGCGAGCCGCCGGCCTGGGGATCGAACGGCACCACTCGGTAGCCGAGAGCCGCACCCGGAACCTGCTCGACCTTGAACTGCTCGAGCCGCAGTCGCTGTTCGGCGTCACCGTCCTGGATGCGCATCGTCGCCCCGGCCAGCGGCGCGGTGTGGACCCACGTCCAACGGTTCGGCGTCGCCTCCACGTCCTGCGGGTTCTTCAGCCGCGCGTACTCGAGCGCGTTGAACTCGAGCGCCTCGAACGGCCGCAGGTACAGCACGCCCTGGGGTACCGTGTAGATGGCGTTGGCTGGGTCGTCGGCATCGTCCGGCGTCGTCCACTTTTCCTGCGGCACGACCTCGTAGCCTACGCCGCGGCGGCGCGGCGCGATCGCGACGAGCCGCTTCTCGCTCCCGGCCACGACCTGACCGCTCGAATCGCGCACGTGGATCGCGTACCGACCGGCGGCCAGGTGCAGCGCGAACCCCTGGCCCGGCTCAGTGCTGTAGAGCGTGAACGGCGCCGGCTCGGTCGGCGGCGGCGGGGCGGTCCCGCCGTTCTTGCGGATCTCGTCGAGCTTGTCGTTGAACGCCTGCATGGCGTTCGTGTAATCGGCGAGCCGCTGGACGTAGGCGCTCTTCTCGCCCTGGAAGCGGGCCCAAACTTGCTGGGCCTCATCTCCGAGGTAGAGCTTGCCGTTCGGCAGCCCGTTCGTCCGGTCGAACTGAACGACGTAGGGCGTGAGCTGGAGGCTCGCGACGAGCCGGCCGCCCTGGCTGACCTCGAGCGTGCCCGGTACGAGCTGGTTGAGCGAGCTCCAGTCGGGGCGGTAGTCGTTCGTGATAGGCCAAAAGTAGACCTCGGTCAGCTTCGGGTCGACCACCGAGTCGTGGTCGGCCATGATGTAGATCGTGTCGACCGTGCCGGGCACGAAGCTCGTGTCGTAGGTCACGCCGTCGAACACGTTCAGAGCGTAGACGAACTGGCGCTGACGGGCCGGCTCGTCGGCACGGGCGACGATCGGAAGCAGCAGGCCGAGGAGCAGTGCCATCAGCAATGCTCCGCCGCGGGCAGCGGCGACGCCAGGGCGTAGCGAGGGCGTCCCCGGACGCCCCCTCATCCTGACCCCTTCGAACGGCGTGGGGGGTCGACCTCGGATCACCGGCGCACCCCGCGGCGCTCGAGGGTCTTCGCGGCCAGCGACACCAGGACCGCCGCCTCGACGAGCTCCGTCGCGACGGCGCCGGCGAGCCCGAGCGCGTCGCCGCGGACGAGGGCGTCGACGCCGTTCTGGAAGACGCCGAACGGCGACACGTAGCTGGCGACGTGGTCGAGGCCGATCGCGAGGTCGCGGAGGAAGAGCAGCGGGTTCAGATTGTTCGTGATCTGGATGCCGCTGAGCGCCTCGGCGCCGAAGTGGATCGCGAGGAACGCGACCGTCCAGGCGATGAACAGGGCGAACGCGGCGCGCACGCCGCGTGTCAGCGTCGAGAGCAGCACGCCGAGCCCGGCGATCGCCGCCGCCGCGAAGAGCGAGAGCAGGAGCTCGAGCACCAGCAAGCCCGGGCTCAGCGCCAGCCCCGTCATCCCGGCGTAGACCACCAGCAGAAGGGCGATGGCCAGGGCCATTGGCCCGTAGGCGGCGACCTGCGCGCCCCACTTCGCGACCGCGTACGAGGCGTGGTCGACCGGACCGTAGAAGAGCGCCTCGAGCGTCCCTTGCTCGCGCTCACGCGCCACCGTCGCCGCCGAGCTGAGCGCCAGGAAGAACGTCGCGATCGTCGCGGCCGCGAAGAACGGCAGCGTGAACGCGTCGGCCAGGACCAGCACGTGGCTGCGCGCGATCGCGTCCAGACTGTCCCGCACCAGCAGCATCGCCACCAGCATGCCGAGCGCGATGGCGATGTAAACGCCAGGTGCGAAGAGGGTCGAGAGGAGGTCTTTCAGGAGGATGACACGGATGGCGCGCGCTCGCCCTCTGGGGCTGGGGATGGATGGCCGTGGGCCTGGCGACGACGCGCGGTCGCACCGCTCCGTGTCGCCCTCATCCTGGCCCTCTCCTGGTACGACCGGAGCTGAGAGCGGGGCCACGTTCTCGGTTGTGAGCGCGACGAACGCCTCTTCGAGGCTCACCCGCTGCTGGCGCATCTCGGTGATCAGGCCGCCGTGGGCCGCGACGATCTGGGAGACGGCGCGGCGGTGGTCGCCGTCGGGCGCGACTGCTATGCGCAGGCGACCGTGATCGGGTGCCGCGCCGTTGGTGCCGACGTCGACGGAGCGGACGAACGGCGCGGCGCGGAGCGCGTCGAGCAGCGCCGGCTGGAAGTGGTCGACGTCGACTTCGATCGACGCCTCCGGCCGCAGCCTGGCCCCGATCGCCGCGACGGTGTCCTCCGCGACCAGCCGGCCGCCGTACAGGATGCCGACCCGGTGGGCGGTCCGTTCCACCTCGCTCAGGATGTGCGACGAGATGAGGATCGTCGTGCCGCGCGCGTTCTCCTCGAGGAGGATCTCGCGCACCTGGCGGATGCCGTGGGGGTCGAGGCCGGATACCGGCTCGTCGAGGACGAGCAGCTCGGGACGGTGGAGCAGCGCGCGGGCGAGGCCGAGCTTCTGCTGCATGCCGCGGCTGTGGTCGCGGGCGCGCAGGCGGCGGAAGTCCCACAGCCCGAGCCGCTCGAGCAGCTCCTGGCCGCGCCGTTCGGCGTCCGCGACCCCGTAGAGCCGTCCGAAGAACTGGAGGTACTCCCAGGCGCTCAGGTCGTCGTACAGGTACTGGCTCTCGCCCACGACCCCCAGCCGCCGCTTGACCGCGAACGGATCGACCGGGGCGGGCTGGCCGAACAACTCGAGGCGGCCGGCGGTCGGGCGCTCGATGCCGAGCAGCATGAGCAGCGTCGTCGTCTTGCCGGCGCCGTTGGGCCCGAGGAAACCGTAGATCTCGCCCGGCCGGACCGCGAGGTTCAGGTCGCGGACGGCGTGGACCGAGCCGTAGTGCTTGGCCAGGTGCTCGGCGCGGATCAGGTAGCCCTCACCTCCTGACCTCCCCTCCCGGGTCGCGGGAGGGGGAGTTATCAGAGGCTGCGCCCCCACGACCCCGCGCCGGCCAGGCACACACGCTGGACTCGCGCCCCTCGCCCCCCGCGGCAGCGGTCCCGCACCCGGCTCCATTTGACCGCCGAGTCTAGCGCCGCCCCATCAGAGCGGTCATCCAACGCTCGACGAAGCGGCTCGCGTCGACCTCGAGGACGACCCGCGTGTTCGAGCGGCTCGGCGCGCGGCCCTCGCGCAGCTCGGCGACGGTCATGCCCCGTGTGTGCTCGCCACGGCACTCGACGTCGACCTGCGTCTCGGGTGCACGCAGGATGAGCGACGGGTCTTCGGCGATGCCGAGCGCGAGCGCGTCGTGCATCGCGCACTCGCGGCGGCCGCGCCGCTGCGCGTAGCGGGTCAGGTAGTAGTCGGTGATCTTGTGGACGTGGATCCCGGCCGGTGTGCCGGAGTCGCGCAGCCGGTCCAACGACGCCTGGTCGAGCATACACTTCATCGTCACGTCGAGGCCGACCGCGGTGACGGGCCACTCGGCCTCGAACACCATCTGGGCGGCCTCGGGGTCGTGCCAGATGTTCGCCTCGGCCCACCTGGCGGCGTTGCCGGGTGCCAGGAATGCGCCGCCCATCAGCACTACACGCTTGTAGAGCCGGGCGATCGACGGGTCGCGGGCGAGCGCGGCGGCGACGTTGGTGAGCGGGCCGACCGGCAGCAGCGTCAGCTCGCCGGGGCGTTCGTGGGCAAGGCGCACGATCTGGTCGGCGGCGCTCTCGCCGGTCGGCCGCAGCTTCGGCGGCGGGAGGTTGGTGTTGCCCTGGCCATCCGCGCCGTGGACGCCCGAGCCGAGCTCCCACATCGGCCCGAGCAGCGGCTTGCCTGCGCCCATGGCGACCGGGATGTCGGGCCGGTCCATGATCTCGAGCAACCGGAGCGTGTTCGTCGTCGCGATCTCGACCTGGATGTTGCCCCAGACGCAGCCGATGGCGACGATCTCGATGCCCGGCGAGAGCAGCCCGTAGAG
>DASRFH010000008.1:0-34458 GCA_035651675.1 Chloroflexota bacterium | reverse complement strand
CTGGTTCAAGTACGTCCTGCCGAACAAGCGCCGGCTCGAACGCGCGCGCGATCCCATGCGGGCCTACGCGGACGTCGTCGCGCCGACGCTCGACCATTTTGTGTCCCAGCCGGCCTTCGAGGAGGTGTGCCGCGGGTGGGTGTTCGACCAGGCCGAGCGCGGTCGGTGGGGCCGCCCCGTGGCCGACGTCGGGGCCTGGTGGGGGAAGATACCCAAACCCCCGCCGGCCGCACGCAACGAGACGGTCGATCGCGAGATCGAGGTCGTCGGCGTCGACGGTCGGTCCGTCGTCGTCGCCGGTGAAGCGAAATGGACCAACGCGCCGGTCGACTTCGGCGTGCTCAACAACCTCAAGCGGACGCTTCAGCACGTCCCTGGCGCCGACGACCGGACGCGGATCGTGCTCTTCGGTCGGTCGTTCGACCCACGGCTAGAGGCTGCCGCCGACGACGAGGGGGTCACCCTGGTGCGGCCGGCCGACCTCGTCTCCGCTACATGATCGCTGACGACTCGTCGGGTCACTCCCCACCAAATGCGGCTACCCAAGCCGCTCATTCTGGAGGGCGACGGCCTGCACCTCACCGTCCTCGACCACCCGACGGTCCAGCCGCACGCGGCGGCTCGCTCAGTGCGCGCGGCGTGCATGGTCGAGGAGGACGAAGGCGCGGTGCTGGCGAACGCGCTAGCGCGCGAGCGCCCGGCGGGCGGACGCCCGAGGAGCTACCCGGGTGGGCGCGCGGGGCGTGGCTGCACCGCTGCTGGCTGCGCACTGAGGCCGAGCACCGTGGGCTGCCCGTTTTGGCGCCACGGTCTGGCACAGCCTCGCGCACGGCATCCTCGCCGCCGCGTGCCCGGCGGGATGACGCTTATGCCGTCCGAGAACGAAGCGCGCGCCGCCGCCACGTACGGGGAATGTGCCGGCTTCCGTACCGACGCCTCGCCGGTGCGGGCCGCCTACCGCGGCGAGCACCGGGCCGACGAGTTCGCGCGGCTGTTCGACCTGCACGCGACCGGCGCCGCCCGATTCCTCGACGTCGGCTGGGGGCGCCGGCGGGCGCTGCACCGGATGGCCGGCGTAGGGCGTCGATCAGGCAGCCGACCTCCTGGCCGTGGCGCGCGAGCGCACGGAGGGCTTCGCCAACGCCCCCTCCTCGAAGCGGACGCCGTCGCCGCGGACGACCTCTCAGTCCTGCGCAATGGGCACTTCGACGTTGCGCACGGCGAGCGCGGCCCGGGCTTCTCGGAGGCGCTTCTGCGCACGCTCACCGGCGCCGCGGTCGTCCTGCAGGAGCTGGTCGGCAGCTTCGACGGCTACCCGCTGATGGAGGTTTTCGGACGCCGATCATGCGCGTCTAACAACACCTCCAACCGCAGCGTGCCTCCGGCCAGGGTGAGCGCGGCGGATCTCGACCAGACCTGCTTCGGGGCCGAATTTTGCGGCTAAATGCTTCCACAGAGAGTTCGGCTCATGCGGCCTCTGCGAGCGGGTGGTCGATCGGTGGGGTGTGGGCGTTGGGGCTGCCGACGTGGCGGAGCACGGCGGCGGGGTGGGCGGCGAGGTCGGCGAAGTGGTCGGTGAGGTCGGTCGTCAGGTCCTCGATGCGGGTGCGGCCGTGGGCGTGGGTCACGGCGCGGCGGGTCGGGCGCCAGAGCCACTCGATGCGGTTGGCGTCGGGGTCGTACGCGGGCGTGTAGACGAGGACGATCTCGGGGCGGTCGGCGAGGAGGTGGCGCACCAGGAGCGAGCCGGCCGGGGTGTGGATGCGCAAGTTGTCGGCCAGCACGATCGCCAGGCGCCCGCGCGCCCGCGCGCGGTCGGCCAGCGCGGTCAGTTGCGCGGCGAAGGGCGCCGCGCGGCGGCCGGGGGCGGTCAGGCCGTGGAAGTAGCCGTCGCGCCAGTCCAGCGCGCCGAAGCCGGTGACCTTGGCGTTCTGCCCCGGCGCCTCGACGAAGCGTTGGCCACGCCGGCCCTTGGGCGACCAGACGCGGGTCAGCGTCGGGTGCAGGGCGCACTGCACCTCGTCTTGCAGGTACAGGTCGGCCCGCGGCAGCAGCGCCAGCAGGTCGGGCAGGTCGGGCGGCACGTCGATCCAGGTCGCCAGGTCGGCCAGCAGGTCCGCGACGGGTGGAGGGGCCGGCGATGCCATCGCTAGCAGCGCCTCCACCCGGGCGCGTTTCCCGGGTACTCTGCCTGTTCCTCGGCCTTGCGCTTGAGCGTCCAGGTCGGCCGCTTGCAGACGTAGCCGGCCGCGTGCAGGTGGCGCCGGACCGTCTCCGGGCTGACCGCCACCCCGGTCGCCCCGGCCAGGTACTCGGCCAGCAGCCCGGTCGTCCAAACCGCGCGGTCGACCCCGACCGCCCGCGGGCTCAGCTCGATCACCCGCAGCAGCTCGGCCCGCCAGGCCTCGGTCACCGTCGGCGGGACCCCCGGCGACCGCCGGCGCGGCACGGCCGCCACCCCGCCGGCCCAGTAGCGCCGCACGACCGCGGCGACCGTCCGGGCCGACCCCCGCGTCAGCCGGCCGACCTCCGGCGCCGCCATGCCCCGGTGCGCCAGCAGCACCATCTGGTAGCGCAGCCGCGTCTCCGCGTCGCGCGTGGCCTCGAACGCCGCTTCCACCGCGGCCAGCGCCGCCGCATCGAGCGGCGCCATCGTGAACGGGACGGGAACAGCACACCTCCGGGCCGCTGCTGCGACCACGGCTCACCATAAGCATGACCCGTCCCCTGCGTAGACCTTTCTGTGGAAGCATTTAACGCGCCGACCCGGGCGGCGCGGCGTGATCGTCAAGCGGCGAGGATGCGTGCGCGGAGCAGGTCGAGCTTGGCGCGGCCGTCGCCGTGGCGCTTGATGAGCTTGGCCATGTGGATCAGGCCCTCGACCGGACCGGTCGACCACGCGGACGTGAGCGCGCCGTCGACGGCCGACCGGTCGGCCGCGGTGCGGTTGGCCAGCGCCGCGGAGCCCGGGCGGTCGTTGGCGCGGGCGTCGGCCAGCCAGCCGTCGACGGCGCCGGCGTCGCGGCCGGCCGCCAGCGCGCGGAAGCGCTGGAGCAAGGCGTGGCCGCTGACGGGCCCGGGGTCGTCGGAGAGGACGCGGCCGAGGGCCTCGTGCTCGGCGGCGGTGAGGCGCGCCGGTGGCGTGAGGCACCGGCGCCGGACGCGGTAGCGCCGGTGCCGCCGCGGGCCGGCCGGGGACGGGGTGCTCCTCGGATGGCGGGCGCGGCGGACGCCACGGGCGCAGCGCCTGGTTGAGGAGCGTAGCTGCCAGTGTAGCCCTGGGCGGCGATCTCGCGGAAGAGCAGCGCGGCACCCTCCTCCGCGCCCGTGTCGGAACGGCGTCGCCGGCCGCCTCGGCGAAGGTGCGCCGCCCGCAGTCCGGGGTGGCGCAGGCGAAGCGCCGAACGGTGAGCGCGAGACGAACCGTGTGGCCGCGCCACGGTACGTCGAGTGGCCTGCGCCGATCGCGGCCGTGGATGCGGTTGCTCAGCCCACCGCACGCCGGGCAGCGGGCGTCGGCGCCGGCGGCTTCCGCGTCCAGCACGACGGCATCGCCCTCCCCGCGGACACCGCGAACCACGAGCCCAAGCGCGGCCAGGGACACCGACCGACCTCCGAGCAACAGTCGGAGCGCCCGCCCGCATGTCCTGGGCCAGCTTCACAATAACGGCGCCAGGCCCAAATCTAGATCGGCGCTGAGACGGACGACGCGATGAAGCAACGCGGTCGACCGGTCATGATCGGTCCTGACGGCGAGACTAGTCCCCACCTGCGGCACCGCGAGCCCCGGCTGTACGGCCGCTGAGGGTCATGACGGGTCACGAGCGAGTGCAGCGGCTCACTCGAACCGCACACGTCGCGGGACTCTACTGTGGGGCCGGGGGGCGAGGCGCGACGAACCGATCGCCGGGGTTGACACCTCAGGCGGAGGCGAATCGGCGAGGCGGGCGGCTGGACCGACCACCAGGAGCCACCCGTTGTCGCCCCGCGAACGGCGTCCCGTATACTCGACGGAAGCGATGCCGAGTGGTGTAACGGTAACACAGCGGACTTTGGATCCGTTGTTCTAGGTTCGAATCCTAGCTCGGCAGCCGGCGGCATTCGCTCGGGGCCGACCGGTCCCTGGCCCCGCTAGTACCTGGCGGGCGGGTCGCTGGCCGGGAACGACTCGTCAGAGTCGCGTACCACCGGGTCGCGGCGCTCTTTACGCGAGGCGCGGCCGGCGATTCCGCCTGGCGCCTGGCGTGGCTTCTCGGGCAGCGGCAGCGCGGCCGGGTCGGCCGCGCGCGCGGCTTCCTCGTCGGGCCGCAACTCGCCGGTCGGCGGGCTGCTCCGGGGCTTCCCCCTGGTGGCGATCTTCGCCATGAACGTCCTCCTCGCGGCGTCTCGCCCGGAAGGAGGGCAAGTTCTGGGCCCAACGGCTACCCGCCCGTCGGGGGAGTGAGCAGCCGGGTCAGGACGCCGGGCGCGAAAGTGGCGGCCGATAGGGCGGACGCCCCGACCTGCGCGAGGAGCTGATCGCGCACGAGCCGGCTCGTCTCGGCCGCGACGTCGGCGTCCTGGATCTTGCTGAGCAGGTCGTTGTTGGCCACGTTCGCCTCGTCCAGCGCGTTCTTGAGCGAGTCGAGCTCCGACTGCTTCGCACCGAACGTGGCCTGGCCGGTCGACACGGTCGTGATCGCGGCGTCGACCTGCGTCTGCGCGTTCTGCGCGTTGGCCGCGCTCTGGAGGTCGGTGCCACCGACGCCGAGCGCGGCCGACTGGTAGTCCGCGGCGAACGACAACGTCACGCTCAGAGTCTGCAGGGCGCCCGCCTGGATCGTGAGCCCGCCGCCGTTCGGAAGGTGCCGTCGAGCGGCGCACTGCCGTTGAACGCCGTCCCGGTGGGGACGTCGTCGATCGCGGCGATGAGACCCTGGTATTCGGCGTCGAGGGCGGCCGACTCCGAGCTGGAGAGACCGGTGTTGTCGCCCTGGACTGCGAGCTCGCGCATACGCTGGAGGGCATTCCCGATCTGGTTTAGCCCCTGATCGGCGATCCGCAGGGCCGAGGCGCCTTGCTGGATGTTCTCGGTCGCCGCGCTGTCGCCCCGGATTTGCTTCGTGATCTGCTGCGCGCCGCCGACGCCGGCCGGGTCGTCGGCGGCGCTGTCGATCCGGAGGCCGGACGAGAGCCGCTCCACCGTGCGCGGCAGGTCGACGGACGTCAGGTTCAGCAGCCGCTCGGCCTCGAGCGAGCCGACGTTCGTGCGGAGCGACCCTGGCACGACCGCACTACGCGGCCGTTTCTCCGATCCATGAAGGGCGCCAGCGCCGTTCTAGGCGGTCGTACAGCTAGAAGCGCACGGTCTGGACAGCTAGAACTGCCGATCGGGCGCGGTGTAACGGCTAAGCGATAGGTGTCTAACGCGTCGTCGAGAGCGATCGAAGCTTCGCGACCACCTGGGCGAGCTCCTCGACGGCACGGTCGATCTGCTCGGGTGTGTTGGTTAGCCCGGTCGTGAGCCGCAGCGAGCCGTGGGCGAGGTCGGCCGGGATGCCCATCGCGGTGAGCACGTGCGATGGGTCGAGCGTCCCCGACGTGCAGGCCGAGCCGCTCGAGGCAAACACGTTGCGGGCGTCGAGCGCCAGCAGCATCGACTCGCCCTCGATCCCTTCGAAGACGAAGCTCGCGAAGTTCGGCAGCCGGCGCTCCGGATGGCCGGTCAGACGGACGCGGTCGATCCGCTTCAGCACGGCCGCGACCAGCCGGTCGCGCAGGTCGCGCAGGTAGGCGACGTTCTCGTGCAGCGACGCAGCTGCCAGCGTCAGTGCGCGTGCCAGCCCGACGATGCCGGCGACGTTCTCCGTGCCAGCGCGTCGACCGCGCTCGTTGGAGCCGCCGTGTACCTGAGGGTGGTACAGCGTCCCACGGCGCGCGTAGAGGGCGCCAGCGCCCTTCGGCCCGTACACCTTGTGCGCCGAGAGCGAGAGCATGTCGACGTTCAGCCGGTCGACGTCGAGATCGAGCAGACCGGCGGCCTGGCAGGCGTCGGTGTGGAACACGATCTTGCGCGGCCGGACGACGTCGCCGATCTCGCGGACCGGCTCGACGGTGCCCACCTCGTTGTTCGCGAGCATCACCGATACCAGCGTCGTGTCGGGCCGGAGCGCGCGGCCGACCGCGTCCGGATCCACCAGGCCGTGCTCGTCGACGTCCACGTAGGTGACCTCGAAGCCGAGCTTGGCGAGGTACTCGAACGAGTTCAAGACGGCCAGGTGCTCGACGCGGGTGGTGACCAGGTGCTTCCCCCGCCCGGCGTTCGCCCAGGCGACCCCTTTGACCGCCAGGTTGCAGCTCTCCGTGCCACCGCTCGTGAAGACGATCTCGCCCGCGCGGCAGCCCAGGACGTCGGCGACCGCGTCGCGCGCGTCGTCGATCGCCCGCCGGGCCCCCCGGGCAAGGCCGTAAATGCTCGACGGATTCCCGTACTCGTCGCCGAGGTAGGGCATCATTGCTTCGAGGGCTTCGGGCGCGAGGGGGGTCGTCGCCGCGTGGTCGAGGTAGACGGGTTCGCTCACCAGGGCCATTGTAGGGCGCTGCTAGAATCGGCTCTCGCTTTGCGCGCTGGTTCGTTTTGAGCAGCCCACCACCACCCGGTTCACAGCCGCGCGCGGCGACCGCGCTGGCGCTGGACCTCATCCATGCTGCGTTGGCGGCCGTCGAGCCCGCCGGGGCCGTTCGGCGGCACGTCCGGCGCGACGCGGACATCCTGTTCATCGGCGACAAGACGTTCGACCTGGCCGAGATCGAGAACATCTACGTCGTCGGAGCCGGTAAGGCCGCCGCACCCATGGCCGCCGCCGTCGAGGAGATCCTCGGCGAGCGCGTGACCGGCGGCGTCGTCAACGTGAAGTACGGCAACACGGTGTCGACACGGACGGTGCGCATCAACCAGGCCGGGCACCCGATACCGGACGAGAAGGGCATGCAGGGCGCGCGGGAGATCCTGGAGATCTGCCGCCGGGCCACCGCGCGCGACTTGATCATCTGCCTGGTCTCCGGCGGCGGCTCGGCGCTCATGTCGCTGCCGGTCGAGGGCGTCTCGCTCAACGACAAGCGGCGGCTCACCGACGCGCTGCTCCGGTCGGGCGCCACGATCAACGAGATCAACGCCGTCCGTAAGCACCTGTCGCAGATCAAGGGCGGCCAGCTGGCGCGCGCGGCCCACCCCGCGGAGGTCGTGGCGCTCGTGCTTTCGGACGTCGTGGGCGCGCCCCTGGATGTGATCGCCTCCGGCCCCACCGTTCCGGACAGCTCCACGTACGCCGACGCGATGGCCGCGCTGGAGGCCCACGCGCTCGAGGACCGCATCCCGCCTGGTATCAGGGAGGTGCTGGGGCGCGGGCTAGCCGGGGAGCTGCCGGAGACGCCGAAGCCGGGCGACCCGATCTTCGCGCGGACGCACGCCGTGGTCATCGGCTCGAACGACCTCGCGGCGCGGGCGCTGATCCGGCGCGCCGAGGCGCGCGGGCTGAACGCCCAGCTCCTGTCGACGTTCATCGAGGGCGAGGCGCGCGACGTCGGGATCGTCTTCGCGGCGATCGCGCGCGAGGTCGCGAGCTCGGGCAACCCGATCAAGCGACCGGCGTGTATCGTCGGCTCGGGTGAGACGACGGTGACGATCCGGGGTCAGGGGCGCGGGGGCCGCAACCAGGAGCTCGCCCTCTCGGCGGCGCTCAAGCTGGCGGGGCTGAAGGACGCGATGGTGGTGAGCTTCGCGACCGACGGCGTGGACGGCCCGACCGACGCCGCCGGCGCGATCGCCCATGGCGACACCGTCGAGCGCGCGCGCCGGCTTGGGCTGGATCCCCACCACTACCTGGCGGACAACGACAGCTACCACTTCTTCGAAAGGCTCGGCGACCTCATCGTCACCGGGCAGACGGACACCAACGTGGCGGACCTGATGTTCGCCGTCGTGTTGTGAGAATGCGGTGGGCTGCTAGCTTGAGCGTCGGTCAAGGCTGGACGCGGTTTGCGGTGGACGCGTTCGTCAGCCTCTTGCCCCACTCCTCGTACTTCTCGCGTCGCGGCCTCTGTTCGGTGTAGGAGGGTCGATTCGTGCCGGAAGTTGCCATCGAGAAGGTCCACGCGCGCGAGATCCTCGACTCGCGCGGCAACCCGACGGTCGAGGTCGAGGTCGAGCTCGTCGACGGAACGGTCGGCCGCGCAGCGGTGCCCTCGGGCGCCTCGACCGGCGCCCACGAAGCGCTCGAGCTGCGCGACGGCGACGCGAAACGCTACCGCGGCGCGGGCGTCGCGAAGGCCGTCGCCAACGTCAACGAGCAGATCGCCTCCGCGCTCGAGGGGATGGACGCGCTCGACCAGATCGCGGTCGATCGCCGGCTGATCGAGCTGGACGGCACGCCGAACAAGGGCAAGTTGGGGGCGAACGCCATCCTCGGTGTGTCGCTCGCCACTGCCTGGGCGGCGGCGGGCTTCCTCGGGATCCCCCTCTACCGCTACGTCGGCGGCGCCCAGGCGCGCACGCTGCCGGTGCCGATGATGAACATCTTGAACGGCGGCAAGCACGCCCTCGACTCGACCGACCTCCAGGAATTCATGGTCGTGCCGGCCGGCGCGCCCTCGTTCCGTGAGGCGATCCGTATGGGATCGGAGGTATTCCACGCGCTTCGCCGGCTACTGCACGACCGCGGACTCGCTACGGGGGTCGGCGACGAGGGCGGCTTCGCGCCAAGCCTCGAGTCGAACGAAGATGCCGTCGAGCTGATCGTCAAGGCGATCGAAGCGGCCGGCTACCGGCCGGGCGAGGACGCCTACATCGCGCTCGACCCGGCGTCGACCGAGCTGTACGAAGAGGGCACGTACAAGCTGGCCAAGGAGGGCCGCACGCTCTCGACCGAGCAGTTCGTCGAGTTCTACGCCGACTGGTTGAAGAAGTACCCGATCGTATCGCTCGAGGATCCGCTGGCCGAGGACGACTGGAGCGGTTGGGCTCAGCTCACCGCCAGGGTCGGCGACCGCTGCCAGCTCGTCGGCGACGACCTGTTCGTCACCAACGTCCAGCGCATCTGGCGCGGCATCGCCGAGCGCTCCGCGAACGCGACGCTGATCAAGGTCAACCAGATCGGCAGCCTGACCGAGACGATGGAGGCCATCGACATCACGCAGCGCGCCGGCTGGCGGGCGGTGATCTCGCACCGCTCCGGCGAAACTGAGGACGTCACGATCGCCCACCTGGCCGTGGCGACGAACGCCGGCCAGATCAAGACCGGCGCACCCTCGCGCTCCGAGCGGGTCGCGAAGTATAACGAGCTGTTGCGCATCGAAGAGAAACTGGGCGACGACGCCCGTTGGCCAGGACGGTCTGCCTTCCGAGCGCTCAAGTAACGAACACCAAGGACGACCAGTGGCTGCGGTACGAGTAGGGATCAACGGCTTCGGGCGGATCGGCCGGCAGGTTACCAAGGCGATTCTCGAGCGGCACGGCGACGACGTCGAGCTGGTCGCGGTCAACGACCTCGCGACGCCCGAAGAGAACGCCCACCTGTTCAAGTACGATTCGAATTACGGGGTGTACCCAGGCAGCGTCGAGGCACGCGACGGCTCGATCGTCATCGACGGGCATCCGGTGAAGGTGCTCGCCGAGCGCGACCCGGCCCAGCTCCCCTGGAACGAGCTCGGCGTCGACGTCGTCGTCGAGTCGACCGGCCGGTTCACCGACGGGGAGAAGGCGCGCGCGCACCTCAGCGCCGGAGCCAAGAAGGTGATCATCTCGGCCCCGGCGAAGAACGAGGACATCACCATCGTCCTCGGGGTCAACCACGAGGCGTACGACCCGGCGAGGCACAACGTCATCTCGAACGCTTCCTGCACGACCAACTGCCTGGCACCAGTCGCCAAGGTGGTAAACGACCGCTTCGGCATCGAGCGCGGCCTCATGACAACCGTGCACTCGTACACCAACGACCAGCGCATCCTCGACGTCGTCCACGACGACCCGCGGCGTGCGCGGTCGGCGGCGATGAACATCATCCCGACCTCGACCGGCGCGGCCAAGGCGGTCGCGCTGGTGCTGCCCGAGCTGCGCGGCAAGTTCCACGGTCTCGCGATGCGGGTGCCGACCTCGACGGTCTCGATGGTCGATTTCACCGCCGACCTGACCAGGAGCGCGTCCGTCGAGGCAGTCAACGGCGCACTCTGCGAAGCCGCCAACGGCGAGATGAAGGGAATCCTCGCCTTCTCGGAGGAGCCGCTCGTCTCGAGCGACTTCAAGGGCAACCCGGCTTCGTCGATCGTCGACGGGCCGCTGACGATCGCGATCGGCGGCAACATGGTCAAGGTGATGGCCTGGTACGACAACGAGTGGGGCTACTCGTGCCGGGTGGCCGACCTCGTGGCGTACCTCGGCGAGCGCGGCCTGTAGGACGGGACCATGGCGCAGCCGGCGACGCGCACGCTCGAGAGCCTGGACGTCGCCGGCAGACGCGCACTCGTGCGGGTCGACTTCAACGTCCCGCTGAAGGCCGACGGCGGCGTGGGCGACGCCACCCGTCTGCGCGCCTCGCTGCCGACGGTGCGCTGGCTGCTCAACCACGGCGCGCGCGCGGTGATCCTGATGTCGCACCTGGGGCGACCGGACGGTAAGCCCAACCCGGCGTACAGCCTCCGGCCCGTCGCCGCGAGCTTCGCCGAGCTGTTGGGGCAGAGGGTCGAATTCGCGGCGGACTGCGTGGGCGACGACGTGGAGCGGGCGGTCCGCTCGCTCGAGCCTGGCGCGGTGCTCCTTCTCGAGAACCTCCGCTTCCATCCGGAGGAGGAGACGAACGACCCTGGGTTCGCCCGCCGTCTCGCAAACCTGGGCGACGTTTACATAAACGACGCCTTCGGCACCGCGCACCGCGCCCATGCCTCCACCGTGGGCATCGCCCGGTACCTCCCGTCGGCGGCTGGTCTGCTGATGCAGCGGGAGATCGAGGCGTTGGGTGGCGCTCTCGAGTCGCCGAAGCGGCCGTTCGTCGGCATCGTCGGCGGCGCCAAGATCTCGACCAAGATCGCCGTCCTCGAGAACCTGCTGCCGCGCGTGGATAAGCTGCTCGTCGGCGGCGCGATGATGTTCACGTTCTTGAAGGCACGCGGCTGCCAGGTGGGGCGTTCGCTCGTCGAGGACGAGCACGTAGCGCTCGCTCGAAGGATCGCCGAGGAGGCGGGCGCCAAGCTGGTGCTGCCAGCGGACACGGTCGCCGCGCCCGAGTTGAGGGCGGGCGCCCGAACGCAGGTTGTCGACGCGTGTGCGGTGCCGGACGGTCTGATGGGCCTCGACGTTGGTCCGCGCACCGTCGCCAGCTGGGCCCGCGTCGTGCAGGAAGCCGGGACCGTGCTGTGGAACGGTCCGTTGGGCGCCTACGAGGTCGCCGATTTCGCGAAGGGCACAGCCGAGCTGGCGAAGGCGCTCGCCGACTCCGCCGCGACGTCGATCGTCGGCGGTGGCGATCTGGTCGCGGCAATCGAAGCGGCCGGGGTCGCGGACCGCATGAGCCACGTTTCCACCGGCGGGGGCGCGTCGCTCGAGTTCATCGAAGGCAAGGTGCTGCCCGGCGTGGCGGCGCTTGCCGCGACGGAGAGCTAATTGCGCAAACGCCGACCGATCGTCGCCGGCAACTGGAAGATGAACACGACGCTCGCCGAGGCGGTCGAGCTGGCCGAGGCGCTCCGCGACACGATCGACGGGATCGAGAGCGTCGAACGGGTCGTCTGCCCGCCCTTCATCTCGATCGCAGCGGTGTCCGAGCGACTGGCCAAGTCGTCGATCGGGGTGGGCGCCCAGAACGTCTTCTACGAGGAGAAGGGCGCCTACACCGGCGAGGTCGCGCCGACGATGCTCGAGGGGCTCTGCGGCTACGTGATCGTCGGCCACTCGGAGCGGCGCCAGCATTTCGGTGAGACTGACGAGAGCGTCAACCGCAAGGTCAAAGCGGTGCTCGATCACGGGCTCGTGCCCATCGTGTGCGTCGGCGAGAACCTGCGGCAGAACGAGTCTGGCGAGACGCTAGGCGTTGTGACGCGGCAGGTGCGCGCGGCGCTCGACGGCGTCGGGCCGACCGACCGGGTGGTGTTCGCCTACGAGCCAATCTGGGCGATCGGGACCGGGCGCGCTGCGACGGCCGCCGACGCCGACCGCGTCATCGGCGGTATCCGCGCGGTCGTCGCGCGCATCTGGAGTCCGGAGGCGGCCGAGGCGATGCGCATCCAGTACGGCGGCTCGGTGACGCCCGGCAACGCGCCCGAGCTGTTCGCCAGGGCGGAGATCGACGGCGCCCTGGTCGGCGGCGCCAGCCTCAAGGCGGCCGACTTCACTGCAATCGTGCAGGCGGCAGCGGCCGTATAATCCGCCCCGCCTCTGGAGGGGAGATCATGCCGAGCACCTCAGCTTCCCTGGCGGATCAGGGTCTCGAAGGCGTCGTCGCCACCTCGTCGGCGATTTGCGACATCGACGGCATCAAAGGTGTCCTCGTCTACCGCGGCTACGACATCCACGACCTGGCGCAGAACTCGACCTTCGAAGAAGTGGTCTACCTCCTCTGGAACGGCGAGCTGCCGACGAGGAGCCAGCTCGACGAGCTGAAGAGGGAGCTGGCGGCGAACATCGCGCTCCCGGCCGAGATCGTCAGGCTGATCGAGTCGTTCCCGAGGGGATCGCCGCCGAACCCGCTCCTCCGCACGGCCTACTCGGCCCTCGCGCTGTACGACCCGGACCGCGATGACAACTCCATCGAGGCGAGCCGCCGCAAGGCGATCCGATCGACAGCGAGGATGGGCCCCCTCGTCGCGGCGGTCCAGCGAATCCCGAACGGCGAGAAGGCGCTCGAGCCCGACCCGAGCAAGTCGATCGCCGAGAACTTCATGTACCTGCTCCAAGGCAAGTGGCCGGACGAGGTAACGGCGCGGGTCGTCGACGTCGGCCTGGTCCTGCACGCCGATCACGAGCTGAACGCGTCGACGTTCGCGGCGCGCGTGACCGCGGCGACGTTGTCGGACTTCTATTCGGCGATCACGTCGGCGCTCGGCGCGCTGTTCGGCCCGCTCCACGGTGGTGCGAACTCCGGCGCGATCAAGATGCTCCGTGAGATCGGCACGCCGGACAAGGCGGCCGACTGGGTGCGCGCGGCGCTCGGTCGCCACGAGCGGATCATGGGGTTCGGCCACCGCGTCTACAAGACGTACGATCCGCGCGCCCGCGAGCTGAAGCAGATGTCCAAACGGCTGGGCGAGCGGCAGGGCGACCTGACCCTGTTCGAGATCTCGGAGAGGATCGAGCAGGTGATGGAGCAGGAGCGCCACCTGTATCCGAACGTCGATTTCTACTCGGCGTCCACCTACACGGCGCTGGGGATCCCGGGCGAGCTATTCACACCGATCTTCGCGGTCAGCCGCATCGCCGGCTGGTCGGCGCACGTGCTCGAGCAGTACGAGCACAACCGGCTGATCCGGCCGCGCGCGGAGTACGTCGGTCGGCACGGCCGCAAGTACGTGCCGATCGAGCAGCGGGGCTGATGGGCGCCCCAACACGATACGGTCCACGCCGTCTTGAAGCGGACCGCGGGTAGGAGAAAAGTGGCGTCACGCAAAAAGGTCACGATCGTCGGCGCGGGCAACGTCGGCGGCACGACGGCCATGCGGCTGGCTCAGCGCGGCTACTGCGACATCGTCCTGTACGACATCGTCGACGGACTGCCGCAGGGTAAAGCGCTCGATCTGCTCGAAGCGGGGCCAGTCGAAGGCTACGACTGCCAGATCACCGGTACGACGAGCTACGCGGATACGGCAGGGTCGGACGTCGTCGTGTTCACCTCGGGCGCGCCGCGCAAGCCCGGCATGAGTCGCGACGACCTGCTAGCGGTCAACCAGAAGATCGTCGAAGAGAACGTCGAACAAATCAAGCAGCACTCGCCGGACACGATCCTGCTCATGGTGAACAACCCGCTCGACGCGATGGCGCAGCTCGCGCTGAAGAAGAGCGGCTTCCCCAGGCAGCGGGTCGTCGGCCAGGCGGGGATCCTCGACACGGCGCGCTTCCGGACGTTTCTCGCGCAGGAGTTGGGTGTCTCGGTGCGCGACGTCCAGGCGTACGTGCTGGGCGGCCACGGCGACGACATGGTCCCCGTGCTGAGCTACACGACCGTCGGGGGCGTGCCAGTCTCCAAGCTGATCGCGAAGGATCGGCTCGATCAGATCGTCGAGCGCACGCGCAAGGGCGGGCAGGAGATCGTCGACCTCCTCAAGACCGGCTCGGCGTTCTACGCGCCGTCGGCTGGCGTCGCCGAGATGGTCGACGCGATCCTGCTCGACCGGAAGCGCATCCTTCCTTGCTCGGCCTACCTCCAGGGTGAATACGGAATCGACGACCTGTTCGTCGGCGTCCCCGTCGTCCTCGGCGCGGGCGGCGTGGAGCGCGTCATCGAGATCGAGCTGACGTCCGACGAGAAGGCGGCGTTGGGCAAGACGGCCGCGTCGGTGCGCGGGCTCGTCCGCGCGATGGGAGTCTGAGCGCGTACCTCAGCTGGCCTGGAGCCGCCCTCTCCTCGTGAGACGAGGTGGGCCGGGGCGCTTACGTCCCAGCGAAGATCGCCCGCATGAGCTCGCGGTTCATGCGGGCGATGTTGCTGATGCTGATCAGCTTCGGGCAGACGGCCTCGCACTCACCCTCGTTCGAACAGGAGCCGAAGCCCTCGTAATCCATCTGGGCGACCATGCGCGCCACGCGTTGGGCGCGTTCGATCTTGCCCTGCGGTAGCAGGCCGAGGTGGCTGACCTTCGCCGCGACGAACAGCACCGCCGACGCGTTCTTGCACTGCGCGACGCACGCCCCGCAGCCGATGCACGCGGCCGAGTCCATCGCCGCCTCGGCGACGTCCTTGCCGACCGGGATGGCGTTGCCGTTCGGCGCGGATCCGACGCCGGCCGAGATGTACCCGCCCGCCGCGATAATGCGGTCGAACGCTGACCGGTCGACCGACAGATCCTTGATCACCGGAAACGCGGCCGCCCGCCACGGCTCGACCGTGATGGTGTCGCCGTCGTTGAAGAAGCGCATGTGGAGCTGGCAAATGGCCGTGCCGCGGTTCGGCCCGTGCGCCCGCCCGTTCACGACCAGGCCGCACGTGCCGCAGATCCCCTCGCGGCAGTCCGAGTCGAAGACGATCGCTTCCTCACCCTTCTGGATGAGCTGCTCGTTCAGGACGTCGAGCATCTCGAGGAACGACATCTCAGGTGAAATGCCGTCGAGCTCGTACGGTACCATCCGGCCCGGCTGGTTTCGTCCGGGCTGCCGCCAAACGAGAAGGTGCAGCCTCACTTATACGACCGCTGGGTGGGGTGCACGTACTCGAACTCGAGTGGCTCCTTGTGCAGCACCGGCTTGGCCCCCACGCCCTTGAACTCCCAGGCCGCCACGTACGAAAAGTGCTCGTCGTCGCGCAGCGCCTCGCCGTCGGGCGTCTGGCTCTCTTCGCGGAAGTGCCCACCGCACGACTCGGTCCTGTGTAGCGCGTCGAGCGTCAGGACCTCGGCGAACTCGAGGTAGTCGGCGACACGCCCCGCGTACTCGAGGCTCTGGTTGGGGTCGTCGTCGGTGCCCGGCACCGAGACGTCCTCCCAGAACTCCTGGCGCAACTCCGGGATGCGCCGCAGCGCGAGGCGGAGGCCCGCATCGTTGCGCGCCATGCCGACGTAGTCCCACAGCAGCCGACCAAGCTCGCGGTGGAACTGCCGAGGCGTGCGGCGCCCTTTGACGTTCAGCAGCCGCTCGATCCGCTCCTTCACCGCCGCGGCCGCCTGATTGAAGGCGTCGTGCTCGATCGTCGCCGGCGCGAAATGCGCGCCGGCGAGGAAGTCGGCGAGCGTGTACGGGATGATGAAGTAGCCATCGGCAAGCCCCTGCATCAGCGCGCTCGCGCCGAGCCGGTTGGCGCCATGGTCCGAGAAGTTGGCCTCGCCGAGGACGAACAGCCCCGGGATGGTGCTCATGAGCTGGTAGTCCACCCAGAGTCCGCCCATCGTGTAATGGATGGCCGGGTAGATGCGCATCGGCGTCTGGTAGGCGTTCTCGCCGGTGATGCGCTCGTACATCTCGAACAGGTTGCCGTAGAGGCCTTTGATCGTCTCGATTCCGAGCCGCTTGATGTCGTCGCGGAAATCGAGGTAGACCGCCAGGCCACTGTCGCCGACGCCCCGTCCCTCGTCGCAAACCTCCTTGGCGTTGCGCGACGCGACGTCGCGCGGGACGAGGTTGCCGAAGCTCGGGTACTTCCGCTCGAGGTAGTAGTCGCGCTCGTCCTCGGGGATCTCGTTGGGCGGTCGCGGGTCCCCCGGCTTCTTCGGCACCCAGATGCGGCCGTTGTTACGGAGGCTCTCGCTCATCAGCGTGAGCTTCGACTGGTGCTCGCCCGACACGGGGATGCAAGTTGGATGGATCTGGGTGTAGCACGGGTTAGCGAAGAACGCGCCGCGCTTGTGCGCACGCCACGCAGCCGTCACGTTGGAGTTGACCGCGTTGGTGGACAAGTAGTAGGCGGTGCCGTAGCCACCGGTTGCGAGGACGACGGCGTGGCCGAGGTGTCTTTCGATCTCGCCCGTCCGGAGGTCGCGCGTGATGATGCCGCGCGCCTGGCCGTCGATCACGACCAGGTCGAGCATCTCCCGGTGGCTGAAGACCTCGACCGTACCGTCGTGGACCTGGCGCATCAGCGCCTGGTAGGCTCCGAGCAGCAGCTGCTGCCCCGTCTGGCCGCGCGCGTAGAAGGTGCGTTCGACTTGCGCACCGCCGAACGACCGCGTCTCCAGGTAGCCCGAGTACTCGCGGGCGAACGGCACGCCCTGGGCGACGCACTGGTCGATGATGTTGACGGAGAGTTGGGCGAGCCGGTAGACGTTCGCCTCTCGGGAGCGGTAGTCGCCGCCTTTGACCGTGTCGTAGAAGAGGCGGCGGACCGAGTCGCCGTCGTTCCGGTAGTTGGTCGCGGCGTTGATGCCGCCCTGCGCGGCGATCGAGTGGGCGCGGCGCGGACTCTCATGGATGCAGAACGACTTGACGTTGTAGCCCTGCTCGCCGAGCGTCGCGGCCGCCGACGCGCCGGCCAGACCGGTGCCCACGACGAGGATCGTGTAGCGCCGTCGGTTGGCGGGCGCGACGAGCCGGTTGTCGAACTTACGGTTATCCCACTTCTGCGCGATCGGACCAGCCGGCACCCGGGCGTCGAGTTTCGACTCCGTCGCTTCGAGCCATAGCTCGGGCGACGTCCCGCGCTCAGCCGCTTGCACCATCAACGCGCTCCGTACAGGTACACCCAAATTGGGATCACGAGAAACCCGCCGGCGATCAGCACGGCGAGGATCTTGCCGATCCTCAGGACGAGCGGCGTCAACCAGGGCCAGTTGAGCCCGAGCGACTGGAACGCACTCGAGAAGCCATGCCACAGGTGCGATCCAATCACGACCATGCAGACCATGTAGAAAGCGACGTTCAGCGGGCTCGAGAAGTTCTCGACTTCTGTGCGGTAGAGGTCGCGCATCCCCGGCTGGCCCGCCACCTGGTACTCAGTCCCGAACTTGAACTGCTGCAGATGTACCAGGATGAAGGCGAACGTGATGAGCCCACCCCAGATCATGGTCGACGAGGCGATGCTCTTGCGGCTTGGCGGGCCCGCCCACCGGCGCTTGTGGTAGGGGACCGGCCGCGCCCGCCGGTTGTTCGCCCAGTTCGTGACTGTCTTATAGACGTGTAAGAGGAAGATGAGCAGCAACCCGACCTCGATCGGCACGATCAACGGGCTACTGATCAGGAACTGCGAGTAGCCGTTGAACGTGCGTGGGCCGAAGAAGATGAGTGCGTTGCCCAGCACGTGCACCACGAGGTAGATGAACAGCAGCAACCCGGTCGCGCCAACCAGGACCTTGGTTCCGACCGAGGTCGAGAAGAACGATCGGCGAACGGTACGGATCGGCGCGCTGCGTCCATCGGTCGCGGAGAGCGATGGCGCGTAGGGGGAGGTCGAGGACGCCATCGAGGCGACTATAGACCACCCCTATCGACCCCACAAGCGACCGCGGGCGCCTGGCACGCCGTCTGCTGGCTGGCGCGCCAGCGTGGCTGGAGGCGAAGATGTTCAACTTCTTGCTCGGTTTGGTGGTCGGCTGGCTCGCGGGCAGTTGGTACTCGAGCCGAGGCCGACGAGCGACCCCCATCGCGGACTTCCGCCGCAAGGCGTCCGGTGCCATCGCGGAAAGCCAGCGGCTCGTCGACGAGTCGCGCCGCGAGTTCCAGGCGGCACTCGAGGGCGAGCCCCCCGAGCGCAACCGCCGCCAGCGTCGGCGCGAGGGAGCCGGCGGCGACTAAACGATTGACACCCCTCACGAAGCGCCCCTAGATTTCCGCGATTCCACGACGAGGGGTGTTTCGTGCTGGTCCTGGACGACGTCAAGCTCGACTTCGCCAAGTTCGGCGGCCTGGTGCTTGGTGTCGTGCAGCACCACGAGACGCACGAGGTGCTGATGGTCGGCGTGCTGAACGAAGACGCCTGGCGGAAGTGCAAGGAGCTCGGGCTCGTCACGTTCTGGAGCCGGACCCGCGAGCAGCTTTGGACCAAGGGCGAGACATCCGGCAACCACCTCCGGATCAAGAAAGTCCTCGTCGATTGCGACGAGGACACCGTGCTGTTCCTCGTCGACCCTGTCGGGCCGACCTGCCACACCGGCGAGTGGTCGTGCTTTTTCCGCGAGGTGCGCCTTGCTTGACCTCACCGTGCCCAACGGCTCGCTCGAGCCGGGCGTGCTCAAGCTGTTCGAAGACGCCGACCTGCCGATCTTGCGCGCCAGCGAGCGCGACTACCGGGCGCGGATCGACGACCCGCGCTTCGGCAAGGTGAAGTTCCTCCGCCCGCAGGAGATCCCGATCGCCGTCGCCGAGGGCCACTTCGACCTGGGTATCTGCGAAACGCACTCGATCCTCGACGCGCGTGCCGACGTCGTCGAGGCGATGGACCTCGGCCCGGGCGGCCGCTCGGGCGGGACCACGCGCTGGGTGCTCGCCGCGCCGGCCGACGGCCCGATCAAATCGCCCGCCGACCTACCTGACGGCATCCGCGTTGCGACCGAGCTGCCCAACCTCGCGGCCGACTATTTCGCGAAGAGGGGCGTGAAGGCGCAAATCACCTTTTCGCACGGCGCCACCGAGGCGAAGATCCCCGAGCTCGCCGACGCGATCGTCGAGCTCACCGAGAGTGGCTCGTCGCTCCGGCGGGCCGGCCTTGCGATCGTCGACGAGCTGGTGGTCAGCTCACGGAAGCTCATCGCGAATAAGGCGACCTGGTCCGATCTCGCCAAGCGGGAGGCGATCGAGGAGATCAAGACGTTGCTCGGCGGCGTGCTGCAGGCGCGCGGCAAGGTGCTGCTCAAGATGAACGTGCCGGAGGCGCGCCTCGCCGAGCTGATCGGGTTCCTCCCGGCTATGAAGGCGCCGACCGTCTCGCGGCTGTTCGAGAGCGATTATTACGCCGTCGAGACGGTCGCCGTGAAGGCGAACGTCAACCAGCTGATCCCCGAGCTCAAGAAGCACGGCGCGATCGACATCTTGGAGCTGCCGATCTCGAAGATCGTCGCCTAGCAGCGGCCGTCCGCCGGGTGTGTGTCGTCGACACACACCCCGTCCGCGCCCCGCGAGGCGCCGAGGATCTCGATCGCCTTGGCGAGCTGGGCATCGCCGCGGGCGGCGAGCTGGTCGGCGGTCATAGCGCGCTCCTCGCTCGGCGAAACCGGTCGCGCGCCGCCGGATAGCGGCACGACCACGTCTGGCTTGACGCCGACCTTCCGGATGGCCCGCCCATTCGGCGTCAGCCACTGAGCGGTCCCGAGGTAGATCTCGGAGCCGTCGCCGAGGTCGAACGTCGAGAGGACCGTCCCGGTGCCGTAGGTCTGCTCGCCGACGATTGGCGCGCGCTCGTGGTCCTGGATTGCGCCCGCGAAGATCTCGCTCGCGGAAGCGCTGCCACGGTTGACGAGGACGACGATCGGCGTGTCGACCGCCAGGCCGTCAGGCTTGACCGGGTATGGCGTGCGCTCGCCCTTGGCGTTCTCTTCGAGCAGCACGTTGCCGTCCTTGAGGAACTGGCTGCTCGCCGAGACCGCCTCATTCAACAGACCACCTGGGTTGTTGCGCAGGTCGAGCACGAACCCCTGCGCCCCGGCCGCGCGTCCGGCGGCGAGCGCGTCTTTCAGCTCCTGGGTCGTCCCGCCGGCGAAGCGGTTGATGCGTACGTGTGCGAGGCTCGTCCCTGGCACTAGCACCCAGGTGACCGATCTCACCGTGATCGGTCCGCGCTCGATCGATAGATCGACCGAGCTCGACTGCCCGGGGTGGAGCACGCCCAGACGCACGATTGTCCCCCGCGGGCCACGGACCTTGCTGACGATCTCCCCGAGCGACGCCGAGCTGACGTCCTGGCCGTCGACGGAGAGGATGGTGTCGCCCGGCAGAAGGCCAGCCTTCTCGGCCGGCGAGTCCTCGATCGGCGCGACGACGACGGGGCGGCCGTTGCGAACGTTCACCTCGGCGCCGATGCCGTCGAAGCGGCCCGTCAGGGTGCTGCGCTCGGTCGCGACGTCCTCCGGCGTCAGGAAACGCGTGTGGCCGTCGTCCCCGAGCGCGTCGATCATCCCGCGGATCGCGCCGTACAGCATCTTCTGCTGGTCGAGCGCGTCGCGGTAGACGAAGTTCGCCTGGGCGAGGTCCCACGCCTTCCAGAAGGTTGCGAGGTCGGGACGTTCGGCCGCGGTGGCCGCGTTGACGAGCATACCGAGGCAGAACGCCGCCACCAGGCCAAGAAAATAGGGCGCGCGACGAAACGTCACGCGCCCATTCTAGGAAAGGGCTTCCGCCTAGACGTCGTAGTAGAGGTAGAACTCGTACGGGTGTGGGCGGAGCGACACCGGCGCCACCTCGCGTTCCCGCTTGTACTCGATCCAGCTCTCGATGAGGTCCTTGGTGAACACGTCGCCCTTGAGCAGGAACGCGTTGTCCCGTTCGAGCGCGTCGAGCACCTCCCCAAGCGAGCCCGGCGTCGACTTGATGCGCCGCGCCTGCGCGGGGGCGAGCTCGTACAGGTCCTGGTCGATCGGCTTCGGCGGCTCGATCTTTCGCTCGATGCCGTCCAGACCAGCCATCAGCATCGCCGCGAACGCCAGGTAGGGGTTCGCGGTCGCGTCAGGGCACCGGAACTCGATGCGCTTCGCCTTCGGGCTCTTCGAGTACACCGGGATGCGGACGGCGGCCGAGCGGTTGCGCTGCGAGTACATCAGGTTGACCGGCGCCTCGTAGCCCGGCACCAGGCGACGGTACGAGTTCGTGGTCGGCGCGCAGAAGGCGAGCAGCGCCGGTGCGTGTGCGAGAAGGCCGCCGATGTACCAGCGCGCCGTGTCGCTCAGGCCGGCGTACCCCTTCTCATCCCAGAAGAGGTTGGTGTTCCCCTTCCAGAGGCTCTGGTGGCAGTGCATGCCCGAGCCGTTGTCGCCGAACAGCGGCTTCGGCATGAACGTCGCCGTGTAGCCGTTCTGGTACGCGACGTTCTTGACAATGTACTTGTACAGGAGCAGGTTGTCGGCCATCTTGGTCAGCGTGTCGAAGCGGATGTCGATCTCCGCCTGGCCAGCCGTGGCCACCTCGTGGTGGTGCACCTCGATGCGCAGGCCAGCTTCCTGCATCTTGAGCACCATCTCGGAGCGGAGGTCCTGCAGCTTGTCGACCGGTGGGACCGGGAAGTAGCCTTCCTTGGTCCGCGGCCGGTAGCCGAGGTTCGGCTTCCCGTTCTGGGCGCCGGTGTTCCAGATACCCTCTTCGGCGTCGATGTAGTAGTAGCCGAAGTTCGACGACTGGTCGAAGCGGATGTCGTTGAAGATGAAGAACTCTGCCTCGGGCCCGAAGTACGACGTGGTCGCGATGCCGGTCTTCTGGAGGTACGCCTCGGCCTTCTGGGCGACGTAGCGCGGGTCGCGCGTGTACGGCTCGCGCGTGATCGGGTCGACGACGTTGCAGAGCAGGCTGAGCGTCGGCACGCGGGTGGCGGGGTCGATGATGGCCGTCTTCGGGTCCATCATCAGCAGCATGTCGCTCTCGTGGATCTTCTGGAAACCACGGATGCTCGATCCGTCGAACCCGAGGCCCTCGGTGAACTGTTCCTCCTCGAACTCGGTGACCGGGAAGGAGAAGTGCTGCCATGTGCCCGGCAGGTCGACGAACTTGACGTCGACCATCTTCACGCCGGACTCCCTGGCGAAGGCGAGGGCATCCTTCGGCGTCGAAATCGTGCGGGTCTTGGCTTCGGCGAGTGTCATCAGCGCTCCTTTGGGCGCGGCGCCCACTTCATGGGCGCCCTTCCGCGATCCTACCAACGCCCTTTTAGAGGGGGCTATGTGCGGCTCGACCGAACTTACCCGAGCGCGGTTTGGGCGGGGCGCACAGTCGGACCGTCGTGGTCGCCGGCCTGGAGCACGTCGCGGACCCGCAGCGCCAGGTGGAGTGCCAGGCGGGTCTCCGCGTCGTTCAGGTCGACGCCGGCGACCTCCTGGATGCGGCGCAGCCGGTACAGCAGCGTGTTTCGGTGGACGTGCAGCCGTTCTGCGGCGTCGGTCGGCGATCCCAAGCAGGCGAAGTAGGCGTCCAGCGTCTTGAGCAGCTCGCCATCCTTCTCCCGGTCGTACTCGACGAGCGCGCCGAGCGTCTGCTGGTAGAAGCCGTCCAGTTCCGCGGTCGAACGCAGCGCGAGCAGCAGACGGTACAGCCCCAACTCGGCGAACAATGCGACCTGCCCGCCGCCGAGGAACCGGCCACCCAGTGTGAGCGCCCCGTCGGCCTCCTGGTAGCTCTGTCGGATGCCGTCGAGGCCGGGGTACGGCCTCCCTACGCCGGCCGAAACCGGGGCCTCGACCGCCGCCGCGGCCGCCGCGCGCAGCTCGGCGGCGAGTGCCTTGAGCGGAATCCCCTCCAGCTGGCTCGCCGGGAAAAGCACGACCGCGCGCTCTCCCCGGACCCCGACCGGCGCGCGCAGGCCACGCTGCGCCAACTGTCGCTCGAGCGCCGCCTCCAGACGGCGGGCGTTGACCGCCGCTCGCAGCGCCCGTGGTCGCCCGTCACCGGCCTGACCGAACACGAGCGCGACGTGCGCACCTGCCAACGAGAACCCGAGACGCTCGGCGCGCGCCAGCACCGCATCGGCGGACGGGTAGTTGCCGCTGATGAGCGCTTCGACCAGATCGGTTTGGAGGCGGTCCTCGGCCTCGAGCACCGCGCGCTCGCGCGCCAGCTCGATCGCGCAGGCCGCCGCGCCGCGGCTGGCCGCGAGCTCGTCCAGCTCGCCGAGCGCCGAACGGCGCCCCACGACCGACAGGTAGCCGAGCACGGCGTCCTTCACCGCGATCGGCGCCACGATCCGGCCCATCTCGTCGTCCAGCGGAAGTCGCATCGTCGGCGGGTCGGACACGGTGATGGGCGTCCTCTCCAGCCAGGCGGTGATCCGGCCTGCGTCCTCGGAGAGCCGCTCGAGCAGCGTGGGGCGGCAGCCGCCGGCAGTGCGCGTAACGCTGCTTCGTACGTCGAACGATCGGCCTTCGAGCACGACCTCCTTGCCAGTGAGCTCCGCGAGCGTGCCGAGGATGGCGCCGACGCCCCGTCCCTCGATCGCCACCTCGGTCAGCCGCCGGTAGATCTCCTGGCTGCGCTGGTGCATCTGCGTGCGGTGATCGACGATCGAGCGCGCGATCGCCTGCTCGAGATCGGCCAGGTGCGTCCCGTGCGGCAGGGTGATGAGCGGCAGACTGACCGCCTCGGCCAGGTCGCGCGACTCAGCCGGTACGTCGCCTGCGACGGCGACCGCCGACACGCTCAGGCCGGCCAGCGAGCGGATCACCGCGCTAAGCTGCAGCCTCGGCTCATGCATCCGCAGCGCCTCGGTCGAGATCAGCGCGATCTCGCCTCCCTTCAGGTGAGGGAAGGCCGGCGCCCTCGTCCGGAGCGTGGCGGGCCAGGTAACCTCGCGGTCGAGCCCCACCGCGCCGGCGATCACCGAGGCGTCCGACGGCAGAACCTCTCGCAGCAGCTCGTCGACCGTCACGCAGCCCACCTCTTGTGCGCCACGCACGAAGAATACATGCTCGTCCGGAGCTGGCCGGAGTTTTCGCCTTATGCCTTGTGCAGAGGGTCCAGTCCAGCGCCGTCGGTGTAAAGTTGGCGGCGCAGTCGCCGGGTGTGAGGTCGCCACGTGACGTTGGACGTCGAGCGCTTCGTCGCCGCGCTCGCGAGCACCGTGCTCTGGAGCCTGGTATCGATCATCATCGTCATCGTCGTGTTCGAGGTGCTCGAACGCCGCTTCAAGCTGATGGAGGAGATCTTCCAGGAGAACAGCGTCGCCGCGGCGATCCTCGCTGGCAGCTTCGTGATCGGCATCTTCTACGCCGTCACGCAGATCGTGGTGCACTAGCGCTCGCCCTGTTGGCACTGGTGCTGGTCGTCGGCAGCGGGTGTACGCCCGTCCGCGGCCAGGACTTCGGCACGGCGACCGCACGGGCGAAGCTCCGGCCGTCGGAGGTGCTGCTCGACACTGGCCGCCGGTACGGGGTCGTCGCCTCCGGCATCGGCGTCACCATCCGGAGCGAGCCCGACCCGAGCGCGTCCCAGGTCGGCACGCTGAGGTTCACGCAGATCGTCGCGACCAACGGCGAGGCGAGCGGCGCCGACGGCCAGGTGTGGCGGCAGATATCGACGGGCGGGTGGGTGCCGCGCGATGGGCTCCTGGTGTTCAACACGCTGCGCGAGGCGCTGAATCTCGTCGTCGAGCTGCGCGTCTTCTCCGGACCGGAGATCCGGCGCCCCGGCGGACCGGGCGCGGCACGCCCGTTGCTGCCGACCCCCACCCGCCCCACGGGCCCGCGGCCAGCTGGCGTCGCGTCACCGTCCCCGACGCCGACCAAGCCGGCCGCGCCGTCGCCGACCCCGTCGCGCACGCCGACGCCTTTGCCCGTGCCGAGCGCCATCGCGAGCGCCGGTCCGACGGCGCCCGAGCCGCTATACGGGGTCGTGCTCCGCGGCGGCACGCGCCAGTACGCCCGGCCTGGCGCACGGCCGGCCGATCGTCCCACTCTCGAGGCTGGCGCCGCCGTCGCCGTGCTGGAGGAAGCGGTCGGCCCAGACGGGCAGCGCTACCTGCGCACCGACGAGGACGTCTGGGTGCCCACGGACGCAGTCCGCGTCTTCGCCTCGCTGCCGGAGGTGACCGAGTTCGGCTACCGCCAGACGCTCGAAGGGCTAGCCCCCGGCGCGGACGTCGATCCGTCTGTCCAGCCGGCGCTCTGGTTGGTCCACCGCGAGCCCGCGTTTCGCTACCTGGCCGACGCGATCGGCCAGTACAAGGTCGTGGTTCGGGTGGCGCCGCTCGCCGAGGGCCTAATAGGGGCCTATTCGTTCCCTGATCGCTCCATCACGATCTCGAACCAGTACGTCGACGGCGACGAGCGCGTGGTCGCGGTCGCGCTAGCTCACGAGGCTACCCACGCCTGGGAAGCCGGCCAGGGCCTGCGCATCAACACAGTCGCCGACTGCTTCGAGGCCGAGCTGCGTGCGTTCCGGAACCAGGCGGCGCTGTGGGAGAGGTTCTACGGACCGAACGGGAAGGAAAGGCCTGCCAACCAGGCTGAGGCAGACCAGAACGAGGTCCTGCGGCTGATCAAGCAGGATCCGGAGGCGCTGAAAAGCCGCCTGGTCGGCCGCTACGCCGACGAGTGCGGCTACCAGGGGGCATTGCCGGCCGTGGCCACGCCGGGCCCCGGCGGCACGGCCTCGACCAGTTCCCCGGCCAAGCCGGCGTCCTCGGCCTCGGCGACGGCCACACCGCTGGCGAAGCCAGGCGGCACGGTGCCGGCGGGGGCCAAGCCGGGCGGTCCGTAGGCACGCTCCTTGCCCGCCTGGGGCGGCGCCTTCCGGCGTCGAGGGGTTCCCGTGGAGCGTGTAGTGGTTGGCGGCGAGGAGCTGGAAGTCGAGCGGATCCCAGTCGGCCAGGTGGTCGCCGAGCGGCGACCACCCTGGCGAGAGGGGGAGTGCCTCGTCGTGCCCATCTACGAGGAGGAGCTGGTGCTCAGGCGCCAGCTCGTGCTAAAGGAAGAGCTGCGGGTGCGCCGCACCCAAACGGTCGAGGCCACGCGGATCGTCGAGCCGCTGCGGCGCGAGCACGCGGCCGTGGAGGCCGTCGCGGGCACGCACCTGGTGCACCGACGGCAGGTCGTCGACGAAGTCGCCGGGCTAGCTGACCCGGACGTCGACGAGCCACTGATCGAGCTAGCGCGCCGCGCGTTCGGCTAAATCGACTCTTCAACCGGCGGCGTGCTTCGCTGCGAACGACACGGTACTCGGCTAGGGCCGGTACGCCGGCGGACTCGGCATGGGCCCCAGCGCACGCTCGGCCCACGCGGCGGCTCCCAGGAGCGCGGCTTCGCCGAACGCCGGTCCGACGAGTTGGAGGCCAAGCGGCAACCCGTCCGCGCTCAGCCCGCTCGGCAGGGAGATGGCCGGTAGGCCGAGCAGGGAGAATGGCCCCTGGAAGCTCGGGTCGCCGGTCGTGTCGGGTGCGGGCGCGGGCCCGGAAGCGGTCGGGAGCACCAGGCAGTCGCAGCGCGCCAGAAGCGCCGCCGCCTCGCGCCGTAGGCGGCGGCGCAGCCGCTGGGCGTCCAGGTAGTCGACGGCCAACACGAGGGCCCCGTTTTCGACGAAGGCGCGGATCCGAGGCGCGTAGGCGTCCCGGTGCTCGGCGATCAATCGGCGGTGGACGGCCGCGGCCTCCGCTTGCATCACGACCGCGTGGGCGCCGATCAGCGCCGGCGCGCCGCTGGGGAACCGCCCGCGTTCGACGCTCGCGCCCGCGGTCCGGAGCCGCCCGATCGCGTCCTCGAACCGGAGCGCCGCGTCGGGTTGGGCCCGCTCGAGGAAGTCGTCCAGTACCAGCAGCCGCGGTGGAGCGCCGGGCCGCGCCGCGGCGACATAGTCCGGCACCGGCGCGCGGCTCGACGAGGGGTCGCGGGGATCGTGCCCCGCGATCGCGCGCAGCAGGAGCGCGGCGTCGACCACCGAGCGCGTCAAGGTGCCGGGGTGGTCGATGCTCCAGGCGAGCGGCAGCACGCCCGAGCGGCTAACGCGGCCGTAGGTCGGCTTGAGCCCGATCACGCCGTTGTAGGCGGCGGGACGCAGGACCGAACCGCCGGTCTGCGACCCGAGCGCCGCAGGCACCTGCCGCGCCGCGACGCTCGCGCCGGAGCCGCTGCTGGACCCACCTGGCGTGCGGTCGGCGTTCCACGGGTTGCGGGTCGGCGGCGGGTCAATGTACGCGAACTGCGTCGTGACCGTCTTGCCGAGGATCACCGCACCGGCGGCGCGGAGCCGCGCCACGACGGTGCAGTCCTCGGCAGCCACTCTGTCGGCGAAGGGCGCGAAGCCGGCCTTCGTGGGCAGACCGGCCACGTCGAAGATGTCTTTGACGCCGATCGGCACGCCGTGGAGTGGTCCGCGCCGGTCCCGTGGGAGCTCGTCGCGGCGCTTCGCCTCTGCCAGCGCCCGTTCGCGGTCGACGACGACCCAGGCGCGCAGCTCCTGGTCGGTCCGCTCGATCCGCTCGATCAGCGCTCGGACGAGCTCCACCGCCGACGTTTCGCCACGCGTGATGGCCGCGACGGCGTCGGCGACGCCGAGCTCCTGGGGCTCGGTCATTCGGCCGGGGCGTCGAGGAAGTCGGGCTCGTCCTCGCCGCGTAGATCGGCCTTCGCGACGATTTCGAGCCCGGCGCGGAGGCTGGACGCGAGTGGGGTCAGCTCGGCGGCGCGCTGCTCGCCGTAAAGCAAACGGGCGAGCTGCTCGAGTTCCGTCGTCTCGATCACAGCTCGCCCAGTGTAGCGAATGGTGGAGATGGCGGGAGTCGAACCCGCGTCCAACGAAATCGGCCAGTAGCGTCTACAAGCGTAGTCGGCGTTTTGGATCACGCCGTCGACCCGCACCGACGCGGTTCGCCGACGTTAGCGGATGAGTCTTAGGCACCCCCTATCCGCGTCCGGGGTGCAGCGCCCCGACTAAATGGCGCCCCTACCAGTCCCATCGGGGTGAGGACAGGCGGGACGTCGTCACCTACTTAGGCGGCGAGAGCTAGTTCGTCGTTGGCAGTTATGCCGTGTCCGTGGTTTAACGAGGCGAACGGACACCTCGGCTTGCAGCTCCAGACCAGCCTCCGCTGTCGAAACCGGTCATCCCCATATGCGGTTGGTAACAGATGGATGATAGCTAACGGCGGGCTCGCAGCGCACGCTCGATGTCGCGTTTCGACTCGCGGTCGGCGATCGCCTGGCGCTTGTCGTACAGGTGCTTGCCGCGTGCCAGTCCGAGCTCGAGCTTGGCGCGCCCGTTCTTGAGGTAGACGCGCAGCGGGACGATCGTGAAGCCCTTCTGCTGCACCTTGGCAGCGAGATCGCGCACCTCGCGTCGGTGCAGGAGCAGCTTTCGGCGCCGTCGGGGCTCGGGGTTTTCGCGGCCGCCGTGCTCGTACGGCGCGACGTAGACGTTCTCCAGCCACGCCTCGCCATCCTGGATGCGCGCGTAGCCGTCGGAGAGCGTGATCTTGCCGTCGCGGATCGACTTGATCTCCGTTCCGGTCAGCGCGATGCCTGCCTCGACGCGCTCGTCGATGAAGTAGTCGTGCCACGCGCGGCGGTTCGTTGTGATTTGCTTCTCGCCCGAAGCCGCCTCTTGCTTGGCCACGCAGCGATTCTACGGCGCACGCGCCAGCCTGGTACGGAGATAGTCGACAGCGCGTTCGAGCTGCGGGTCGCGCCCTTGCCGTCGGTCGTCGTCGGACATAGCGACCGCGATGTCGGGCTGCAGGCCCCGGCCGCCGATCGACTGGTGGAGCGGCGTTGCCCACTTCGCGGCGGTGACGCGGATGCTCTCGTCGTCGCTCAGGCGGTGCACGTTCTGGATCGAATCCTTGCCGTAGGTGGGCTCCCCCACCAACACTGCGCGGCGGCGGTCCTGCAGTGCGCCCGCAACGATCTCGGACGCGGAAGCCGACCCGTGGTTCACGAGAACGGCGAGCGGCAGATCAACCACCGGGCCGGTGCGCTGCACGTAGCGCGCCGTCGGCGGCGCGTTCGCTCGCTCTTCGTAGACGACCACGCCGTCGTCGATGAAGTTGCTCGCGACGTCCACCGCGCTCTGCAGGACGCCGCCTGGGTTGTTACGAAGGTCGATGACTATGCCGGACGGGTGCTGTGGGAGAAGCTTGTCTAGCTCCCGGCGCAGGTCCTGGCCAGACGTGGTCGAGAACGTGGTCAGGCGCACGTACGCGACGTCGCCGGGCAGCATCCGCGCTTCGATGGGGGCGGTGCGGATCTCGCCACGGGTCACGTCGAACCGCAGCAGGCCGGGCTGGCCTGGGCGCTGCACGGTCAGGGTAACCGACGATCCGCGCGGGCCGCGGAGCTGGTCGACGACCTGCGCTAGCTGAGGGTCGCGCATCTCGCGGTCGTCGATGCGCACGATCTGGTCGCCCGGGCGGACGCCCGCCGCCATCGCGGGGGAGTCCCCGATCACCCTCGTTACCATCAGTCGGCCGTCGCGCACTTCGATCGAGATGCCGACCCCGTCGAAGCTTCCGCGGATCTGCTCGCTCTGCTGCCGCGTCCGCTGCTGGTCCGCCACGACGGTGTAAGGGTCCTCGAGCGTCTCGAGCATGCCCTTGATGGCTCCGTAGGTCAGCTTCGCCGGGTCGACCCTGGCGTGGTCGTAGAACTCGGCGTCGACGATGCGCCAGGCCTCGGCGACGACCGCTAGCGCGCCCGTCCGCGCGGCGGTCGGGTCACGGTCGCCCCCGGGCACGGGCAGTCCGACAGGGAGGTTCAGCCGAGCCGACGCGTACCCAGCGTAGAAGGAGGCCCCGGCGACGAACCCGAGAGCGACGACGAGGCCGATGACGCCGACGATCCGGCGAGCAGGCGGGGGCACGGGTGTCGGCAGCCTCCGATTGGAAAGACGGGCCAGCGCATGCTAGAATGTGAGAAGTGGCGAGGTCTACCTAGCAACTATTTGGGCGGGAAGCCGGCGCGGTAGGCGTCAGGACTTCCCGTTTTTTGTTGGCCGCGAGTTCGAAAGGTCGGGAGGTTTCATCGAGCATGGCGGAGCAGGTCGAAGCGAACGTCTGCCCACCGCACTACTGGGAAGTGACGTCTGTCCGCATCGACGGCGTGTCCCACTACCACCACCGGTGCGTGCGATGCTCGGCCGAGAAGGATGTACCGCTGAGCGCCACGACCGGCTCGAAGTGGATCAGCCGGAATCCGAAGGCGAAGGCCGCGCAGTAGCGTCGGTCGGCCTCTCGCGCACGGGGCCCCGTCCGCTTCGGCGGGCGGGGCCTTCTCGTTACTTTTTCTTCGCCGCGTCCTTCTTGCCAGCCTTCTGCTTCTTCAGCTTGTCGGCAGCCTTGGGACTCTTGTCGCCCATTCCGTAACTCCTCCTACTCCGGTGTGTCTTCGTCGCCGAACTCAGCGGTTTCGAGGGGCTCCTCGACCTCGCCGTCGGTCTCGCTCATCATCTCATGGTCGAGCTCGGCGTCCTCGTCCTCTTCGTCGTAGTCCGCGTACTTGAGCAGTGACTCCTTCGTGTAGGGTCGGACGGCGGCGGCCGCGTCGCCGCGGGTAGGGAACGACACCTTCCCGACCTGCGAGGGGTGCTGGAAGACCTCGTGGATGATGATGCGGGGTGCTCCCTCCTCGACGCTCATGAGCGCGGCAGCGTACTTGTTCCCGCCGTTCATGAGGTCGATGAGCCGCTGCGCGACCTTCGGCTCAACCTGGCCGAGCGTCTCCCCGCGGGCGTTCCGCGCGTACAGCGCGCGTCCCTCGGGCGCGAGGTAGACCTGATCGCCGACCGCCATCTTGGCGACCAACGCACGGTCGCGCACGGCGACGAGCGTGGCCGGGCCGCTCTTTCCCGATTCGGCGATGAAGAGCCGCGCGTCGACCTTCTCGCTCCCGTCGGACGGTGCGGCTTCGACGTCGAGGTTCGCCAGGCTGGCAAGGTTCTTCTGCGCGATCGAGTTGTTTGGGTCGATCTCGACCGCCCGCGCGTACGCATCGCGCGCTTCCTTGTACTTTCCCTGCTCGCGCAGCGCGCGCCCGAGCCGGTTGTACGCGTCCGCATCGTTCGGGAACAGCTCGATGATGCTGCGGTTCACCTGCACCGCATCGGCCCAACGGTTCTGCATCGCGAGCTGGATCGCATGGTCGACGAGCGCCTTCCGACGCTTGGTGCGCTCTTCGGTCTGGTAGCCGGCCAAGTGGGGCTCCTGCTCGCGAACGAGAGTGCGAGATTGTATTCAGGGTCCCATGACCTCGCAACAAACCTGCCACGCTCGATCTACTGGGCGAAGAATCCGACCCCTAGCACGAGCGCGACCGCGGCGGCGGCCACCGAGCCGAACTCGACGAGCGTTCGCGCGGTAAGCTCGCCGGTCATATGGCTCTGAACAATCCCGGCAGCCAAGTACAGGACCACGAGCATCAGCAGGCCGCCGGCGAGCGGGCTCACGAGCCAGTAGTTGAGCGCCCAGGTCATCTCGCCAACCACCAGGCCGAGGATCCCCGCGTAGAGCGCCGCCCGCCGCCCGTTCACCTGGTGGCCGCGAAAGATTTCAAGGCAGATGAGGAACGTGACGACGATGATCGCGGTCGCCGAATAGAGCGAGCGCACCCGGGGCGCGTAGATCGCGCTGTAGATCCCGAATGCGCTGAGGTAGGCAAGCAATGTCAGCACGAACCGGGCGAGCGCGTAGTGCGGATCGTCGCTGCTCAGGCTGTGGAGCTGGCACACCACCACGCCGCCGAACAGCAGTGTCGCGACGACGATGCCGACGACCACCACAGCCGCGCTGGCGAAAAAGGGCAGCCGGAGCACGAGGAATCCGCCGGCGACGATGAGCGCTGGGAAGATCCAGAGTGTGATGTCGTAGCGGCGGCGGGCGCGCCGGTGTTGGCGCCAGTGCGCGTGGATCAGCTGATCCGATCCGATGCAGGCGACCAGGATCACCACGGCCGCCAGGACCCACAGCAGCGGCGGCGTCGTGACGAGCGAGAGCGCCAACCCGGCCGCGACGACCGCGGCCAATACGACGAGACGACCAGGCGGTGCCACGTGCGGGCGCATTCTAGCGACCATCTAACTGGCAGCTCTGGCGAGCAGCGACCGCGCCGCCCGGCGGACGCCCTCGCGCTCCGGCGGATCGAGCGGACGAAGCGCCAGCAGGCAGAGCCCGTACACCACCAGGCCGACGAGCAGCGCAACGAAGCTGCCGAGCCGCGGCTCGACGCCCAGGAAGAGCGCGAGCGCAAGCGCACCGCTGGCTAGGAACGGCGCGAGCGCCCGGGCCGGGAACAGGCCGATCGACCGCGCGGCGGTAACGCCGAGGGGGACGGCGAGGACCACCTCTGACAGCACCGTGACGACCGCGGCGCTCCGGTAGCCGTAGATGGGGATTCCCACCAGGTTGGCGCCGACGTTGAAGATGGCCGCGATCGCGAACGCGAGCGTGATCGTCCGCTGGCGGCCTGCCGCGATGAGCGCGTACTGCGTTAGGCCGTTGGCGAACGAGAACGGCAGGAACCAGATCAACAGTCGCAGCGCGTTCGCGGCATCGGGCAGGAAGGCCGCGCCGCCGACTATGCGCACGAGCATCTCGGCCGCCGCCGTCATCGTCAGCGCGATCGGCACGGCGATGAACACGAGCAGCTTCAACGAGAAGGCGTAGGCACCGCGCATACCGTCGGCGCGGCTGGCGGCCAGCCGCGACAAGAGTGGGAAGACGGCGAACGTGAAGGCTGGCGGGATGATCTGCGTCCCATCGAGGAACTTGTTCGCCAACGCGTAGTAGCCGAGCTCCCGATCACCCCGGATCGGCTGGAGCAGCATCGCGTCGATCTTGAAGAAGACCGTCTGGAGGAAGTGGTTCAGCATCAGCGGGAAGGCCGGGCCGATCATCGCGCGCGCCTCGGCGGCGGAGAACCGCAGCCGCGCCCCGATGCCGACGCGGCCGGCGAGCACGCCGAGCGTCATGGCCGTGATGCAGTTGTTGACGATCGCGAGGCAGGCGAGGCCGACGATGCCGTAGCCGAACGCCAAGACGGGCACGCCGAGCGCGACCTTGACGAGCGTCGTGCCGACGGTGAGCAGCGCCGGGACCTCGATCCGCTCGCGGGCGTAGAACATCGAGCTGTACGTCGAGGCGACCGCGCTGGGGACGAGCGCAGAGCACAGCAGCAGCGTCGCCAACATGGCGTCGTCGGCCAGACCGAGCTGGATGCGCCAGTAGGCGAGGAGGGCGATCACCACGGGGATACCGGTGAGCCACAGGGCGAGACGGAGCATGAGAGAGCTGCCGCCGATGCGGGCCAGCTCGTCGGGGCGCTGCGCACCCTCCCGCATCACCCAGGCGTTGAGCCCGAAGTTGGAAAGGATCTCCAGATAGCCCGTGACGACGACGGCGAACGCGTAGCGGCCGATGCCGTCCGCGCCGAGCAGGCGGGCCATCAGGATCGCGAAACCGAAGTCGATCACCTTGTTGACGATCGACGTGCCCATCCCGGACAGGGCGTTGCGGGCCACGCGTCGCGCCGTTCCCTCGCCGTGCCGCATGGCGAGCAACCGCCGCGCGCCGAGCGCCGCCGAGGCGGCGACGAGCAGCAGAACCGCCAGGCCGGTCGCCGCCCCGCCGATCTTGAGGCTGTCTGGCGTGTAGCGCAGCTCCACCGTGTGGCGGCCCGCTGCCAGAGGGATAGCTCGGAAGATGTGGTCGGCGCGGAGCAGGGGTGCATCGGCGCCGTCGACGCGTGCGCGCCAGCCCGGGAACCAGAAATCGGTCACCAGCAGGTAGCCTGGTCGATCGAGCTCGACGTCGAGCCGCTGGTGGTTCGCTGCCCGCTCGACGTACGTCGCCGTGCCGCGCGCCATGGGATCAGTCGTGGGCACCACCGCGCCGACAAGCACGATCTCCCGGCGTGGGTCGAAGTCCGGTGCGCGCAGCCGCTCGAGCGCCGCGGCGGCGTCGGGCACCGACCGCGCTCCCCCGACCACGAAGGCGCGCGGCAGTGGATCGCGCAGCCGGTACACGTACATGCCGGGGGCGTCGATCGACTCGAGTTGTGGCGAGTCGATCGGGCGTCCAGCGACGACGTAGCGGACGTTCAGCAGTCGGAGCAGTGGCGAGGCCAAGGAATCGACGCGGCCGAGCCCCAGCATCTTGCTGTACGGCAGGCCCTGGGGCGGCTCGATCAGCGACCAGAACTCGACGTAACGCCTCGGTACGACCGTGTCGTACCCGCGCACGTCCTCGA
>DASRFH010000007.1:0-8350 GCA_035651675.1 Chloroflexota bacterium | reverse complement strand
TCCAGGTGGTCGCGGGCGGACTGGGCGGCGAGCGCGACGGCGCGCACCTTGTCGGCCAGCTCGTTGAGCTGGGCCCGGCCGGCGGGCTCGCCGGCGGCGATCAGCCGCGCCTGCTCGGCCAGCTCGGCGAGCTCCCGCTGGATCGGCTCCGCCTCGGCGGCGAGCGCGGCGCGCTGGTCCTCGAGCGCGCCGCGCGCCGCCTCGATTTCCTCGGCCTCGCCGTCGAGCGCCGCCGCCGAGCCCGTCAGCTCGTCGATCCGGCGGCGGCGCGCCTCGATCTCGGCCGCGATCCGCTCGCGCCGCTCGGCGTGGCTCTCGAGCAGCCGCGTGTGCGCCCGCCGCTCGCCCTCGATCACCGCCACCGAGCTGCGCACACGGCTCAGCTGCTCGTCCTGCTCGCGCATCGCGCTGTCGAGCTCGGCCAGCCGCGCCCGCAGCGTGGCCGCGAGCTGCGCGTGCTCGCCGCCGTGCTCGGGCAGCGCGGCCAGCCGCTCGCGCGTGGCGCGCTCGACCTCGTCGAGCGCGGCGAGCTCGGCCCGCGCCCGTTCGGTCATCCCGCGCGACCACTCCACCTCGCGCGCTAAGCGCTCGGCCCGGGCCGCGGCCGCGCCGCGCTCGACGCGGGCCGCCGCGGCGCGCCGCTCGGCGGCCACGCGCGCCTCGCCTACCCTCCGCAGCGCGGCTTCGAGCTCGACCTGGTGCGCCCGCAGGCCGGCCAGCTCCGACTCGGCCGACTTGCCGGAGGCGACCGCGGCGGCGAGCCGCTCGGGCAGCTCGCGCCGCTCGCGCTCGCGGGCGAGCAGCGTGCGGTCGGCGCCCTGGCCGGCGCCGCCGGTGATCGCGCCGCTGGAGCGGACGACCTCGCCGCCGAGCGTGACGATCTGCCAGCCACCTCCGATCGAGCGGAGCGCCTGGCGCGCCGTCGGCAGGTCCTGCACGACCAGCGTGCGGCCGAGCAGGTGCTCCATCACCGCGCGGTACGGCTCGTCGAACTGGGCGAGCGCGGAAGCCACCCCGAGGACGCCCGGACCGGCGCCCGCTCCCACCGGGGGCGGGGATGCGCCGCCGCGCACGGTGTCGAGCGGCAAGAAGGTCGCTCGGCCCGCGTTGGTCTTCTTCAAGAACGCGACGGCCGCCTCGGCGTGCTCCCACCGCTCGACGACGAGGTCCTGGAGGTGGCTGCCCAGCGCGACCTCGATCGCGGTCTCCAGGTGGGGCGGGACGCGGACGAGCGAGGCGACCAGACCGACGATCCCCTCCAGCCGCCCCTCCGACGTCTGGATACGGCGAGCGGGGGAAGCGGCGGTCCTCGCCGCCTCGCGTCCCCGCGCCCCCACGTCCCGGGCCGCGGCCAGCACCGCCCGGACGCCAGCGTAGTAGCCGGCGTAGCCCTCGCGGGCATCGGTCAGGACGTCGAGGCGCCCCTGGACGGCCGCGCGCTCGCGCGCGAGCTCGGCGACGCGCAGCGCGATCGTCTCCTGGTGAAGGCGGCAGGAGGCGAGCTCGACCCGCAGCCGCTCGGCCTCGGCCTCGGCCTGCTTGGCGGCCGCCTCGGCCTCGGCCATCGCCGCCTCGTGGCGGTCGATCTCGGCGCGCACGGCTAGCGCGCGCTCCTCGTCCTGCGCGGCGGCCTCGGTCTGGCGGGAGATCTCGGCCTGGAGCTCGGCACGGCGCGGCGCCACCTTCTCCAGCTCGGCGCGCAGCGCCGCCTCCTCCTGGTTCAGCCGGAGCTGAAGCGCCTGCGCCTCCTGGAGCTGGGCGCGCAGCCGGTCGGCCCGCTGGCGCCGCTCGTCGTTGGCGCCCTCGGCCGCGGCGACCTCGGCGCTCAGCCGGGCCACGTCCGCTTCGAGCCGTTCGAGATGGCTGCGCGTGGTGCGCAGCGCCGCCTCGTCCGCGGCGGCGCGCGCGGCGAGCTCGTCCACCTCGGCGCGCAGCTCGACGATGCGCGCGCGGGCGGCGTTGGCGCGCTCGTGGCGCAGCGCGAGCTCGCGCTCGAGTCGCTCGCCCTGGCCGAGGAGGTCCACCCGGGCGCGCTCGATTTCGGCGAGCCGGCCGCGCAGCTCGTTCTGGCGGCGGGCGAGCGTGCTCGCCTCCTCGGCCGTCGCGTCGGCAGCCGCGCGCGCTTCGGCGAGGGCCGCGGCCGCTTCGCGCTCGGCTTGCTCGGCCGCCTCGACCTCGGCGCGACCCTGGAGCCATCGGTGGCCGTACCAGGCGGCGAGGTGGGCGCGCAGCTCGGCGCGGACCGCGTCGCGCTCGCGGAGCTGCCTGGCGCGCCGCTCGAGCGACTTCAGCCGCGGCTCGATCTCGGCGATGACGTCGCGCACACGGCTCAGGTTCACCTCGGTGGTCGCCAGGCGGCCGCGCGCTTCGTTCAGCTTCACGTAGTGGTGGCGGATGCCGGCCGCGTCCTCGAACAGCTCGCGCCGCTCCTCCGCTTTGAGCGAGAGCGCGAGGTCGACCATGCCCTGGCCGATGATCGTGTAGCCGTTCGGCGAGATGTTCGCCTTGAGCAGCAGGTCGGCGACGTCGCGCAGGCGGACGCGGTCCCGGTTGATCAGGTACTCGTTCTCGCCGGAGCGGTAGGCGCGGCGGGTGACGACGACCTCCTGGAACGGCGTGTCGAGCCAGCCGGCCGTGTTGTCGAACGTGATCGACACCTCGGCCATCCCGGCCGGCGGCTTGCCCGCGCCGCCGGCGAAGACGACGTCCTCGGTCTTCTTGCACCGGAGCGCCCGCAGCGACTGCTCGCCGAGCACCCAGCGCAGCGCGTCGGCCAGGTTCGACTTGCCCGAGCCGTTCGGCCCGACGACCGCCGTCATCCCGGGCGCGAACTCGAAGACCGTGCGGCTGGCGAACGTCTTGAAGCCCTGCAGCTCGAGGCGCTTCAAATACATAAGCCGGCGCGCGATTATGGCAGATGGCCGGCTCGCCAGGACCGGCGCCCGCCGTTCAGCCGATCGCCGGGGGCGAGCTGCCCGCCGGCCGCGAGACGAGTCGGTAGCCGACGCCCCGCTCGCTCTCGATGTAGGCCGGGGCCGCCGGGTCGGCCTCCAGCTTGAGGCGCAACCGGCTCACCAGCCCCTTGAGGCTGCTCGCGCCCACGTCCTGGTCGCCCCAGACGTGCTCGATCAGCTCGTCGTGGCCCACGAACCGGTCCGGGGTCCGCGCCAGGTGGCGCAGGAGTCGGTACTCCATGGCGGTCAGGTCCAGCCGCCGCCCGTTGAGCCGCACCTCCGCGGCGTCGGGGTCGATCACCAGGTCGCCGACCACGATCCGGGCCGTCGGGCCGGCGTGGCCGCGCCCGACCCGCCGAAGCACGGCGTTGATGCGCGCGAGCAGCTCGAGCAGGTCGAACGGCTTGGTGACGTAATCATCCGCGCCGACGTCGAGGGCGCGCACGATGTCGATCTCGCGCCCGTCGGCCGTGAGCATGATCACGGGCACGTCCGATACCCGCCTGATCTCCCGCAGGACGTCGAACCCATCGACGTCGGGCATCTTGACGTCGAGGAGAACCAGGTCGGGGCTGCGCTTCCGCAGCATCTCCAGCCCCTCACGGCCGTCCAGCGCGTGCATCACGACCGCATCCGGCCAATGGAACTGGATGCTGACCGTGACGACCTCCCCCACGGTCGGGTCGTCGTCGATGGCGAGGATGGACATCGGCTGCCTCGACCCCACTACATCCCCACCCCTGGTCCAAAGCATGTCATCGTTCCGCCTCGGCGCAGGTTGCGAATCGGTTGCCATATTACCGCCCCGAGCTCCCCTAGCCGAACGGTCAGGCTGGCCTCTGGGACCGATGGGGCTGGCGCAGGGATGGTTCCCCGGGTTCTATTGCACACGCTTTTGCCCCCACTGACGCGCACGAGGAGGCCTCACGTGCCGATCCTGGTGGTCGACGACGACGAGATGATCCGTGCGGTCGTGATCGAGGCGCTCGAGACGGCTGGCTACCGAGCGCTCGGCGCGGCGGACGGCGAGGAGGCGCTTGCCATGGCCTGGCGCGAGCGCCCGTCGCTCGTGCTGCTCGACGTCTGGATGCCGCGCCGGGACGGCTGGAGCGTCGCCAGTGCGCTGGCGGCGTGGCCCGATCCGCCACCGGTCGTGGTGTTCAGCGCTTCCCACGAGGCGGAAGCGCAGGCTCAGCGGATGGGCCTGCGCTTCCTTGGGAAGCCGTTCGACTTCGGGGAGCTATTCGCGATCGTCGCCCAGCATGATCTACGGGCGGCGTCGGGACGTGGCGCGCAGGCTGGCGGTCGTTCACCGGCGCAGGCCACCTGATCGGGAAGGGCACGTCCGCTCGTCGCCGCGCGAGCACCCCGGGCGGCCACGCCGCGGCGTTGTGGCCTGGATCTCGCGGGAACTCGACGGTGGGGTGCACGGCTTCCCTTACGCCACTCCGACGGGCCGCCAGGCACCATGCAAGCCGTGGGCCACCCCGGCGCGACGCTGGTCTTCCTACTCGTGGTCACGCTCCTTGGCGCCCTGGCGGTGGATGCCGTCGGACACCTGGCCGGGGCGCTGCTGAGCCCCTAACCACGCTCGCGGCTGGCGCCGTGTAGGGGCCCGCGCCGCGCGCCCCGGTCAGCCGCGACCCGGTACGTCGAGAAGTCGGCCGCCACCCCACTCCAGGCCGCCCGGGCCCGCGCAGTGCGGCGCCAGCCGGGCGTCGACCGCGCGCGAGCACTGCCGCGACCCGGTCGGAGCTCCGCACGCGTTTGTATCCTGCTCGCGCCGACCCGATGGTATGCTGGCCGCGAGGCCGACGAGGTGCCGGGGGGACGAGTGTGGTCGTCCGCGTGTTGTCCGGGGTCGGGATCGCCCTCGTCCTGCTCGGGCTGCTCACCGCGTGGGCGTTCCCATCGGGAAGCGGCGCGCCGCAGCGCCCGGCCACGACGTTGCCCGGCGTTCTGGCTCCGGCGGGCGCCACGATGCCAGCCCCCGCGGCGACGCCCGCGGTCGGCGGCGCCACGCCCACGGCCATCGTGCCGCCAACCGGCCCGCCCACCTCGGTCCCGGCACCGCGCACCGCGACGAGCAGCCCGCCGTCGGCCGTGACGGTCGGGCCCACGCCGCCGGTCGTGCCCATCGTCGTCCCCACGGGCACGGCGCCCCGAACGCCGACGGCGCTGCCCACGCCGGTCGTGACGCCGCCCCGGACGGCGACGCCGACGCCGCCGACGTGCCCGACCGCGGCCCCGAGCCAGCCGTCGCGGGCCGGCACGCCGACGGCGACGCCGACGCCCGCTGCCGGCTGCGTGACCGCCACGCCGACCCGCACGCCCACCCCGGCGCGGGCGGCGGCGCCGGTGGGCCTGCGCCGCGCCCCGGCGCTGCCTGGGGTGCTGGCGGTCGTGGCGAGCGCGTGGGATAGCGTGCTCGATCAGGCCCCCGCGTCGACGCCCGCGAGCGGCACCGACTTGCGGTTGGAGCTGGCGCTCCCGGCCAGTCTGCGGGTGGGGCGACCCGAGCCGGTCACCTTGACGCTCAGTCGGACCGGCGAGGTGGTGGCGGGCACGGCGACGGGCGTGGTCGGCACGCCGGCGCCGGTCGGCACCCCCGGCGTGCCGCTCGAGCTCGCGCGCGGTCCCGGCTACGCCGCCTTCGCGGTGGCCAGGCTGGTAGCCGCCGGGGCCGAGGGCGTGCTGAGCGCCCCGACCTCCGACGAGCAGCCGCTCGATCGGCTCGACCGCGGTCCGCTCGTCTGGTCGTGGGACGTCACGGCGCGGGCGGAGGGCACGGTGGGGCTCAGCATCGCCGTCGACGTGCTGTTCCGGCCCACCACGCCGGCCGGCGGCCAGGTGCGCCAGGAGGCGCTCTGGAGCCACCGTGCCCCGATCGAGGCGCGCCAACCGAACGCGCTGCGGCTCGGCCCGGTCAGCGTCCCGCTCGATCCATTGGCCAGCCAGCTCGTCGTGGCCGGGATAACCACCGAGGCCGCCGCCGCGGCCGGCTGGCTGAAGGGCCGGCTCTTCGGCCCCAAGGCCCCGCCCCGGCGCCACCGCGGACGCGGGCCAAAGGGCCCGGCTGCCGGCTGACGGCGGAGCTTCCAGGCGCCCGACCCCGGTGGGGCCAGATCCTACGCTTCGAGCGGCAGCTCCACCGTCCGCCCCGTCTCGTTCGAGCGGTAGGCGGCCTGGACGATCTCGACGGCGCGCTTGCCGTCCTCGCCGGTCTGGCGGGTGGGTGTGCCGTCGAGGATGCCGCGGGCGTAGTCCTCCCACATCCGGCGGAAGCCGGTGAAGCGGTCGCCGGGGGGCAGCTCGACCTCGTGCAGCTCCTTATCGCCGAAGAGCCGCGGCGCGATCGCGAACAGCTTGCGGCCGGTCATAGTCAGGTAGCCGTCGCGGCCGTGGACGGTGATCGAGTGGTCGAGCGGGCCGTGGGCGATGCCGAACGTGCAGGTCATCTCGGCGGCGATGCCGTTCCGGAACTTGAGCAGCACGACGGCGGTGTCCTCGGCGGTCATGTCCACCACCTTGCGGTCGCCGAAGAGGCAGCTCACCCGCGCGACGTCGCCGAGCAGCCACCGGAGGCAGTACATCGGGTGGACGGCCTGCGACATGAGCACGCCGCCCCCGCCGCGCGGCGTCGCGAGCCAGGTCTGGACGGTCGGCGGCGCCTCGAAGCCGGTCGTCTGGGCCAGGACCACCTCGCCGATCTGACCGGCCGCGACGATCTCGTGCATCCGCTCGACGGCGTGGTCGTGGACGCGGTTGTGGACCGGGAAGAGCTTGCGGCCGGCGCGCTCGGCGGCGGCGAGCATCCGCGTGCACTCCGGGAGCGTCGGCGCGAGCGGCTTCTCGCAGACGACGTGCTTGCCGGCCGCGAGCGCCTCGGTCGCCATCCGCTCGTGGATGTCGTGCGGCAGCAGCACGGCGACGCACTGGACGGCGTCGTCGTTCAGCAGCTCCTCCCACGACCCGTAGACGCGCGGGACGTCGTGCTCGGCGGCGCGCTGCCGCGCCAGCTCCTGGTTGAGATCGAAGATGCCGACGACGTCGACGTTGTCGGCGCCGTCGAGCGCGCCGAGGTGCGCGTTGGCCACGCGGCCGGCGCCGACGAGTGCGACGCGTAGGGGCATGAGCGGTCCTCCTGACGTTCGAGGTCTGCGGCTCGCCGGCCCCGGCCGCCCCGGATCACGGCTTCACCATGGGGGGAAGAGCGTGGGAATGCTTCTCCCAGCGGCAGATGTTCCGCACTTGAAGCGCTTCTCCTGGTCATCGGCGACGCGGATCGCCTTGGCCGGTTGCTGACGGTTCGGCGAACAATACCCGGAGACGCTCCAGCACCTCCCCGAGCTTGGCGGGCTCGAGCGTCCCGAACCGGCCACGCACGAGCGATCGATGGCACGTGAACAGTTTGGCGACCTGGATGACGCTGGGCCGCGGCAGACGCTGCTCGACCAGATCGGTCGCCGCGAGCGGCAGTTCCCAACGGGAGAGGCTGCTCGGCACTTGCGACGTAATTGCACACAGGATGAGGTCGTCGGGGTGGATACCGCTCGGGGAGACGACCAGCGCTGGCCGCTGCTTGCGCCCGGTCAGGTCCGTGAACGGGAACGGCACCAAAACGACCGCGCCCTGCCCGGCCAGGCCTAGGCCGGCGCGACTTGGTCCCATACCTCGTCGTCGGGGTTGTCCCAGCCTCCGAAAGCGCTCTCGCTCAGCGCCAGCCAGCCGAGCGCCTCGGCGCGGCGCGCCTCGGCGTCCAGGCCCTGGGTCAGCGCCTGCTGGTCGATGGGCGAGATCACAGCGAGCGGCTCACCGCGCAGGGTCAGCATCACCGGCTCGCCCCTGCGCAAGCGCGCGATCACGTCGCCGGTGTGGAGCTTCAGCTCTCGCGCGCCGACGCGGTGCACCCGATCCTCCCAGCTTTGTGACTACATTTGTAGCACATCGGCGCCGGCACTGCTGAGCACGACGCGGTAGATCGCGTCGTCGAGGTAAAGGCCCGCACCGATGACCACGTCGAGCTGGGCCGGACCTCGGCGGGGAGTCCGGCGCGCTTCGCGGGCACGAGGATACCGGCGTTGCCGACGATCGGAACGCCCCGCTCGCCAGCAACACGGCGGCCGTCGGCGTTATCCATCACCAACGCAACACCGCCGATCTCCCCAGGACCGCGTGCGGCAGCATCAGCAGCGCGACCGCTGGTCGCAGGCGGCAACCTCAGCGCGGGTCCCGCGACGGTCGCAGCCCGACCATTTTCGGGTCGCGCAGTCGCAGGCGACACCGTCGATTCTGGGTGTTGCTAATTCGTGGTCATGGTGACGGCGCCGCCGACGGCGTCGAACCAACGAAGGAGCACGAGGTGGGCACTGGTCAACGTTTGCGCGGAAAGAACG
>DASRFH010000006.1:0-60703 GCA_035651675.1 Chloroflexota bacterium | reverse complement strand
GTGGCACGGCGCTGGCGCGAGCACGTCGACGCCTATCGCGCTATCTCAGAACCGGTCGAGGCGGATGCCGAGCTCGTCGAGGGCGACACGATCCGCCTGGGTGGCGCCGACTGGCTGGTGCTGTCGACGCCCGGCCACGCGGCGACCTCGATCTCGCTCTACCAGCCCGACGCCCGGCTGCTCATCGCCGGCGACATCCTGATCGGCAACGCCGGCGCGAGCGTGACGCTCCACGAGGCGTCGCGGCCGGGCCGGTGGTTCCTCGACATCGTCGACTCGCTGTCGAAGCTGGGACAGCTCGACGTGGATCTCGCATTCCCGGGGCACGGGCCGCTTATCGAGAACGGCTCTGATGTGATCCGCCTGCGGCGCGAGCGTGCGCTACAGCGGTACGAGGAGGTCGCGGCGCTGGTGCGCGCCGCCCCGCGCCACGGCTGGGGGCTGTCGACGACTCTCTACCCGCCCGGGGTCGGCAACACCGCGCTCGGCCTTTCCCAGTCGATCGGTTACCTCGAGGCGCTCCAGGCGCAGGGTCGTGCCTCGTCCACGATCGAGGACGGCGCTCGGCTGTACCGCGCGTCTGATTGACCGACCCCCGGCGCCGTGGTAGCGTGCCCGCCGTGACGGACGCCCTTCTGGACGTGCGCGACCTGACGACCTACTTCTTCACGAGCGCCGGCGTCGTGCGCGCGGTCGACGGCGTCTCCTTCGCGGTCGCGCCGGGCGAAGCGTTGGGGCTCGTCGGCGAGAGCGGCTGCGGCAAGAGCGTGTCCGTCCTCTCGGTGATGCGGCTCGTTCCGGACCCGCCGGGCAAGACGGTCGCCGGGCAGGTGCTGTTCGAGGGGCGAGATCTCTTGAAGCTGTCCGAGCCCGAGATGCGGGCGATCCGCGGGCGCGACGTGGCCATGATCTTCCAGGACCCGATGACGTCGCTCAACCCGGTCCTCCCGATCGGGCTGCAGATCGTCGAAGCGCTCGAGTTCCACCGGGGCATGTCGCGCTCGGCGGCGCGGCGCAGGGCCGCCGATCTGCTCGACCTGGTCGGCATCCCGGCTGCCTCGCGGCGACTCGACGACTACCCGCACCAGTTCTCGGGCGGCATGCGCCAGCGCGTGATGATCGCGATGGCGATCTCCTGTGAGCCGAAGCTGCTGATCGCTGACGAGCCGACGACCGCGCTCGACGTGACCATCCAGGCGCAGATCCTCGACCTGCTGCGCCGGCTGCGCCGCGAGCTCGGGATGGCGCTGATCCTCATCACCCACGACCTCGGCGTCGTCGCCGGGATGTGCGACCGCGTGAACGTGATGTACGCCGGACGGGTCGTCGAGACGGCCGACGTCGACGCCGCGTTCGGCGACCCGCGCCACCCCTACACCCTGGGGCTGCTGCAATCGGTGCCGCGGCTCGACCGGCCGATCGGTGCGTCGCTGATCCCGATCGAAGGCCTGCCACCGGACCTGATCGACGCTCGGCCCGGCTGCCCGTTCGCGCCGCGCTGCGCCTACCGCGTCGACCGCTCGATCCACGAGCTGCCGCCGCTCATGCTCGTGCCCGGCGCCGACCCGAACGCTCCCCACCCGCACATGGCCGCCTGCTGGGTCGACGTTCGGCGGGCGAAGCCCGACGCGGCCAAGCTCGCGACGGCGATCGAGGCCGACGCGATGCCGCGCGCGGTCGAGGCCGAGGCGGGTGGCCCCGCGTGAACCTGCCGAACGGGAGGGCCGACGGCGCGCTGCTCCACGTCGAAGGCCTGACGATGCACTTCCCGGTCGGATCCGGCTGGGGGCTCCGACGGCAGCGCAGCTGGGTGCGCGCGGTCGACGGGGTTAGCTTCGAGGTGCGGCGGGGCGAGACACTCGGGCTCGTGGGGGAGTCGGGCTCTGGCAAGACGACCGTCGGGCGGGCGATCTTGCAGATCTACAAGCCGACCGCCGGCAGCGTCGTCTTCGACGGCGTCGACCTAACCAGGCTCGCTGCCGAGCAGCTTCGCCGCCGCCGGCGCGACTTCCAGATGATCTTCCAGGACCCCTACGCATCGCTCGACCCGCGCGCGAAGGTCATCGACATCGTCGGCGAGCCGCTCGACGTCCACGGGCTGGCGCGCGGCGCGGACCGGCGGCGCCGCGTCGCCGAGCTGCTCGAGCAGGTCGGGCTGAACCCGGCGTTCGTGTCGCGCTACCCGCACGAGTTCTCGGGGGGACAGCGGCAGCGCATCGGCATCGCGCGCGCGCTCGCCGCGTCGCCCAGATTCATCGTCTGCGACGAGCCGATCTCGGCGCTCGACGTCTCGATCCAGGCGCAGATCATCAACCTGCTCGAGCGGCTCCAGGAGCAGCTCGGGCTGACCTACCTGTTCATCGCCCACGACCTGGCCGTCGTCCGCCACATCTGTGACCGGGTCGCCGTGATGTACCTGGGCAAGATCGTCGAGGTGGCGCCGCGGGTCGACATCTACGAGCGGCCGCGCCACCCCTATACGAAGGCTCTCCTCTCGGCGGCGCCGGTACCGGACCCAAAGATCGAGCGCGCGCGCGAAAGAATCATCCTGACCGGCGACGTCCCCTCCCCGATCAACCCGCCAGCGGGCTGCCGCTTCCACCCGCGCTGCCCGTTCGCGCAGCCGAAGTGTGGACAGGAGGAGCCGCCGCTGGAGGCGGACGGCGAGCACCAGGTCGCCTGCCACTTTTGGCGCGAGATCGAGTCCGGGCGGCTCCGCGCGCCGGCACCGGGAGTGGCTACAGGAGCTGGATGAAGCGGCCTTCGACCCAGCCTTCGGTGGTGCCGGCGCGGATCTGGTAGTACGTCTGTCCGAAGAGTTGCTGCTCGGCCAGGACGTCGACCGTCGCGCCGTCCGGCACGGTCCCGGTCATCGTCGCGCCGCCGGCCAGCACGCCACCCGCCTTCGACCAGACCTGGATGCCGGCGGCAACGCCGGTCGCGCCGATGCCGAGGTTCCCGCCGGCGATCTTCGCTTTACGGCCACCTCCGCTCGCCGTTGCGCCAGCGACTGGCGCGGAGGTTCCGGCGGCGAGCGCAGCGATCGGAGTCGCGGTCGGCGCGGCCGTGGCGGTGGCGGCCGCGGCGGCCTGCGCCGTGGCCTGGCGCGCGATGGCGGGGTTCGGCCGTCGGCAGCCGACGGCGACGAACGACAGCACGACGAGGGCCAGCGCCACTTGCGTCATCCCGAGGAGCCGAAAGCGGTGAGGACTCCTGGCGGTCACGCTCCGCACCGGGGCTGCCGATGCTCGCGGTGGCGGGAATTCCTCGCTCCGCTCGAACCGACAGAGCTGAGGCATCACCCCTCCCGCAGCCGCGGGTCGAGCGCGTCCCGGAGCCCATCGCCGGCGAGGTTGAAGCCGAGCACCGTGATCATGATCGCGAGTCCGGGGTAGATCGCCGTCCACGGCGCGAGCTCCATATACCGCCGCCCGGTGCCGAGCATGGTGCCCCACGAGGGGGTCGGCGGTTGGGTGCCGAGGCCGAGGAAGCTCAGCGCCGCCTCGAACAAGATCGCCGTCGACAGCGCGAGCGTCGTCTGGACGATCAGCGGCGCGGCGATGTTCGGCAGCACGTGCCGCCAGATGATGCGCGCGTGCTTCGCGCCGATCGTCCGTGAGGCCGTGATGTAGTCGAGGTTCGCCACGCTGAGCGTCGAGCCGCGGGCGATGCGCGCGAAGGTGGGCGCGTAGACGATGCCGATCGCGATCATCGCGTTCGTGAGGCTCGCTCCGAAGATGCCGACGATCGCGATCGCCAGGATGATCGACGGGAAGGCGAACATGACGTCCACGATCCGCGAAAGGATGGTGTCGACCCAGCCGCGGAAGTAGCCGGCGAGCACGCCAAGCACGGTTCCGACGGGCAGTGCAATGAGCACAACAGAGACAACGCCGGCGTAAAGCGACACGCGCGCGCCGTAGATGACCCGGCTGTACACGTCGCGCCCGAACTCGTCAAGGCCCAGGACGTAGTCGGCGTTCGGCGGCGTGAGCCGTTCGTCGATTTGCCAGGCCGGGTCGTACGGCGTGATCCAGTCGGCGGTCAGTGCGAGCAGCACGACCACGAGCACGATCGCCAGTCCGAGGAATCCGATCGGGTAGCGGCGGACCTCGCGCCGCAGCCGTGCCCAGAAGGTCGGGGGCGCAACCCTCCCGCGCGGGATCGCCAGCGTCGCGGCGCTCATCCGTACTTGATCCTCGGGTCCACCGCCGCGTACAGCAGGTCGACGACGAGGTTCACCACGACGAAAACGACCGCGATGAACAGCACGGTCCCCTGGATGACCGGGTAGTCGCGGGCCGTGACACCCTCGAGCAGCGTCCGCCCGACGCCGGGCAGCCCGAAGATCTGCTCGATCACGACCGTCCCGCCGAGCAGACCACCGATCTGGATGCCGAGCACGGTCAGCACCGGGATGAAGGCGTTCCGGAGCGCGTGCCGGACCATGATCACGCGTGGCAGCAGCCCCTTCGCCCGCGCCGTCTGCATGTAGTCCTGGCGCAAGACCTCGAGCATCGCGGAGCGCGTCATGCGCATGACGATGGCCATCAGAGCCAGCGACAGCGCGACGATCGGCATCGCGAGCTGCGACAGGTTCGTGAGCGGGTCCTGCCACAGCGGCACGAGCCGCAAGTCTGGCTGCCAGTGTAGGACGACCGACGTCACGAGCAGCAGCATCGAGGCGAGCCAGAAGCTCGGCACCGAGAGGCCGAACATCGCAAGCACGCGGGCGACGAAGTCGACCACCGAGTTCCGTTTAACGGCCGACACGATGCCGAGTGGGATGGCGACGAGCGCCGACAGCACGACCGAGAAGAACGCCAGCTCCATCGTCAGCGGGAGCCGGGTGATCAGTGTCTTGGCGATCGGCTCGTTGTTGCGCAGCGAGCTGCCCAGGTTGCCCTGCGCCACCTGGCTGATCCACCGGACGTACTGCACGTAGATCGGCTGGTCGAGCCCGTACATCGCCCGCATCTGCGCGCGGTATTCCGGTCCGACGTAGATATCGGCGGGAACGAGCATGTCGACGATGTCGCCCGGGATCAGGCGGACCATCGTGAACACGAGCAACGTCACGCCGAAGAGCGTCGGAACGGCGAGGAGGAGGCGCTTGGCGAAGTACTTAGCCAATGGCTGTGCGCCTCCTCCGGCTCCGTCTACGCGATAGAGACGTTCTTCAACCCGGGGCGCCGCCCGGTGAAGCTCTGGACGTAGCCCTTGATGCGGTCGCTGACGGCTTCTACGAAGGCACCGTTGTAGAAGACCAGCAGCGGCGGGTCGTCGAGCAGCATCCGGTCGATCTTCCGTGCCAGGTCTCGCCGCTGTTCGCGGCTGAGTGATGCGTCGCTGCGCAGCTGGTCGAGCAGCTTGTCGAGCGTCTCCTGGTCGTAGTGGCGGTAGCCCTTCGTGCCGTTGGCCGACTTCGAGTGGCCCTGCGGCCAGAGGTAAAGATCGGGGTCCGGGAAGAACGTCGAGGCGGTGAAGCCGAGCTCGGTCTTGTTTTCGCTGCCGAGCGCTACGAACGCGCCCCACTCCATCTGCTTGATCTCGGTTTCGACGCCGATGTCCTTGAGGTTCTGCTGCATGATCAGCGAGTTGGAGATGAAGTCGGGGTAGGGCTGCGCCGAGGTGTGCATCGTCACCTTCGGGAAGCCTTTGCCGTTCGGGAAGCCAGCCTTCGCCATCAGCTCCTTCGCCTGTTCGACGTCGCGCTTCAGGATCTGCTGCAGCTCGGCGTCGGGCAGCGCCCAGTCCGAGAAGCTGGTCGGCACGTTGCCCGAGAGCGTCCCCGCGCCGAAGAGCGACTTTTTGATCATCTCCTGGCGGTCGATGGCCAGCGAGAACGCCTTGCGGACGCGCGAATCCTTGAACTGCGGGTAGATGTGGTAAGGGAGGCTGCAGTTGGCGACCCACGCGCGCGGACCAGCCAGGATCTGGTAGCCCTTGACGCCGGCGAGCTTCTGCGCGCCGTCGGGTGAGATCTGCGCGAAGTCGACCGTTCCCGACCGCACCGCGGCGATGCGCTGGTCCTCGTCGAGCATGATCTTGCCGAAGATGCCGTCGACCTTCGGGATGTCGGGCTGCCGGTAGTTGGGGTTCTTCTCGTAGACGACGCGGTCAGCCGGGACAAACTCCTTGAGCTTGAAGGGGCCGGTGCCGATCGCCTCGGTCTTGATGTTGAACCGCTTGTCGGCGTCCTTCGGGTACATCGTCGCGCCGCGCAGCGATGCGTAGACGCCGGGACCGATCGGCCACGGCGCCTTGAGGTCGATGCGCACGGTCTTCTGATCGACGACCGTCGCGCCTTTGACCGACGAGTACCAGTTCTGCGCCCACGAGGACTTGATTTCGGGCGAGAGCAGCCGGTCGGTCGTCCATTTCACGTCGTCAGCCGTGACGTCCTTCCCGTCGTGCCACTTCGCCTTCGGATCGAGCTGGAACGTGTAGGAGAGGCCATCCTTCGCCTGCTCCCACGAGGCGGCGATCGACGGCACGACGTTCAGCTTGTCGTCGAAGGCGGTCAGCGATTCGTAGAAGTGCTCCGACCCCTGGGCCGAGGAGAAGTTCGTCTGCACGTGGCAGTCGAACGAGACCGGGTCGGCGTCCATCGCGACGTTGATGATCTTCGCGCCCGAGCCGGGGGCGGGCGCGGCCGCCGCGGCTGGCGCTCCCGTCGCCGCGGCGGCCGGCGCGGCGCCCGTGGCAGCGGCGGCTGGCTTCGTCGCGGCGGCGCCGGCCGCGGTCGCGGCGGGGGCCGTGGTCGGGGCGGCGGTTGGCGCCGTGGTCGGCGCGGCCGCCGGCACCTGCGTGGGGGCGGCCGGCGCCGCGGTCGGTTTCGGCGCGCTGGTCGCGGTCGGCGGTGGGGCTGACGAGCACGCGGCCAGGATCGGCAGCGCGGACGTCAACCCTCCGAGGACGAAGCGGCGCCGGGAGAGACTCAAGGCCATACCTGTTCCTTTCCTACCAGACTGGCGGGACCGGCTTGACGTTCGGCCCCAATGCCGCGCACGCAGCATCCCACATTTCGGCCATCCGCGCGAGCGACCTCGCGCCCGGCGGGACCATATCGAAACCGCGCAGGCGCCCTTGCTTAGCCTCCGGATGGGCGTAGGGCGTGAGGTAGCAGTACTCGTAGTAGTGCATGAAGGTCTTCATAAGTACCCGAATGCCGAACCGCTCCGGACTGGTCGCGAAGCCCGATTCCGGGTCAACGGTATGGTGCATATTGGCCATTGTCACGAGCTCGGGCGGGTACTCGCGTGCGATCCGCGTCGCCAGACGGATCGTGTCGACCAGTGTCTCCTCGGTCTCGCCCGGCAGGTTGAGCGAGAAGTAGACGAAGATCGGGATCCGATGGCGTTTCAGCGCGTCAAGGAACTGGAAGAGCCGCGCGTTGTCGTAGTGCTTGCCGTTCAACCTGCGTACGGCTTCGTCGCCCGATAGGGGTGAGATCGCGAGCTGTGAGTCGGCGACGACGAAGGTATCGGCCAGTGCGTCGACCCAGTCGAGCTGGGGGAGCTGCCAGCACTCGTTGTAGATGCCGATGCGCGTGCCGCGCGCCCGGACGGCCGCGAACAGCCGCGACCAGTACGGCTTGCCGAGCACGGCGGGGTCGTGAGAGAGCGACACCTGATCGAGGCCGCGCTCGGCCAGCCGCGCGATGTCGTCGGCGACGAGCTCGGGGCGGCGAGTCAGGATCGCCTCGCGGCCGGCGAGCACCTGGTGCGCCTGCTTCGACCCACCGCAAAAGCCGCAGCTCATGTGGCAGCCGCGGCCGATCTCGAGCCACTGGCCCTTCAGCCGGCCGAAGTCCGACGACTGGAACTCGGCGTAGCGGTCGGCGTGGACGAGGAACGACGTGTCGACGAAGTCGAGGGCCTCGAGCTCGGCGAGCCCGGCGTGGTACGTCCGGTCGTTGTGCACCGGCTGGCCGTCGACCCGGTACGACAGGTTCGGGATCTCGGAGAGGCGCTCGCCCCGTGCGAGGCTCACGACCGGCAGCTCGGGATCGCCGCGGACCAAGAAATCCACCGCGTCGAACTGCGCCATAATTTCGTCGTAGAACCGGGACGCCGTCAGCCCCCCGAGCAGCACCGGGACGTCGGGCCAGACGTGTTTGCAGGCGCGCATGACGTCCATCGCGCCGTAGGCGTGCTCGTACCAGTGCAGGTCGATCATCGCGAGGCGGACGTCGGACTGCCGCCGCAGCCACGGCACGAGCCGGAAGGTCGGGTCGAGCGCCACCTCCATCGGGTAGTTCAGTCCGACGACGTCGAACCCCTTCTGGCGCAGCGCGTTGGCCAGGCCGACGACACCCATCGGCGCCAGCAGGTACGGGCTGGCTCCCCTCGACCAGTCGACCGGCTTGTCGACTGGCAGCTTCGACGGGTGGATGTACAGGATGCGCCCGTCCACCACCCCGCGCACTCTACCACAGCCGCCCGAGCCCGCGAGGAGCCCCGGCGGGCTGCGGTGGGTCGAATCCGTGCACGGTAGTATGCGCGCCGTCAGGAGGGCACGGTGAGAGAACTGCGCGACGTCCAGGTGCCGATGCGGGACGGCACGATCCTCTACGCTGACGTCTACCTGCCCGAGCGCGACGGGTCCTTCCCGGCGCTCCTGGAGCGCACCCCGTACAACAAGGAGACATCGTCGGAGATCACCCTCGACTCGCCGCGCGTGTACACGGACCACGGCTACGCGGTGGTGATCCAGGACGTGCGCGGTCGGTTCAAGTCGGAGGGTGAGTTCTACCCATTCCGCGACGACGGTTGGGGTCCGAACCGCGACGGCTACGACACGGTTGAATGGATCGCGGTTCAGCCGTGGTGCAACGGCAAAGTCGGCACGATCGGTGGCTCGTACTCGGGCGTCACCCAGTACCGGATGCTGCCAACCCGCCCCCCGCATCTGGCTGCGTCGTTCGTCCGCGAGTCGTCGAGCGACTACCACCGCGAGTGGACCTACCGCGGCGGCGCGCTCGAGATCGGCTTCGCGATGCACTGGGCGCTGCGCGTCGCGCTGACGAACGTGCACCGGCTGGTCCCGGAAGGGCAGGTCGCGGCCGTGCGCGCCAGGCTGCAGGCGGCCGACAAGGAGGCCCACTCCTGGCTGCGCCACCGCCCCCAGTACCCGCACCCACTCTTGACCGGTGTCTACGACTGGTTCAACGATTGGCTCTCGCACCCGAGCGAGGACGCCTACTGGTGGGACACGACGATCGCGCTCCACCATCACGAGATCGATACGCCCGTTTGGCACCTGGGCGGGTGGTTCGACGGCTTCCTGCGCGGCACGCTCGTTAACTACGAGGGCATCGCCGCCCGAGGTATGCCGAACGCCCGGGCGAACCAGAAGCTGATCGTCGGGCCGTGGATCCACGGGCCGGCGAACATCGACAAGCGCGTCGTCGGCGAGATCGATTACGGGCCGGCCGCCGCCGTCGACATCCACGGCCTTCGGCTGCCCTGGTTCGATTACTGGTTGAAGGGTGAGCAGAACGGCGTGATGGACGAGCCGCCGGTGCGCATCTTCACGATGGGCGCCGACGAGTGGCAGACGCTGCCGACGTGGCCGCCGACCGACGTCCACGTCGAGGACTGGTACTTCAGCTCGGCGACGAGTGGATCCTCCGCGAGCCTCAACGACGGCTCGCTTTCGAGGGAGCTGCCGCCAGCCGCCGACTCGCCCGATTCCTACCTGTACGACCCCGATGCGCCGATCGAGACCTGCGGCGGCGGCTGGCTAACGTACGCAGGCGACAAGAGCGGCGGCTATTACCAGAATCCGATCGAGGGGCGTGTGCTGACCTACACGAGCGCGCCGCTCTCGCGCGACCTCGAGGTCACCGGGTGGATCACGGCGCGGTTGTTCGTGATGTCCTCCGCGCTCGACACCGACTTCGTGGTTCGGCTGTGCGACGTCTCGCCGGACGGCCGCTCGCGCATCGTCGCCGATGGCATCTTGCGCGCCCGATACCGACACTCGCTGGAGCGGGAGGAGCTGCTCACCCCGAACAAGGTCGAGGAGGTAGAGGTCGAGCTGTGGGCGACCAGCAACCTGTTCCGGGCCGGCCACCGGCTGCGCGTACACGTCACCAGCAGCTGTTGGCCTCGGTGGGACGCTAACCCGAACACCGGCGGACCACTGTTCCGCGAGGCGAAGGCACAGGTCGCCCTGAACACGGTGTTCCACGACGCATTCAGGCCGAGCGCCATCCGGCTGCCAGTGCGGAGGCGTTAGCGGTGTAGTCGCTCCATCTCGGCAACTTTGTCGAGTCGGCGCTTGTAACGTGGCTCGACGGCGTTGAACGTCGCGCCGGCGAACGCCAACGCGATCTCGCCCGCGACCGCCGGCCCGACGACGCGGGAGCCGAGGCAGAGGACGTTCATGTCGTCGTGCTCGACGCCCTGGTGGGCCGAGTAGATGTCGTGGCACATAGCGGCGCGGATGCCGTCGATCTTGTTCGCGGCGACGCTCGCGCCGACGCCGCTGCCGCAGATCAGGATGCCGCGCTCCGCCTCGCCGGCGTGGATCGCCTCGCCGATCTTCCGCGCCCAATCTGGGTAGTCGGAAGGCGCCCTGTCGTTCGCGCCGAGGTCGATCGTCTCGTGGCCGTGCTCGCGGAGCAACCGGCTCAGCTCGGCCTTCAGGTCGACGCCCCAATGGTCGCCGGCGAGCGCGATTCTCATGGGCTGTTGGCTTTATTATGAGGCCAATGCCGGAGACGTCGACCCACACCCAGACGCCCAATACGCAGCCCGACCGCGAGCAGCTCAGGCAGATCCTGCCGCCGTACGCAGTGATCCTGCACAACGACGACCACAACGATATGGCTCACGTGGTGCGGTCGCTGCTCAAGTCGGTGCCAAGCCTGAACCTCGCGAAGGCGACCGAAATCATGTTCGAGGCACACAACAACGGCCGCGCCCGCGTGGTCACCTGCCCCCTCGAGCTAGCCGAGCTCTACCGCGACCGGCTGCAAGGGTTCAGGTTGACCGCCACGATCGAGAAGGCGTAGGGCCTCGCCGCAAGCTTCGAGGCGCCTAGTCTTTTAGGTAGTCGGCGCACCGCTCGATCAGCCGATGGCGCCGTGCTGAAGCGTTCCTAGAGTAGCCTCATCAACGAACGAGGTGGCTCTGGGATGGCACTCTTCGCACAGCTCTCGGACGAGCTAGCCGCGGCGGTCGAGACGGCCGGGCGGTCGCTGGTGCGCGTCAACGGGCGGCCGCGGCAGGCGGCCTCGGGCCTCGTCTGGCGCGCCGACGGCGTGATCGTCACCGCCGACCACGTGGTCGAGCGCGACGACGATCTCACGGTCGGGCTGCCGGATGGCAACGAGGTCGCCGCGACGATCGTCGGCCGCGATCCGGGCACGGACCTGGCGGTTCTACGGGTCGAGGCGAGCGGCTTGCAGACGATCCAACCCGCCGATGGCGCGAGGGTCGGCGCGCTCGTGCTGGCGGTCGCCAGGCCCGGGCAGTCCACGCAGGCGACGCTCGGCGTCGTGTCCGCGATCGGCGGACAGACGCGGACCTGGCGGGGCGGCGTGCTCGAGGGCTTCATCCGCACCGACGCCGTGCTCTACCCGGGCTTCTCCGGTGGAGCGCTGGTCGACTCGTCGGGAGCGGCGATCGGGCTATCGACGTCCCACTTCGGGCAGGGCGCCGGCTTCGCGATCCCAATGGCCACGGTCAAGCGCGTCGCGGAGCAGCTCCTGACCGGGGGGCGCGTCAAGCGCGGCTACCTGGGGGTTACGTCGCAGCCGGTCGCCCTGCCCGCGGCGATCCGCGAGCGGTTGAGCCTCGAGCAGGAGACGGGACTACTGCTGCTCGGCGTCGAGCCCGGCGGCCCGGCCGAAACGGCCGGCGTGCTGATCGGCGACGTGCTGGTGGGGCTCGGCGGCTCCCCGCTGCGCGACACGGACGACCTGCAGCGCGCCCTCGGCGGCGACCGCGTCGGGCAGGCCACCCAGCTCCGCTGCGTGCGCGGCGGAGAGCTGAGAGAGCTGACCGTCACGATCGGCGAGCGGCCCCGGTAGGCCGTCGGATGTCGTCCCGCGGAGTGGTCTCCCCTCATCCACCTCCAGCGGCGGCGCGACGAGCGATCACGACCCTCTGGTCACGCGCCCGTCGGCTCGGCCCAGCCTTCCCGCTTCGCTCGGAATGACTGAACGCGCGAAGCGGCTGGCGATCGTCTCGCCGTACCCGGCCCTCCGAGCCGGACTGCGAGCGCTGCTCACGGCCGAAGGCCTGGACGTCGTCGCCGAGGGGGGCGCGCTGGCCGACCTGGCCGAGGATGGTCGGCTCCAGGGCGTCGACGCGGTCGTCGTGGACCTGCCGGCGGGCGGGCTGGATGTCGTGCTGGAGGGTGTGGAGCAGCTGCCGACGCTGCGGCCGGTCTTCCTCGGGCCAGCCGCGGAGGGGGAGCGGCTGGCGGCCGCGCTGAGCGGGCGGCCGTGGGGCTACGTGCGGCGCGAGGCCAGCGCGGCCGTTCTCGCCGAGGCGGCTCGTGCGGTCGCCGACGGACTTGTGGCCGTCGAGCCGTCGTTGGCCGGAACGCTCGCGCCCGCGCCGCCCGTTCTCCGGGCCGGGGACGCCGAGGGGGGTGGCGAGGAGCTGACCACCCGCGAGCGCGAGGTGCTCGAGCTCGTCGCCGCCGGGCTGGCGAACAAGCAGATCGCCCAGCGGCTGAGGATCAGCGAGCACACAGTGAAATTCCACGTTGCCGCCATTCTCGCGAAGCTTGGGGCGCAGAGCCGGACCGAGGCGGGCTACGTCGCGGCGAGGCGAGGGCTCGTCGCGCTGTAGTCGCCCCCGCCCCCGCGCCCGGTGCCAGGGTGGTGGTGGCGCGGCGATGCTCTCCCGGAGGGAGATCGGACCGTCTATGCTTCGGCACCGTGGAAACATTGGACTTCGCCGCGCTGTTGGCCGACCGCGCCAACGCCATCGAGAGCTCGGGTATCCGCAAGGTCTTCGACCTCGCGGCCCGGCTGAAGGACCCGATCAACTTCTCGATCGGCCAACCCGACTTCGACGTGCCCGAGTCGGTCAAGCAGGCCGCGATCCGTGCGATCGAGCAGGGGCGCAACCGCTACACGCCGACGCAGGGGATCGAACCGCTGCGCGCAGCGGTCGCCACGAAGCTGCAAGAGAAGAACCGCGTCTCCGTCGGCGTCGACGAGGTCCTGATCACCTCGGGCTCGTCGGGCGGCATCTTCCTCGCCTACGCCTCGCTGCTGAACCCGGGCGACGAGCTCATCGTCCCAGACCCGTACTTCGTGATGTACCCGCAGCTCGCGGCGTTCTTCGGGGCCAAGCCGGTCTTCGTCGACACCTACCCCGACTTCCGGCTGGACCCCGACCGGCTCGCAGCCGCGATCACGCCGCGCACGAAGGCGATCATGCTGAATTCGCCTACCAACCCCACCGGCGCGGTGATCCCGGAGGCGACGCTGCGGGAAATCGCGCGCGTCGCCGATCGCCACGGACTGCTCGTGATTTCCGACGAGGTGTACGAGGCGTTCGTGTACGGCAGTGCGCGCCACTTCTCGATCGGCTCGGTCTACCCGAATACGCTCACGCTGAACGCGCTCTCCAAGAGCCACTCGGCCACAGGCTGGCGCATCGGCTACGCGGCCGGGCCGCGGCCCTTGATCGACAAGATGAAGGAGCTGCAGCAGTACACGTTCGTCTGTGCGCCTTCGTTCGCCCAGGAGGCGGCGCTCGTCGCGATGGGCGTGGGCATCGCCGACGAGGTCGCCGCCTACCAGCGCCGGCGCGACGTCGTCTACGAGGGGCTGCGGCAGCGGTTCGAAGTCGTCAAGCCAGAGGGCGCTTTTTACATAATGCCCAAGGTCGACAGCCGCGATTCACGGGCGTTCGTCGAGAAGGCGATCGCGAACAACGTGTTGATCATCCCCGGCGATGTTTTCTCGAGAAAGGGCACGCACATCCGGATGTCGTACGTGATCCCTGAGGAGCGCATCCGCCAGGGCATCGAGATACTGACGCGCTTGTAACGGCTGCTATGCTGGCGCGGCAATGCGCCGTGCTTCGCTCCGCGACCTGACGCCGGGGGAGACGCTCGCCAAGCCGATCCTGAACGACCGCGGAGGGGTGCTCCTCACGGCTGGTACGGAGCTAACCGATCGCTACGTCCGGCACCTTATCGAGCGCGGCACGGGCGCGGTGACGATCGAGGACCCGGACACCGACGACATCGAGATCCCGGACATTATCTCGGACAGCCTCCGCTCGACGGCGACGCACACGGTCTACAAGGTCTACGAGGCGATGGACTCGGCGGCGAGCCACCTGAAGGGGTTGAGTGCCGGCGAGATCGCGGCGGCGCTGCGTTCGAAGGACTTCCAGAAGACGGCGCAGCGGCTGGTCCCGATCGATTCGGTCATCTCAGTCGTCGACGAGATCATGAACGAAGTGATGGACGCCGAGCTGCTGACGGGCATGGCGGCGATCAAGAGCTACGACAACTACACCTTCGCCCATTCCGTCGAGATGGCGACCGCCGCCATCGTCATCGGTCGCAAGCTGCGGCTCGACCGCGGCTCGCTCAAGCGGCTCGCCCGCGCCTGCCTGCTCCACGACATCGGCAAGATCTTCATCGCCGACGCGATCCTCAACAAAGAGGGGGGGCTGACCGATGAGGAGCAAAAAGTGATGCGGATGCACCCCCTGTTCGGCTTCGAGCTGCTCCAGGCGGTCCAGCCGAACGACGTGTTGATCAACCACGTCGCCCTCCAGCACCACGAGCGCCAGGACGGGCTGGGCTACCCACGCGGTCTCTCCGGCACGAACAAGGTCGACCGCCCGAAGTTCGGCAATGAGGGGCGCATCCTTCTGATCGCCGAGATCGCGACGGTCGCGGACGTGTACGACGCGCTCGCCTCGGACCGCCCGTACCGCGGCGCGCTGGCGCCGGAGAAGGTGATCGAGATCATGCGCGGTATGGCCGGGACGCACCTTAACCGTGAGATCTTCGACGTCTTCGTCTCGACGGTGCCCGTCTTCCCGGTGGGTATGTCGATCAGGATCGCGACAGGTCGCTACCGGGGCTACCGAGGCGTCGTCTCGCGCATCAACCGCCGCGTCCTAGACCGGCCGGTCGTGCGCGTGCTGCGCGACTTCGCGGATCAGCGAGTCCAGCCCTTCGAGCTCGACCTGATCGAGCACGACGACGTGGCGATCGAGTCGGTGCTCTAACCCGGCATGATTTTGACGAGCACCGTCCGAGCTCTCGGCCCATCGAACTCAGCCAGGTAGATACCCTGCCAGGTGCCGAGTACGAGCTCGCCGCCCTCGATCGGCACGACCGCGGAATGCCCGACCAGCGCTGACTTGATGTGCGCGTCCGAGTTGCCCTCCGCGTGCAGCCACTCTCCCTGCCGGGGGATCAGCTCGCCGAGGTAGCTCAGGACGTCGGCGGCGACGGCCGGATCGGCTGCCTCGTTGATCGTCACGCCGGCCGTCGTGTGCGGGACGACGACGTAGCAGATACCCTCCTGAACGCCGCTGCCGCGCACGACCTCGGCGACCCGATCGGTCACCTCCTCGAGCACCTCGCGCCGCCGCGTTGGGACTGTCAACCGTGTGAGCACTACCGGTCCAGGTACTCTTCGCGGACTGGCGAGAACACGTCGATCGCGACCGAGTCCTCGAGCACGTCGACCGAGTGCTCGACGCCGCCGGGGATGTACCATCCGCCTCCAGGCTCGACCGTCCCCGTTTTCCCGCCGATCGTGAACGCGAAGCGGCCGCTGATCAGGTAGCCACACTGCTCGTGGGGATGGCTGTGGGCGGGGACGGTCGCGCCCTTTCGCAGGTGCAGCTCGACGACGTGGCACCGCTCGCCCCAGGCGATGCTGCGGCGGACCACGCCCGGCAGCATCTCGACTGCCTTCGCCGCTTCGTTCGCGCGGACCCCTGGTTCCACGGCTGCTATCGTACCAGCCCTTGCTTACCCGGGTTGAGCAGACCGCTGGGGTCAAGCGCCGCTTTGATCCGCCGCAACACGGGCATCGCGGGACCCATCGCCGCGGGCATCAAGTGGGCGAGCCGTAGGCCGACGCCGTGGCAGTACTCGAACGACCCGCCCGCGCGCGCCGCCTCCAGCATCAGCTCGTCCGCGGTCTGTTCGGTCGTCGCCGGACTGCCCTCGAGCACGAAGGAGAAGAGTTCGGGCGAGCCCCAGATGCCCGCCGAGTGCAGCTTGACGCGCCGCTCGGCGGCCCGCTGCCGCGCCCGGTCGCGGAACGTCAGCACTTCGCCGGCCGGCAGCGCCACGTGGATGTACCGCCAGCCGCTTCGACGCCGCTGCGTGGGGGGCTCCTCGTCGGCCGCCAGCAGGGCCGCGCAGTGCTCGGCGAGCTGCCGCGCGTAGCGCTCGGCCGACTCGTGCCGCGTGCGCCAGAAGTGCTCGACTTCGGCGGCCGGGCGCAGTTCCCCACCAGCCGCTCGGATGAGGTCGCGCAGTCGCTGCTCGACGGCCTCGGCCGCGCCGCGGACGCCGTCCACCGCCGCGTAGAACGTGCTGCTCGGCCCCTCCTCGTCCTCCTCGTAGTCGACCATCGCCAGCGGCAGCCGGATCGCGGCCGCGGCCTGGAGCGCTTCGAATCCGTCCTCGAAGCGCCGGAACCGGGCGGCCAGGAAGAGGCGTCGCTCCGGCTGCGGGAAGAGCCGGAGCGTGGCCGCCGTGATCACGCCCAGCGTGCCTTCGGAGCCGACGAAGAGACGGCCCAGGTCAGGGCCTGCCGCGCTCGTTTCCGCGGCCGGCAAGTCGACGAGCTCACCCGTCGTCAGCGCGACCTGAAGGCCGAGCACCTGCTGGCCCATCGTGCCGTAGCCGGCGGCCAGGTAGCCGACCCCGTTGGTGGAGATCGCGCCGCCGACCGAGGCGATCGACTGGCTCCATGGGTCGTGGGCGAAGAGCAGTCCCTCCGCTTCGGCGGCCGCTGCCAAAGCGCCGAGCTTCACGGCCGCGTCGGCGCGAGCCCGGCGGCTCGCCCGGTCGATCGCCTGAACACGGTTGAGCCGGGCCAGGTCGAGCACGACGGTTTCGGCGGTCGGGAGCTGCCCGCCGGTGACGCCAGTCCCACCGCCGACGGCGAGCACTGGGCAGCCCGCGTCGACGATGAGACGCAGGCACGTCGCCACTTCGCCGGGCGAGCCCGGCTTGACGACCAGCGCGGGCGTCCGGCCGAAACGCCCCTCGGGGTCGGCGGGCCCCCAGAGGCCGCCGCGGTAGAGACGCCGCTCGCGCGGATCCTCGACGACCGCGTCGGCGCCGACGACACCGGCCAGCGCACGTTGGAGAGCTGCTTGCTCGGCAGCTTGCGACAAGTTCACGTCAGAAGGGGGTGTGTATAATCGCCGGCATGCTCAACGACAAGATCATCAGGCATGTGCTCGATATCCTGATCGAAGAGCACGGTGCGACGCCTGGTGGTCGGTCGCAGGAGGCCCTGGAGGAGCTCGTCCGCAAGCGGGCCGTCCAGATCAACACGCTGATCAGCCAGATGCAGGATTGGGTCCACACGGACGACGTCGAGTTCGATGCGATCCGGACCCTGCTCGAGCATTTACCCTCCGTGCTGGTCCGCTTCGAGAGCCCATTGCTCGTCGAGATGCAGCTTCCGCTGAGCGAGATGATGCTGGCGATCTCCGACACGGCGCGCCCGGCTGGCGAAGTCGAGGGGCTCGAAGTCGTGCCGAACGACTGCCCGGAGATCCAGGAGCGGCCCGAGGACGACCTCGGCCCGTTCCGAAAGGCGTTCGAGGAGAAGTAGGAGTCCTGCCTCCCTCCGGGTTTGGGAGAGGCGAGGCGGCGGCTACTCGTAGCCTTCTTCTGAGTCCGCGTCCGGCAGAGGCTGGCGCTTCGGGCGCGGGTCGCGGCCGAGCGTCGTGTCGATCCACATCGACCAGAAAAAGCAGCCGGTCAAAACCGACGCCCACACGACCCACACGCCGAGGAAGCCGTCGCTCGTGTATGCCTGGGCGTACGGAGGAAGGCGCGGCATGTCCGCGATCGTCTGGGCGAACGAGAACATGTAGATCGTGCCGAACCCGACGCCGACGAAGCCGAGCGCGAAGTCGACGTTCGGCAGGAAGCTGACACGGCCGATCGAGTGTGCCAGGCGCCCGAGCGTCTTGCCGCGGCCGGTCCCGACCGTGAACAGCACCTCCATCAGCATCACGAGGCCGAGGATGAGGTGGCTGATCCCGGCGAGTGCGCCGAGGATGATGTACCCCCCTCCCGGGTCACGCCGCTCGGAGCCGATGCCGACGAAGACCGGCACGAATCCGACGGCGGTCATCGCCATCGTCAGCAGGATCGCGCCGACGATCGCCGAGATCGAGCGCTCTTCGACCTCGAACTCGATTTGTTGGACGTCCGTTGCCATCAGTGTGATCCCGCCAGTGGATCATCCTCGGGTGGAGCGTATTCATGGCCCATCGCGAGCCAGAGCCAGAGCCCGGCCGCGCCGGCCACGATCACCGCGACGAACGCGAAGGGCGCGATCAAGACGCCGTAACCCGCTGCGCTAACCGGCTGGCTGAACGGTCCCACCAACTTCGACACCGCCGCGAGCGGCGACACCACCAGCAGGAGGACCGCGACACCCCAGCACCAGGTCATCATCCCGGCCCACGACATGCGCCGGCTGATCAGCGGCTCGTTGCCGCTCGCGAACGGGTCGTATTGGTCTTCCGGGGGCGGCGTGTTCTGCATCAGCGTGGGGAATGGCAGAGGGTGCCACTCAGGGATGCGCGCTGCCTCGACGAGGGGGTCGGCCGGCACCCGGCGGTCCGCTGCTCGCACAGGCACCGGCGCCTGCCGCGGACGCGGCATCGCCGCGGGCGGCGGCGGACGACGTGGCGGGCGTGCGTCAGTCACGGTAAGTTCCCACGATAGGAAGGATCGGCGTTAAACAACCAGCCCGCAGGTCAGGGTTAGACCGGCTTCCCGAAGTCGAAACGCCTGAGGGAGCGCCAGAGCAGGCCGCGTTCGAGGCCGACCAGGTCGACGTCGCGGATCGTCCAGAAGTAGTTCACGCGCCAGCCGACGATCGCCTTGACTGTCCGCTCGACGCCGTCGAGGCTGATCTGCTCGACGACGGCGACGTGCGGCTGGTACGGACCGGATTCTGCCCCGAGGACCGACAGCAGGTCGTGGAGCCGTGCGAGCTGCGGCGAGTCCTCCAGTGGCAGGATGACGTCGGCCTTGCCGCCGCGCTCGACCACTTGCGGCTCCATGGTTCGGACCGTGAACGGCGGGTAGCCGTGGACCGCCCGGGCGATCCTCGCCTTTACCGTGCCAAGATCCGAGGGGATGCGAAAGCCGCTCTTGACGGTGACGTTCGCGTCCAGGACGGGCACGCCGGACTTCGCGCAGCGCGCCCGGACCTTGCGCATGTCCTCGACGATCCAGCCCGGCGCGAAGGCGACGACCGAGAGCCGGTCGAACGACGGTACGGCGGCGTCCACCTGCTAGGCGGACGCGTCCCGGATCTCGGCGTCCTCGACGATCCGATCGGCGCGGTTGATGAGGAGAGGTGGCTTTCGGTGGTTGATGACGTCGGCGTTGATGATGACCTTCTTCACGTCGCCGCGCGACGGGATATCGAACATCACGTCCAGCAGGATGTCCTCGATGACGGTGCGCAGGCCGCGCGCGCCGGTCTTCAGCTTCAGCGCCTTCTCGGCCGTCGCCTCCAGCGCGTCCTCGGTGAAGACCAGTTCGACTTTATCCAGCGCAAGGAACTTCTGGTACTGCTTGACGATCGCGTGCTTCGGCTCGACGAGGATCTTCATCAGCGCGTCCTTGCCGAGCGGGTCCACGGACACGTGGACGGGCAGGCGGCCGATGAACTCCGGTATCAGGCCGTACTTCAGCAGGTCGTCGGCGATGACGTGCTGGAGCAGCTCGGCAGACTCCTTGAGCTCCTGGTCCTGGCCGACGAGCGTCGGGCGGAAGCCAATCGACTTCTTGGTGCCGACGCGGTCGCCGACGATCTTCTCGAGTCCCTCGAACGCGCCCCCGCAGATGAACAGGATGTTGGCGGTGTTGATCTGGATGAAGTCCTGGTGGGGGTGCTTGCGGCCGCCCTGCGGCGGGACGTTCGCGACCGTGCCCTCGATGATCTTCAGCAGCGCCTGCTGGACGCCCTCGCCGGAGACGTCGCGGGTGATCGACGGGTTGTCGCTCTTCCGCGCGATCTTGTCGATCTCGTCGATGTAGACGATGCCGCGCTCGGCGCGCTGGATGTCGAAGTCGGTGGTCTGGATGAGCCGCAGCAAAATGTTCTCGACGTCCTCTCCGACGTAGCCGGCTTCGGTCAGCGCGGTGGCGTCGGCGATACAGAACGGCACGTCGAGGATCTTCGCGAGCGTCTGCGCGAGCAGCGTCTTACCGCAGCCGGTCGGGCCGATAAGCAGGATGTTCGACTTCTGAAGCTCGACGTCGTCGATCTGGGCGCCGGCGTTGATCCGCTTGTAGTGGTTGTAGACGGCGACCGCGAGCACCTTCTTGGCCCGCTCCTGGCCGACGACGTGCTGGTCGAGCAGCTCGACGATCCGCTTCGGCGTGGGGACCTTGGTGAGCGGTACGCGGCTCTTCGGCTGCGGGGTCTGCTCTTCGTCGATGATCTCGCGACAGAGGTCGACGCACTCGTCGCAGATGTAGACGGCGCCCGGGCCGGCGATCAGCCTCCGGACGTGCTCCTGGCCCTTACCGCAGAAGGAGCAGTGGTATTGGCCTCGCGCCCCACCGCGTGCGTTCGCCATGCTTCCTACCTCGCCTTCCGCTGGTTCAGCTCGCCGCCCCCTTCGCGCCGTCCTTGCTCTCCCCTTGGGCCGCTTCCATCGAGCCCTTCTTGCGGGCCGGGAGCACTTCGTCGACCAGCCCGTACTCCTTCGCCTCCGCGCCGGAGAGCCAGAAGTTGCGGTCGCTGTCGACGCGGATCCGCTCGATCGGCTGGCCGGTGTGGCGCGCCAGGATCTGGTTGATCAGCTCGCGTATGCGCAGGATGCGGCGGGCCTCGATCTCCATGTCGACAGCCTGGCCGCTGATCCCGCCCATCGGCTGGTGGATCATGACTTCCGAGTTGTCGAGCGCGTAGCGCATGCCCTTGCTGCCGGCGCAGAGGATGACCGACGCCATCGAGGCGGCCAGCCCCAGGCAGTAGGTGTGGATGTTGGGCCGGATCGCCTGCATCGTGTCGTAGATCGCCAGGCCGGCCGAGACGACGCCGCCGGGCGAGTTGACGTAAAGGTGGATGTCCTTATCCGGGTCCTCGCGGTCGAGGTAGAGGAGCTGCGCGACGATAAGGTTGGCAACCTGGTCGTCGATCGGCGTGCCGAGGAAGATGATTCGCTCGCGCAGCAGGAGCGAATAAATGTCGAACGCCCGCTCGACGCGCCCGGTGTTCTCGATCACCATCGGGACGATGTTGGTGATCGGTTGGGCGATCGACGCGGGCGTGAATGCCTGCGAGATGATCTGATTCATGGTGAGGTGATCTCCGGCCGCCTCGGAGCGGCAGGCACGATTATACAAACGGCCGTTCGTGCCAAACCCGGATTCACCTAGTCCTTTTGGGTAGCGGCCGCCTTCTTGGCGCGCGGGCGCTTCGGCTTCTCCTCAACCTGCGCCCCCGCCTCCTCCGCCTCCTCCGGTTCCGGCTCCGGCGCGGCAGGCTTCTGCTCGATCGGCTGCTGGGCCAGGTCGGTGAGGAAGCTTGTGATCTTGCGCTCCCACAGCGCGCTCCGGATGCTGTCGCGCTCCTCGGCTCGGTTCAGGAGCTGTCGCGCACGCTCGACTTCCTTCTCGTCGCCCATGGAGCCGGCGATCCGCTCGATCTCGGCGTCGACCTCCTCGTCCGTGACCGCGATGTTCTCGGCCTGGCCGATCTCACGCAGCACCAAGTACGTCTTGAGATTCCGCTCGGCCTGCGGGCGCAGGTCATCGAGCAGCGACTCACGCGTTTTATTGGTCAGCTTGAGGTACTGGTCGAGCGAGAGCCGCTGGCGGGCGATGTTCTGCTCGAAGTTCCGCGCAAGCCGCTCGGTCTCGCGCCGGACGAGCGCCGGCGGCAGCGCGATCGTCGACTGGTTGACCGCCTCGGCGAGCACCGCGTCCTGGTACTGGTGCTCGGCCTCGTGCTCGAGCTGCCGGCGGAGGCTGTTGCGCACCTCCTCGCGCAGCGCGTCGAGCGTGTCGAACTCGCCGACGCTCTTCGCGAACTCGTCGTCGAGCGCGGGGACCTTCGGCTCCTTCACCTCGTGCACGACGACGTGGAACAGCACGGACTGCCCCCGCTGCGCCTCGTTTGGCCAATCGTCGGGGATTGAGAGGGAGAAGCGCTTCTCGGCCTTCGGGGCAAGCCCGACGATCTCCTCGTGGAAGCCGGGGACGGGCGCCCTACTCTCCGGGTCGAGCTCGATCTCGGCGTTTTTCTGGTCGAGCAGCTTCTCCCGGGCCTCCGTCTGGAGCAGCGGCTGGCCGGCGGCGTCGTACAGGGTCGGCGCCGCGCCAAGGGCGCCCTCGACGTCGAGCGTCACGCGGTCGCCCGGCCTGGCACCGCGCTCGACCGGCTCCCAGTTGGTCTGCTGCTCGCGGAGCCGCTCGACGGTGTCGTTGATGCGCTCGTACGGGACCTCGACCGGGAGCTTCGGGACGCGGATCGACTTGTAGTCGCCGAGCTCGACCTGGGGCTGGACCGACACGGTCGCCTTGACGACCAACGGATCGGTCGACACCACGTCGACCTCGGGCTGGTCGATCGGCTCGACGCCGGCCTGTTGGACGGCCTCGCGGTAAATTTCCGGGATGAGCCGCTCGATCCCTTCCTGCTTCAGCGCCTCCGGCCCGCCGATCATGCGCTCGATCAGGTAGCGGGGCGCCTTGCCCCGGCGGAAGCCGGGCACGTTCATCCGGTTGACCAGGCTCTGGTACGCCCGGTCCGCGGCCTTGGCGACGCGCTCCGCCTCGACCTCAATGTTCAGGACGACCTGCGCGTCCGGCAGTCGTTCGGTGGTTACTGTGACCAAGGCCGCACCTTCAGACACAAAGATGGGGTCCCGGATCCGGGACCCCTTCGGAGCGGAAGACGGGATTCGAACCCGCGACCACCTCCTTGGCAAGGAGGTGTGCTACCACTGCACCACTTCCGCGCGGCAGCCATTTTAGCACGCCCGTCGAACGCAAGCACGCTACAGGCGCGTCCGCAGCTCCCAGTCCAGCCAGGCGAACGCGATCAACAGGCCGAGCGCCATGCCTAGCGCGAAATAGAAGATGTGGTGCAGCATCGCGCCCGTGCCCGCGAGCGCCAGGCTGAACGCGATGACCAGGACACCCAGGATGAAGCGCCGCAGCCCGGCCGCCCGGGCGGGCGGCACGACGTCGAACCAGGGTGGCTCACTGCCGCGGTAGTGGCGGTAGACCAGGCCCTCGGTCGCTAGCTGGTCGAGCGAGGCCGCGCAGCTGTGGAGCGGGATGGCTAGCCGCCCCGCCAGCCACTCCGCGGTGAGCCGGCGCCCAGCCACGTCGTCCGACTCCAAGAACGCGCGCAGGCGGGCATAACTGGTCGCATCGGACACTCTCTCCGCCACGTTACGACCGCCCCCGCACCACCAGTATACGGCGCCGCGTGCTATCCGGTCGTCTGGAGTCCGGCCGCGATGCCGTTGATCGAGTGGAGCAGCACCTGGAGTAGCTCGTCTCGGGCGGCGTCGCCGCGCGGCGCGTCGTCCCGCCAGCGGCGCAGCAGGCTGACCTGGGCGAGGTGAAGCGGGTCGACGTACGGGTTGCGCAGCCGGATCGATTGGGCGAGGACCGGCGAGCGCTCGAGCAGCTCTTGCTGGCCGGCCGCGGCCAGGATGCCGCGCTCGGCCAGCTCGTGCTCGCGCTCGATGGCGCTGGCGAAGCGCCCGCGCAGCGCCGCGTCGGGCACCAGCTCGGCGTACAGACGGGCTATGCGGCGGTCCGCCACGCCGAGGCTGATCTGCGCGTTGTCGATCGTCGAGCGCACGAAGGGCCAGCTCAGGTAGAGCGCCCGCAGCTCGGACAGCTCCTCGGGCGACGCGGACGCCAGCGCGGAACCGAGGCCAAACCAGCCCGGCAGGTTCACGCGTGCCTGCGTCCACGAGAAAACCCACGGAATCGCGCGCAGGTCGTCGAGCGTAACCGGCCCCTCGCCGCGCCGGCTCACCGGGCGCGACGCGATCCGCAGCTCCGCCACCTCGGGGAACGGCGTCGCCGCCCGGAAGTACTCGAAGAAGCCGGGGGCGTCCACCAGCCGACGGTAGGCGGCGCGCGCTGCCTCTGCGAGGCGGCCGAGGAGCGCGTGGCCGGTCGCACCCGGCTCGTCGGCCGGCGCCAGCATCGAGGCGATCGCCGAGTTCAAGAGTTGCTCGAGGTGGCGCCGGGCGATCCCCGGATGGCCGTACCGGGCGAACACGACCTCGCCCTGCTCGGTCAGTTTCACCTCGCCGGTCCGCGCCGACGGGGGCCGGGCGGCGATGGCCCGACCGCTCGGCCCGCCGCCCCGCCCGATCGCACCCCCGCGGCCGTGAAAGACGACGACGCGGATGCCGCACCGCTCGGCCACCTCGGCGAGGGAGGCCTGCGCGTTGTAGATGCTCCAGACCGACGACAGGTAGCCGCCGTCCTTGTTCGAGTCCGAGTAGCCGAGCATCACCTCCTGGCGGTCGCCCCAGGCGGCGAGCTGGGCTCGGTAGGTGCGCGAGCGGCAGAGTCGGGCGAGGATCTCGCCGCTGGCGCGCAGCTCGCCGATCGTCTCGAAGAGCGGCACGACGTGGATCGCGCTGCGCACCGTGCCGTCGTCACGCCAGGCGAACAGCCCGGCCTCGCGCGCGAGAAGCAGGATCTCCAGCACGTCGGCAGGTGCGCGGCTCATCGAGACGATGTAGGTGCGGGCGGCCTCCGCGCCGTAGCCGGCCTGTGCTGCGCGGACCGCCGCGAGCGTCGCCAGTACCTCCGCCGCCGCCTCGGGCGGCACGGCGCCGGCCGCCACGAGCATCCCGGGCCGCGCCAGCTCCTCCTCGAGCCAGTGCTGGCGGCCCTCGTCGTCGAGCCCCGCGTACCCTTCGCGCCCCGCCGCGGCGAAGAGCGCGTCGACCGCGGCGGTGTGTACCTCGCGGTGCTGCCGGATCTCCAGCTCCGCGAGCCGGAAGCCGAACACGCGCACCCGCGCGATGAGGTCCGCAAGCGCCCCGCCGGCGACCCGGGCCGCGCCGGCCTCGCGCAGCGCCGCCGCGACGACCTCGAGGTCAGCCAACAGCTCCTCGGCACGCCGGTAGCCGCCGACGATGCCGGCCAGCGCCCGCCGCAGCCGCTCGTGGACGAAGCGCAGCTTGCGGCGGTACGGCTCGTTCGCGAAACGGTCGCCGAGCTGCTCGGCGAACGACGGAATTAGTGCCTGGTCGGCGGCGAGCGAGAGCTCCAAGGCCGGTGGGGCGCGGCCACTCACCGAGAGCGCGGCGCCGAGTCGATCGACCTCGACGAGGTAGCGGCTGAGCGCCCGCTCGCGGTGGAGTGCGAGGGCCGCCGCCGTGACGGCCGCGTCGACGTTGGGGTTCCCGTCGCGGTCGCCGCCGATCCACGAGCCGAACGCGAGCGTGCCGCCCGCGTCGACCTTGGCGCCCGGGTAGTAGCGCGCGAAGGCGTCGTCGAAGTCGCGGACGAGCCGCGGCACGACCTCCCAGAGTGTGCCCTCGACGGTGTGCAAGCCACCTCGCACCTCGTCTAGCACCGTCGGACGCCGCTGGCGCACTTCGTCGGTGCGCCAGAGCAACGTGATCCGCTCGCGCAGCGCGTCGGCGAGCCAGCCCCGCTCTTGGGGCGGGAGGCGCGGGTCATCGGTCTGCGCGACGAGCGCCTGGAGCGCGCGCAGGTGGTCCTGGAAGGTGCGGCGCCGTGTTTCGGACGGGTGGGCGGTGAAGACGGGATGAACGCGGAGCTGGCCGAGCTTCGCGACCAGCTCGTCGGCCGACCACCCGCTGCGCCGCGCGGAGGCGACCGCGGCCGCGATCGATTCGGGGCGGGGCGACGGAGCGGCTTCACGTTCCCGCTGCCGCAGCGTCCTCAAGCGGTGGTGTTCCTCCGCGAGGTTGATCAGATGGAAGTAGACCGCGAAGGCCCTGACCAACCCGTACAGCTCGCCAAGCGACAGGCCGGCGACGCGGTCGACGAGGCGGCGCTCGGCTTCCGCGTCGTACCTCTCGCGCAGCTCGATCGCGGCGTGCCGCACCTGCTCGACGAGGTCGAACAAGGCTGCGCCGGCCTGCTCGCGGATGACGTCGCCGAGCAGGCCGCCGAGCACCCTGACGTCGTCGCGCAGCCGATCGATCGGCTCGCGCGAGGCGGCGTGGACGGCCACGGTTTCGAGTGTACGCCGGCCTCAAAGCCCGAGCGAGAGCTGCGTGAGCGCGGGCGGCGGAGCGCGCACGTTCCACTCGCGCTCGCCGAGCCCGAGTGCCCGCCGCAGGTGCCGGAGCTCCGTGTGAATACCGTTCTGGTAGACACGGGGCGCGTACTTGCCGACGTAGAGCTGCCCGTAGTCGATCGCGAGCTCGGGGTACTCGCGAGTCAGGAACGCCATGAAGTGCTCGCGGACGCCCGGTCCGAGGTGGAGCACGATGGCGGAAATGAAGGCCGCGCCGTGCTCCGCGGCGGCGCGCGCGGTCGCCGCCATAGCGCCGGGCTCGGCGCTGAGGCCGGGCAGCAGGGGCGCCATCAGCACGCCGGCGCGGATACCGGCCTCGCGCAGCCGCTGCATCGCGCGGAGCCGCTGCCGGGGGGGCGGCGTCCCCGGCTCGGTCCGGCGCCAGATCGCCTCGTCGACCGTCGGGATCGAGTGGCAGACAGTCAGCCCGGCGACGTCGGCTAGCTCGCCGAGCACGTCGATGTCGCGCACCATCATGCTCCCTTTGGTGACGATCGAGGCGGGTGTCCGGTAGCGGGCGAGAAGGCGGAGCGCGGCGCGGGTCAAACGGTAGCTGCCTTCCAGCGGCTGGTAGGGATCGGTTGCCGTCCCGATCGCCACGAGCTCGCGCCGCCACGCGCGTCGGCTCAGGTCGCGCTCGAGCGCCTCGGGCAAGTTGACCTTGGCGAAGAGCACGCTGCTGAAATCGCCGTCGGCGTCCAGCTCGAAGTAGCTGTGCGTCGAGCGCGCGAAGCAGTAGTGGCAGCCGTGCGCGCAACCGCGGTACGGGTTGAGCGACCACTTGAACGGCATGCCCCGCACCCGGTTGAGCGCGGACCTGACCTCGAGCGGTTGGACGAGCGGCAGCCCCACCGCTGGATTAGAGCAAATGTTCTGGTCCAACGCAAGCTGGAACGGAGGTTGCTCCTCGTGGGCAGGAGCGGGCGATGGCGAGCAGCAAGAGGCGTCCGAAGGCGTTCGACGACGACATCGCGCGCGGTAACACCGGCACCGCCGACCAGAACCCTGACGACGTCAGGCCGGGCGATCATTTCGGCCCCGCCGGACGGGTGGCACCGGGCGGCGTCGAGGGGGACGAGGCGAAGGCGCGCACGAAGGTCACGCGGGCCTAGGGCTCGTCCACGTCGGCGGCCGGTGCCCAGCCACTGGTGAGCCCGGTGTCGATCAGGTACCAGTCGCCGCGGCGATCGACCGCTCGCGCTTGCAGGCCGGCGGAGAGACGGCTGATCGGCTGAGCGGGGCCAGCGGCCACATCGGGCGCCGCCTTCAGGTCGACGTCGACCCTCAACCGAACGTTGTGTGGGACCAAAGGCGGCCCCGCCGTCGCGACTGGGTAGGCGTCGCCACCAGGGAGGGGTGTGGGCGGGGGCGTCGGCAATGGGTAGCCGCCGGCGGCGCTCTGGCTTGGAGCGGCTTGTCGCGGCACGCCGATGCCGGCTGCTTGCGTCGGGCGCTCCGACCGCTGTTCTTGAAGGCGCTCGTTCAGCGTCAGGAGCACCGCCACCACGAGCAGCACGCCCAGCAGGGTGCGGTAGAGCATCGGTCGAGCCTAGCACGACGTCTTGACCGTCTTCCTGGCAACTTCGTATGATCAGGCCCAGGCCCCCTCGGGCTCGGAGGTAAGAAGGTGGGAGCTGGCGTTCTCCAGCCGTGGCACCTGATCGTCATTCTGGTCATCGTGCTGATTGTTTTCGGGCCAGGCAAGCTCCCGGACCTCGGCCAATCGCTCGGCCGTGGGATCCGTGAGTTCAAGTCGTCGGTGAAAGGCGAGGAAGAGGGTGAGGCCAAGCCCCAGGCCGCCACCGCCACGACCGAGCCGCCGAAGGCCGAGGCCTCTGCCAAGGCGGCGACCGCCGAGGCACCCAAGACCAGCGCCGAGTCGACCAGCAAGTCGAACGCAGCTTAGTTCCCCAAGCGGGGCGCGGTCCGCCAACAGGCGGGCCGCGCTTTTTGGTTTCAGGAGGTGGCCGCCGTGCCCGAGAGCTACGCGCACCCGGAACTGTTGGTCGAAACCGACTGGCTCGCCGAGCACCTGAACGACCCCGATCTGCGGATCGTCGACGCCGATTATCCGGCTTCGTACGCCCGCGCCCACATCCCGGGCGCCGTCGGCCACTTGAGCGACAACATCTACCTCAAGACTAAGAACGGCGACACCTTCATCATGGGCCCCGAGCAGTTCGCCGAGACGATGGCGAAGATGGGCATCGGCGACGACACGCTGGTTGTGGCGTACGACAGCCACATGAGCCTCTACGCGGCGCGCTTCTGGTGGGCGCTCAATTACTACGGACACACCAACGCCAAGGTGCTGAACGGCGGGTGGCACAAGTGGCTGCTCGAGGGCCGGCCGACCACCATGGCTGTGCCGACGATCGACGCCTCGGCGTTCACGTTCACGCCGCGGGTGGACGAGAGCGTGATCACAAGCTGCGAGCTGTTACGCTCGGCCGTTGGACGTCCCGATTCGGCGATCGTCGACGTGCGGACGGACGGCGAGTGGAACGGCACGGTCGACCGGGGCAACAAGCGCGCGGGCCACGTGCCCGGGGCCGTCCACATCGAGTGGGTGAACTTCGTGACGCCGGATGCCGCGCACACCTTCAGGCCCGCGGCCGAGCTGCGCGAGATGCTGCGTGCCCAGGGTATCACGCCGGACAAGAACGTCTACACCTACTGACAAGGTGGCATCCGTGCGGCGCACGGACTGTTCACGCTGCGCTTGCTCGGCTACGAGCGCGTGCGCAACTACGACGGCTCGATGCGGGACTGGGCGAACCGCGAGGACACGCCCCTGACGTTGGAGTAGCGATCACATCTCCACCACCGCCTGGGGGTGGCCCGGCGGCGGGCTGATCGCTGGCGGCTGAGCGCTACTCCAGCCGCGCCAGCTCCTCGAAAAGCTGGCGCTGGCGATCGGTGAGCTGCTCGGGGAGTTGGACGTGTACCTCGGCGAACAGATCGCCGCGCTCCGTCGGCCTGTCCAGCCGCGGCATCCCCTGGCCGCGCAGCCGGAACACGCGGCCGTCCTGCGTGCCCGCCGGGACCTTCAGCGCTAGCTTGCCGCCCTTCGGGGTCGGCACCTCGACCTCGCCGCCGAGCACGGCGGTGGTCAGCTTGGCCGGCACCTTGACGCGAAGGTCGTCACCGTCGCGGGCGAACGTCGCGCTCGGCGTCACGTGGACCACCAGGTAGAGGTCGCCGCTCGGACCGCCCAGCACGCCAGGGCCGCCCTGTCCGGCGACCCGGATGCGCGAGCCCTCGGCGACGCCGGCCGGAATCTTGACCTCGAGACGCCGGCTCCGCCCGCTCCGATCGTCGGTTACCTCCACGACACGGCTCGTGCCGTTGAACGCCTCCTCGAGCGTGACGTCGACCGGCTGCTCGACGTCGCGCCCGGCACGGGGCGAGCTCGAGGGCCTAGGACCGGTGGTGGTCGTCTGCCCCCCGCGGCCGATGCCGCCGAAAAACGTCTCGAAGAAGTCCGAGAACGGTGAGCTGCTGCCCGCGCCCGCGCCGCCGCCGAAGATGTCCTCGGCGGTGACGGTCCGGTACGTCCCCGGTCCAGCGCCCGCGCGGGTCCGCGCGCGCCCCGGCCCTGGGGCGCCGCCGAAGAGGTCAGCCCAATCGAACGGCGCCCCAGTCCGTCCTCCCCCGGCGCGCTGCCACTGTTCGTAGCTGCGCCAGTTCGCGCCGAGCTGGTCGTACTTCTTTCGCTTCTCGGGGTCGGAGAGGACCTCGTACGCCTCGTTGACCTCCTTGAAGCGCTGCTCGGCCGCCTTGTTGTTCGGGTTGAGGTCGGGGTGGAGCTCACGGGCGAGCTTGCGGTAAGCCGCCCGGATCTCTTTGTCGGAGGCTCCTTTCTTGAGCCCCAGGGTCGCGTAGTAGTCTTTGAACTCCACCCCTGGCATCTAGTACCTAGACCTCCCGGAACTCGCCTTCGACGGTGCCGGACTGCCCGGTCTGCTGGCCGCCCTCCTGGCCCGGCTGGCCCTCAGCGGAGGGGCCGGCGCCGGCCTGGCCAGCCGCGTACACCGCCTGGCCGACGGCCTGCATGGCCTGGGCGAGGTCGCTCTGCGCCGACCGGATCTGGTCGACGCTGCCGGACTGGATCGCTGAGCGCAGCGCGGCGATCTTGCCCTCGACCTGGGCCTTCGAGTCGGCCGGGATCTTGTCCGGGTTATCGCGCAGCATCTTCTCGGCCTGGTAGACCAGGTTGTCGGCGCGGTTGCGCTCCTCGATCTCCTCGCGGCGGCGGGCATCCTCCTCGCGGTGCGCCTCGGCCTCCTTGACCATGCGGTCGATCTCCTCCTTGGAGAGCCCGGAGGAGGCCTGGATGGTGATCTTCTGCTCCTTGCCGGTGGCCTTGTCCTTGGCAGAGACGTTGAGGATGCCGTTGGCGTCGATGTCGAAGGTCACCTCGATCTGCGGCACGCCTCGCGGCGCCGGCAGGATCCCGTCCAGCACGAAGCGCCCGATGGTCTTGTTCTCCGACGCCATCGGCCGCTCTCCCTGGAGCACGTGGACCTCGACGCTCGTCTGGCCGTCGGCGGCAGTCGTGAACGTCTCGGTCTTTGCGGTCGGGATCGTGGTGTTGCGCGGGATCAGCGGGGTCATCACACCGCCCAACGTCTCGAGGCCCAGCGTGAGTGGGGTAACGTCGAGCAGCAGGATGTCCTTGACTTCGCCCTTGAGGACGCCGGCCTGGATGGCGGCGCCGACAGCGACGACCTCGTCGGGGTTGACGCCCTTGTGCGGGTCCTTACCGAAGAGCTGCTTCACCTTCTCGACGACGGCCGGCATGCGGGTCTGTCCGCCGACGAGCACGACCTCGTCGATCTGGGCGGCGGTCAGGCCGGCGTCCTTCAGCGCCTGCTGGCAGGGGCCGGCCGTCCGCTCGACCAGGTCGGCGGTCAGCTGCTCCAGCTTGGCGCGGGTGAGCGTCAGCGCCAGGTGCTTCGGGCCGGAGGCGTCGGCGGTGATGAACGGGAGGTTGATCTCGGTCTGCAGCACGCTGGAGAGCTCGATCTTCGCCTTCTCGGCCGCCTCCTTCAGGCGCTGCAGCGCCATCCGGTCCTGCCGCAGGTCGATGCCCTGCTCGCGCCGGAACTCGTCGCAGATCCAGTCGATGACCTTCTGGTCGAAGTCGTCACCGCCCAGGAACGTGTCGCCGTTGGTGGAGATGACTTCGAACACGCCCTCACCGACCCGGAGGATCGACACGTCGAAGGTGCCGCCGCCGAGGTCGTAGACGGCGATCGTCTCCTCCTTGCCCTTGCGGTCGAGGCCGTAGGCCAGTGAGGCGGCGGTGGGCTCGTTGATGATGCGCAGGACCTCGAGGCCGGCAATGGTGCCGGCATCCTTCGTCGCCTGGCGCTGGCTGTCGTTGAAGTAGGCGGGAACGGTGATCACCGCCTGCGAGACTTTCTCGCCCAGCTTGGCCTCGGCGTCCGCCTTCAGCTTCGAGAGGATCATTGCGCTGATCTCGGGCGGCGAGTACTCCTTGCCGCCCATCACCACGCGCACGTCCCCGTTGCTGGCGGCCTTGACCTGGTAGGGCACGTGCTTCCGGGCCCGCTCCACCTCCGGGTCGTTGAACTTCCGGCCCATGAAGCGCTTGATCGAGAAGATGGTGTTTTCGGGGTTGGTGATCGCCTGGCGGCGCGCCACCTGGCCGACCAGCCGCTCGCCGGTGCGGGGGTTGACGGCGACGACCGACGGCGTCAGGCGCGACCCCTCCGCGTTCTCGATGACCGACGGCTCGCCGGCCTCCATCACGGCGACGACCGAGTTGGTCGTGCCCAGGTCGATGCCTATGACCTTTGGCATTGCTCGTTCTTACTCCTTGGTTAGTTGTTGACGGTCAGCTCCAGCTCGTCGAGCACGCGATCGAGCCGTCCGATCAGCTCGCGCCTCACCTCGTCGTCCATTCCGGCCCATTCGGCGACCTCTTCCCGAAGCCGACGGATCTCCTCGCCTACCCTGAGAGCGAGCCTGATGCCAGCGACGTTGATGCCGTGCTCCTCGCTCAGCGTCCTGATCTGCTGCAGGCGGTTGATGTCCTCGGCCGAATAGAGGCGAAGGTTGCCGGCGGTGCGCGCCGGCGCGAGCAGTTCTTCCTTCTCGTACTTGCGCAGCGTGTTCGCGTGCATCCCGACGAGACGCGCCGCCACGCTGATGACGAACACACCGTCGTTCGACTTCACGCGCGAGAGTATAAAACCCTCACACGATTCGTGGCAATTCTAGCCGGAGGACATTTTACGGACGGTTAACTCGCGTTTAACCATCCAAGCGGCCGGCTCGTCTAGGGTAGGTCTTAGCTGGCGACCATAAAGTAGAATTGCTGTCCAGGTCCTCCGGAAGGAGCTCGCGCTATGTTCCTGCTTCGCTTCGCCGGCCGGGTCGTCCGCCGAGTCATCGCGCTGCTGCTGTTCGGGCTCATCCGGGGTCGTCGGGTGGTCGTCGCGGCTGCGGCTGTGGTCGCGGTGGGTTGGATCGCGCTGGCGAACGTCAACCGGCTGCCGATCCCGGCGGGATCGCTGCCGGGCTGGGTGCCGGTCGGCGGATCGTCGCAGGCAACGGTGCAGCCGCTGCGCCAGTCGCAGGCGGGCAAGGTCGGACCGATCACGGCCGAGTCCGTTCCGGCGGTCGACAATTACATCAAGGGGCTGACGCAGTTCGACGCCAAGCTGATGTGGAGCGCGCTGTCGGATGACGCCATCAACGCCATGAAGCAGCGCGGCGGGTCGCTCGACGTGCTCCAGAGCGGGCTCGACGACGCCAAGCGGCGCGGGGCGCGCTACGAAGACATCACGATGATTGGCAACTACCCGCTGTCGGATGGACGCCATTACCTTTTCTACGTGCTCACGCGGCGCGGCTTCAGCGGCCCCGATCAGCTGGAGCAGGTCTATTTCGTCTTCACCGTCACCAAGGACGGGAAGATCTCGCGGATCGAATGAGCCTGGCTGGGTGCGGCGCGCGCTTTGCACGCGTCGCGGGTAGAGATTCGTAAGGAAGGCACCCGATGAGCGTCCAAATCGTCGAGCCCGACAACAGGCGTCGGGATCCGGAGCTGGCCCAGATCGAGCGGGCGCTCGACGGGTTCTTCGGCAAGCTGCTGGGGGCCTGGAAGACCTTCATCATCCTGGGGGTCGTCCTGGTCCTGTTCTGGGTCTTCGTGCTGCCGAACCTGGCGGCGTGGTCGCAGTACATCCTGTACGGCGCCTACATGCTGTTCCAGCTCCTCTTCGCCATCCTCTTCATGATCGTCCAGTTCGTCGCCCTGTTCTGGTTCCTGGGTCGGCCGCGCATGTACTGGATCATGCCCGGCGAGACCGGCGTGGGCTTCAAGGACTACGTCGGCAACCCCGAGGTGCTCGAGGTCGCCCGCCGGGTCGTGACGCTTTTGCGCGGCGTCAAGGAGTTCCGCCAGATGGGCGGCGAGGTGACGCGCGGCGTGCTGTTGATCGGCCCGCCCGGCACCGGTAAGTCGTACCTGGCGCAGTGCATCTCGACGGAAGCCGGCGTGCCGTTCGGCTACATGTCCGCGCCGTCCATCCAGGGCATGTTCTGGGGCATGGACGTGCTGCGGGTCTGGGGCCTCTACAACAAGGCGCGCAAGCTCGCCCGCAAGTACGGCGCGTGCATCCTGTTCATCGACGAGATCGACGCGATCGGGCGGGCCCGCTCCGGCATGGGCGGCGGGTTCGGCGGCGCGATGGGCGGGTTCTTCGGCGGCGGCGGCGGCGCGCTGAACGAGCTGCTGAACCAGATGGACCCGCTGCCGCGGGACGACAGCCTGAAGGCGAAGCTGCTCCGCAAGCTCGGCCTCCGCACACGCAAGGCCGAGATCCCCGCGGTCCTGACGATGGGCGCCACGAACGTCGCCGAGACGCTCGACGCCGCGCTGCTGCGTCCCGGCCGCTTCGACCGCAAGATCGTGGTGGACCTGCCGGACTTCGACGGCCGCAAGGAAGTCATCGCCTACTACCTGAACAAGGTCCAGCACGAGGAGATGGACCTGGACCGCTTCGCGAACGACACGATCGGCTACACGCCGGTCGCGATCAAGCACGTCATCAACGAGGCGGTCGTCAACGCCCACTTCAACGGGCGCAGCAAGATCACCTACCTCGACGTGCAGCGCGCCCGCGAGGTCCACGAGTGGGGCCTGCGCCAGCCGCTCAAGTCGCAGACCGTGGACGAGCGGCGGCTGCTCGCCTACCACGAGATGGGCCACGCGATCGCCCAGTATTACTACGGCTCGCTGAACGACGAGCCGCTCGCCAAAGTCACGATCATCCGCCACGGCGGCGCGCTTGGCCTCAGCGCCGGGCGGCCGACGATCGAGCGGCTCGTCCACAGCAAGGACTACTTCCTCAACGACATCCGGATCGCGCTCGCGAGCCGGGCGGCCGAGGAGCTGTTCTGCGAGTCGGCGACCAACGGCGTGACGTCCGACTTCCGCCAGGCGACCTACCTGGCCGGTCTGTATCTCGGCGTCTGGGGCATGAACGGCACGTTCTACTCCGGCCTCGCCTTCGGGCAGGTCGTGCCGGACGCGCCGACCAAGCGCGAGATCGACAAGCTGCTGCGCGAACAGTACCGCGAGGTCAAGCAGCTGTTGCTCGACCACTGGGACGAGTGCATCGCGGTCGCCGAGTCGCTGCTCGACCGGTTGGAGCTCGACGCCGAGGAAGTCGACCTGATCATCCGCGAGGTGCGCAAGCGCCGGACGCCAACCGGGGAGCCGTTCCTCAAGTTCCCGGGCCTCGACGCCCCGGCGAAGGCGATCGACTTCGGCGTGCTGCCGCCCCCGCGCGACGACATCCCGCGCTACGCGCCGAAGCCGCGCCCGCCGCGGCTGCAGGGCCAGCAGCAGGACGTCGAGCAGCCCGTCGCGGCCGCGAGCGTCGCGTTCGACGGGAAGGAGCCGCCAGCGGCAGGCTGAGCCTTGGCTCCCGCGGCGGACTCGGGGCTATACTTGGTGCCGCTGCGGGGGCGTAGCTCAGTGGGAGAGCATTGCGTTCGCATCGCAGGGGTCAGGGGTTCGAATCCCCTCGCCTCCACCCGTTAGCCGACAAGGCGACCCACTCCGAAAGGGTCGCCTTCTTCTTTTGAGCGCGCGCCGGGTCGCCCTGTGGGCGTTCGGCGCGCTCGCCGTCTATGAGCTCGCGCAGGCCGCGCTGCTCACGTGGGTGCGCGCCGACTCCATCCGCCTGGAAGTCGTCGGTGGCTGGTTCGGGCTCGATCCCGATACGGAGCGGGCGCGCCTCACGATCCTGATCCCGGTGGCGCTCGTGCTGGGCGCGATCGACTGGCTGGTGCTCTTCGGCGTGTCGCGGCGCATCCCCGGCGCGGCGCGCTGGCGCCGGACGGCGTTTCTCGCCTCGGGGCTCTACGCGCTGTGGGCGCTCGCACAGATCTGGCGCCTCGAGAGCGTGCGGCCGCCAGGCGTTGCGTGGCTTGGGCTGGACGTGGTGGTGGTCGGGGGGCTCGCCACGCTCGGCTACGCGGCGGTGGGACGCGCGACCGCGGCGCCGCTCGATGAAGCGCCCGCATCGTTCGTGGTCTACGATCCCGCGTACGAGCTGCAACGAGACGGGCGCGGCCTGGAGTGGCAGGACGTCGAGCTCGGAAGAGGTCCGCTCGCGTCGCCGGGTCGGATGGCGGTGGTCGACTACCGAGCCTACGGCGCCGGCGGACGCTGCCTCGCCTGGTCGTCCGCGTTCCAGTTCCGCGTCGGCACCGACCCCAAGTGGGATGGCCGTGTCGCGAACATGCGAGAGGGTGGGCGCCGGCGGGTCATCGAATCCGGCGCGGACGGGCCGACGGTCTACGACCTGGAGCTGGTCACTGTGAAGTAGAGCGCCGCTCCTGGTAAACGTGGAAAGCGGTTGGGAGTAGCGAGACGATCACGATGACCGCGATCACCGGCAGCAGGTACTTGTCGACCGCCTCGGCCGGGAGGGCGCTCCCGAACAGGTACCCGCCGCCGAGCATGCTCACGGTCCACAACGCGCCACCGAGCACGTTGAAGGTCACGAAGCGCGCGTAGGTCATCTCGCCCATGCCGGCGACGAGCGGCGCGAAGGTGCGCACGACCGGGACGAAGCGCGCCCAGACGATGGTCTTCCCGCCGTGCCTTTCGTAGAAGGCGTGTGCGCGGTCGAGGTGGCGTGGCTGGAACAGCTTCGACCGCGGGTTGGAGAACAGCCGGCGCCCGACGCGCTGCCCCAGCAGGTAGCCGAGGCTGTTGCCCCCGACTGCGCCGACGAGGACGAGGACCATCAACACCGGCAGGCTGAGGTCGCCACGGAAGGCGAGGAAGCCCGCGGTGAAGAGCAGGCTGTCGCCGGGCAAGAAAAACAGCAGGCACGACTCGAGGAAGATGATCGCGAAGATGCCCAGGTAGCTGACCTGGATGAGGAACTGCTGGAGATCGACGCCCGGCAGCATCAGACTTTGGGCCGTTCGGTCAGGTGCATGTTCAAGCCGTTCATCGAGGCGGGGTCCATGTAGATCAGCCGGGCGCCCTCGACGTTCACCCGCGGCTCCGGCCAGAGGCGCTTGAACCCCTTCCCCTCCAGCTCGGCGAGCGCTTGGTCGACGCTGTCGACCGCGTAGCCGATGTGGTGGAGGATGAGCCCGGTCTTCCCCCCGAGAACCGAGCGGTCGGCCGGTTGGATGATTTCGACCTCCGTGTTGCCCAGGCGCATGAAGACCAGCCGGCTGCCGTCCGGGTTGGTCGCCTGCTGCTTGACTGTCCCGCCGAAGGCCCTTTGGCAAAAAGCAATCGCGGCGTCCGCGTCGTCGGTCTGGAGTCCGATGTGGTACACGTCTGTGAACATAGAAGCCTGCCCTTTCACCCGCGTGGCCCCGCGCTGGCGCGCGGGCACGCCCCTTCGAGGAGGGCATTGTCGTTGAACGTCGGGCTCGTCGGCTATGGCTCCATCGCACGGTCCCACGTCCACGCGCTGCGGTCGCTTGGAGGCCACGACCTGCGCGGTGTCATGGGACGCATGGCTGATGAGACCAGGCTGTTCGCGGCTGAGCTCGGAATGCCGCTCGCGACGACGGAACTGGACGAGCTCGTCGCCGACGAATCGATCGAGGCCGTGATCGTCTGCTCGCCCACCGACGTGCACGCGGAGCAGACCGAGCGCGCGCTACGCGCCGGCAAGCACGTCCTGTGCGAGATCCCTCTCGCGACGTCCCTCGCCGACGTCGACAGGCTGGCCACGCTCGCGGAGGAGGTCGACCGCCGCCTGATGGTGTGCCACACCCAGCGGTTCTACCCGCCGCTCGTGGAGGCGCGGCGGATGATCGCGAACGGCGAGCTGCACCCGCACGCGGTCGTCTCCCGGTACGGCTTCCAGCGCCGCGCCAACGTCAACTGGATGGGGCGGCGACGGAGCTGGACCGACAACCTGCTCTGGCACCACGGCTGCCACGCCGTCGACGCCGCGCTCTGGCTGCTCGGCGTCGCCGACCGTGGTGAGGTGGTCGAGGTGGCGGCGCAGGTGGCCTTGCCGGGCGGCAACCTGGGCATCCCGATGGATCTGACGCTCGCGATGCGCACGAGCCGCGACCAGCTCGTGACCGTGGCGATGTCGTACAACACGCACATCCCCGTGCACGACTACCTCGTGATCGGGGAGGAAACGACAGTCCTCTACGCCGACGGCGAGCTCAGGGACAGGGAGCGGGTGCTGGTCCCGAAGGGCGACGCCGACGCGATCGCCGTGCAAGACGGCGAGTTCTTCGCCGCGATCCGCGAACGCCGCGATCCGAGCGTCTCGGCGCGGTCGGCGAGATCGGCGATGGCGGCCCTGCAAGCCGCGCAGGACTCGCTCAACGCGCGTCTACGGGAGGCGGGGGCACGCGCGCGTCACCCCGACCTACCGTAAGGGCGGTACGCGTCGAGGTAGCGAGCGACGACCAACGGGACGTCGTCCGATTCGCCGGCGCGCACCCGGGTGGAGGACTGGTCCCGGTACACCTCCGACAGCGGCAGCGGCCGCACGCTCGCGGCGAACGGCGCGTTCTCCGGCCGACGCATCAGCGCGGCGAGCTCGTCGGCGTCGGCATCGCCGCGCGGCGCGACGAGGAAGCTCGCGAGGGCGAACAGGCGGCGAAGGGCCGCGTCGCGGTCGTCGTAGTAGCGAGGATCGAAAATCTGCACGATCTTGTCGTACCCGACCAGGAACACCAGCGCTCTGGCATCGGGGAGCACGGCGCGCAGCGCGGCAGCCTGGTCGACGTAAAGACCGCGGTTGACGAACGCGACCGCGTCGCCGGCTGCCTCGGCGATGTGGCCGAGCAGCTCGAGGCGGTCGGCCAGAGGGATCCCCGTTACGCGCTCCTTGTCCACGGTGCGCTTGCTCAGCACGTAGATCACGCTCGACAGGCCGGCCTCGCGGCCGGCGCGGGCGAGGGCGACGTGCGCCTCCGTGGGGGGGTTGAAGGAGCCAGGGAGGATCCCCAGCCGGCCGCGCGCCGCGGCCGCGGGCGGGGGAACGATCCAGCGCACGTCGGGCGGCCCGTCGGGGTCGACGCTCTGGACCAGCTCGATCAGGCGCGGCGGCGCGAAGGGCACACCGCGATTCTACCGAGCGATGGAGGGCAGCCTGACCGCGTAAGCCGGGTTGCCCTGGACGCTGACCACCACTGTCCCGACCATGTTGTCCACCTGGTGAAGCGTGCAGCTGTAGCGGTACACGCCAGGCGTGGTGAAGGTATGGCTGTAGGTCGCGTTGGCGGGCATCTTGCCCGAGCGCCACGATCCGTCGTCGGCGGTCACGTCGTGGTAGTGCGTATCGTGGTTCTCCCACGTCACCGTGTCGCCGACGTTGACGTGGATCGTCGACGAGTACTCGGCCCACGACCAGAACGTGTTGTTCTCCGTTTCGATCACCGTCGAAGTCGCCGCGCCCGCGCCCGAGGTCGCGGCGACGAGCAGCAGAGCGATTGCCACGACGCCAACGCGGATCACCTGGCGCACAGGGCCGTGGCGCCCGCACGGTGCGCGCCCACGAAGCACACGCCGCGGGTCAACACCGTTCAAGGCTGGGCGTTGCTCGTCGCGAACTGTAGGTAGGTGCGGGCCATGCCAGGCGCGGGCGGCGGGACGGGGCCCAGGTTCCGTGGCGGCAATATCCCGAGCGGCTGGAAATCCCCGAGCACTGCCTTTGGATCGCCCTCGAGCCAGTCGCGCAGGATGCTGGCGTAGACCGAGCGAAAGTCGATCGCGAACCGCAGGTCGCCGCTGTTCAGGTCGGTCAGGCTCGGGTGGGCGCCGATGAGCCCGCCTTTCACGCCGGGTCCCACGACGAACACGGGGGCAGCCGAGCCATGGTCGGTTCCCTGCGAGCCGTTCTCGGCAACGCGCCGACCGAACTCCGAAAAAGCCAGGATCGCTACGTCGTCGGCTGTACCCTTCGCCTCCAGGTCCCGCAGGAAGGCGTGGATACCGTCCGAGAACGTCCTGAGAAGCCCGCCTTGCGTCGTCGGCTGGTTCGCGTGGGTGTCGAAGCCGCCGAGCTGGACGTAGTAGATGCGCGTACCGAGGTCACCCGACATGATCTGCGCGACCTGCTTGAGCTGCGTCGCGAAGGTGGTGTTGGGGTAGGTCACCGACGGCGTGTAACTTCTGGCGATTGCCTGGAGCTGCTCGGAGGTGTCGACGGCGCTCCGGCCGACGCTGCGCACGAAGTCGTCGTGCACGTGGGGTGCGGTCGACTGCGCGTAAAGCTTGCGGAAGGCGTCGAGGTGCTGGAGGCGCTCGTCGGGCGCTTCGCCGCCGTCGGTCTGGAACTTGAACGTGCTCGTCGACCCGATGCTCGGGACGAGCACGTGCTCGGTCCAGAGCGTTAGCGGGAGGGTGTCGGCGACGTTGACCACGCCCATCGACTCGGAGGCGACCGGCTTGTCCTCGCCGCAGCAGGCGGCGTCGAGGTAGCGCCCCAGCCAGCCCTCGTTCGGCGGGGAGTCGGGCTGTGCGGTCTGCCAGATCTCTGTGGCGCGGAAGTGGGAGCGGTTCGGGTTCGGGTAGCCGACGCCCTGAACGACGGCCAGCTGTCCAGCGTCGAACCGCGCCTTCAGGCCGGTCATGTTGGGGTGAAGCCCAACGTAATCGGACAACTGGAGCACCGCGCTCTTCGCGATGCCGATCGTGGGACGCGCCTGGTAGTACGCGGGATCGGCGTACGGGACGACGGTATTCAATCCGTCGTTGCCGCCGCCGAGCTGGACGACGACTAGTATCTTGCGGCGGCCGTACACGGCGCTGATCGCCCGGTCCGACGTCGCCTGGATCGTGCGGGCCAGGAACGACGGCATCGTCAGGCTCATGGAGACGAACAGCGCACCGGCGCGCAGGAAGTCGCGTCGCGTGTAGGACACCGGCCGCTCTCCTAGTTGAGCTGGTAGGTTGCGGAGGTCAGGATGAGGTGGATCGCCCCGCGTAGCCGTCGGAGCCGATCGCTCGACGTCTTCGCCGCGCCGTCGAGCCAGTCGACGATCACCTGCCGGCCGTCCGCCGTCATATCACCGTCCAGCAGACGATCGACGAAATAGTCGACGATCGCCGCGTTCGTGGTGAGTCCGGCCTGGTTGACGATCCCGACCGGGTCGATGAACGGCTGCTTGTTCTGATCTGTCCCGGACGTGAGCCGTTGGGCGAAGTTCGCGCGGAAGAGGAAGGTCGTCGTGCTGATCCACGCCTCGCCCCAGTGCCAGCCGTCGACGCCTGGTGGCTCGAAAAGCTCCTGCTGCATCTGACGGAGCGTGGACCAGAAGTCACTCGGCAGCACCTGAACGTTCAGGTGCTTCATCGCGCCGACCAACAGCTCGACCGGGCTCTTCACCAGCCCGCGCACGTTCGCCGGGTCCTTGAACTCGGGCGAGCGCAGGATCGCCGCCACCAGAGTGCGGACGTCGAGGCCCGACGACCGGAAGACGTCGGCCATCCGTGCGACGTAGTCGTCGCTCGGCGAGTCGGTGACGAAGTACTTGATCAGCTTGCGGGCGATGAAGATCGGGCAGGCCGCCTGCTGGCAGACGATGCGGCACACGTCCTCGCCGGCGAAGTTGCCTGTCTGGCCGAGAAACGTCTTGGTGCCGGCGTCGTGCTGGCGCACGTTGTTGAAAAAGCGGTCGTTCGAGATCGTCCAGCCTGTGAAGCAACGCGCGCCCTCGGTCACGTCCTTCTCGGTGTAATTGCCGATGCCGAGCGTGAACAGCTCCATGAGCTCGCGCGCGAAGTTCTCGTTCGGGTGTGACTTGACGTTGTCGCGCCCGTCCAGGAACACGAGCATCGCGGGGTCCTGCGCGACCTTGAGAACGAGGTCGGCGAAATTGCCGAGCGCGTTCGCCCGGAACAGGTTGTTCTGGACGACCATGTACGGCGTGTTAGCGACCTTGGCGTTGTTGCAAGCGAAGTGGTCGTGCCAGAAGAGCGTCATCTTCTCTTCGAGCGGTCGGGCGGTGAAGAGCATCCGATAGAGCCACCACGTCGCGGCCTGGCTTTCCTGGGTCAGGTCGTAGCTCTTGGCGGCGAGAGCGGCCTCGAGCGCCGAGTTGTCGACCGCCTCGAATGTCACGAGCCGCTCGACCGCGGCGTCGAAGCCGAGGCCTGCGTAGAAGTCGAGCTCGGCGGGCGTCGCGCCGAAGCCGGCGCGGCGGAGGAGGTGGGCGATGAGCTGTCGATCGGTCACGCACGGTTGAGTTTCGGAAAGGGTGGTTCTGGGGGACATAGCCCCTTCGTCGCGGAGGCTCATACAATCGGGCTAGTGCGCCGCCTCGTCCTCGCCCTCACGTTGGTGCTCACCTCGTGCGCGACGTTCTCGCCGCCCGACGAGCCGACTCCCACGCCGATCCCCCAGAAGCCCGACGAGGGCAAGCAGACCTACGAGGTTCAGCGTGGGTCGATCTACGACACGATCAAGACCGTCGGACGCATCGTCTCGAAGGAGGAGACCCCGCTCTACTTCAAGATCGACGGCCGGCTGAAGTCGGTGAACGTCGACATCATGCAGCCCGTCAAGAAGGGTGACCTGCTTGCTGAGCTCGACACCGGCGACCTGCAGTTCAAGATCGAGGCCGCGCGCATTAACGTCGAGAGCGCGCAGATCGAGGTCAGCCGCCAGATCGCGAACGCCGCCAACGTCAAGTCGGACGAGGCCGCGGCTGCCGCGAACGTCGTCGCGGCGCAGGCGGCGCTGACGAAGGCGAACAACGACCTGGCCAAGCTCGAACAAGGTCCGCTGCCCGCCGACCGCGCCGCCGCCGAGGCGGGCGTCGCCAACGCGCGCGCGACGCTGGAGAAGGCCCAGACCGCGCTGGCCCTGCTCCAGCAGCCGCCACAACAGGACGCGGTCGTCGCGGCGCAGGCGCAGGTGGAGAAGACACGCGCGGCCGTGCAGCAGGCGCAGGCGGCGTACGACAGGATCGCGTTCCGACCGGACGCCGCGTCGCGCCCCGAGGCAGTCAATTTGCAGAAGGCGACCACCGACTACCAGACCGCCCTCGCCGCGCTCCGCTCTGCGACCACCGGACCCAAGCCGGAAGACGTCACGGCCGCGCAGCAAGCCGTCGAGAGCGCGCGCCAGGGCCTAGCGAGCGCGCAGGCCAAGCTCGACCAGGTCAACGCCGGCGCACGGCGCGAGGACCTCGACGCGGCGCACGCCGCGCAGGCCCGCGCGCAGGCCGCGTTAGCCGACGCGCAGTCGGCGATGGAGGCGGTTGCGGCGAACAACCGCCTCGACGTGACCGGCTTCGACGTCGCGATGGCCCAAAAGAAGGTCGACGTCGCCCAGGCCGACTACGACGGCTTGCAGGCGCAGCTCGAGATGGCCCGCGTGCGCGCTCCCTTCGACGGTGTGATCACGTTCATCACCGGTAAGCAGGGCGATAAGTTCGATGCTTTCACGCCCATCGCGGTCATCTCGGACCCGAACCGGCTGGAGGTCAGCGCCGAATTCAACTCGACCGACATCGCGAAGGTCCAGCCCGGCCAGGAGTCGATCGTCACCACCGACGCGTTCGGCGCGACGGAGATCCATGGCCGCGTGACCCGGACGCCGAGCCTCGACGCCGGCGTGGGCTCGGGCCCGCTGTCGGGCGGCAATCCGCACGCGGTCCGGATGAGCTTCAACCCGCCCGGGCCGGGCGCGCGGCTCGGCCAGCTCGCCCAGGTCACGGTCGTGACGCAGGCGAAGGACGACGTGCTGCTCATCCCCAACACGGCGCTGCGGCGTTTCGGTAACCGGAAGTACGTGCAGGTGCTCAACGCCGACGGGCGGCGGATCGACGTCGACGTCGAGATCGGCCTGGTCACCGACACCGACACCGAGATCACCAAGGGCCTGAAAGAGGGCCAAAAGGTGATCGTTTCCTAGGACCCCCGGCCTATAGCCCTGGCCGGGTTCCGTGTGGTTCCTTAGGAGCCACCTACCGCCGGGGGAGTTTGCGTGGGTACCATCCGTGAGACGCTCGAGCGGGCGCGGCAGGCACTGATAACCGGCCAGGCCGATAGCGCGCTAGCGCCCTGCCAGGAGGTGCTGGCCCGCTACCCGAAGCACGTGGAGGCGAGCTGCCTGCTCGCCGAAACCCGCCGCGAGTTGCGCCAGTTGCCCCAGGCGGCCGAGTTGTTCGAGCGTGTCGTCGCGGCCGATCCGGAGAGTCTAATCGGCCACTGGGGCCTAGCGACGATCTTCGAAGACGCCGGCGACGTCGAGTCTGCGTTGTACGAGCTCGAAGTCGCCTGGGACGTCAGTCCAGGGCAGTCAGCCGTCGCCGACGAGATCGCGCGGCTGCGCGGCGACCGTCTGGGACGCCCAGTGGACGTCGTCGAGCTGTCGGGGGCCGGTCTGGCGCGCGTCTACTGGCGCGGCCACCATTACCGCCGCGCCCTCGCCGAGCTCCGCCGTGAGCGGGCTAACCGGCCTGAGCGGCTCGATCTGATGGTGCTCGAGGCCGAGTGCTTGTGGCGGCTGGGGCGGACGGCCGCGGCGGCCGAAGTGGCGGCCGAGGTCCTCCTCGAGTCGCCCGACTGCCTCAAGGCGAACTTGATCCGTGGCTACGCGAGGCTGGACGGCGGCGGGCGGGCGGCCGACGAGGCACGCAAGCTGCTCGCGCGCGCGCTGGCGCTCGATCCCGAGTGCCTGGTCGCCGCGACGTTGTTCCCTGATCGGCCGCTACCGCCGCCGCTCGTCCGCGGCGACGTGGCGCTCGATGGGGAGCCGGTTGGGTTGCCCGCGGCGGATGCGGCGCCAACGCCCGCGCTGGCCCGCTCGTCGTTGGTGGTCGAGGCGGCACCGGGACCGGCGCCAGCGCCGGCCGAGGAGCCTACCGCCGACCCTGTCGAACGGCCCTTCAAGGCCCCGGAGCCTGTGCCGGGGGCGGCCGAGCCCGCCCCCGGGGAGGCCGCTCCCCTTGCCCTCTCCCAGGGAGAGGGGGAAGCAGCGGCGGCCGTGCCGCGGTGGCTTACGAAGGGCGAGTCGGGCGAGCGGGAGGCGCTGCCGGGCGGGTTGGACCCGGAGCTCTACGCCGAGTGGGCGGACCTGCTGGGCGAGGAAGTGGAGCTCGACGCCGACGCGGTCGCCCGCCTCGAGGCGGCGCTCGCCGAGGCAACCGGCGGCACTACGACAGCGGGCGCGTGGCAGGAGGTCGTGCTCGACGGCGCGGGACTCGACCGGGCAGGGCAGGGCCTCGACGCGCGGCCGGGCGCCCAGACGCCCTCGCCCAAGCTCGTCGTCGCCGAACCCGATTCCGTCGACGCGGACCTCACGGTCGCACTGGAGCGTGCGCGCGCGCGCGCCGCGCTCGGCGACCTCGACGAAGCGGCCGAGGCGTACCGGCGGTTGCTCCGGGCCCACGCGGAGGCGGCGCCCGACCTCGTCGGAGAGCTGTGCCGGCTGGTCGACGCGGCGCCTTCTCACGGGGGGCTCCGCAGGGCGCTGGGCGACGCGTACATGCGGAGCGGTCGATTCCAGAAGGCGATCGAAGAGTACAACCAGGCCGCCGCCCAGCAACCGGCCGCCGTTGCGTAAACACGGCGCGCTACGGGAGCCGGTAGCAGCCGGCCGGCACCCCCTCCTCGATCAGGCCGTCGCGCACGAGCCCAGCCAGGAGAGCGCCGAGCTCGTAGCTTCCGGCGAGCGGATCCGCGTCGAGGCGCTCACCGATCTCGGCCGCGCTGAGCGTGTCGGCGTCGCGGAGCAGGTCGACGACCTTACCCCGCTGGTATCGGGTGGACTGGTAGTAGCCAGCGCGGCGCTCGGCGGCGGCGCGCGCGAGCCGCGGCGGCGGAGCGGCCACCGCGCCGTTGGCGGTTTTGCAGACATCGCGCAGTGGGCACAAGAGGCAGCTCGGTCGCCGCAGCGTGCAGTGCAATGCCGCGAGATCCATGAGCGCCTGGTTCCAGTCCGAGCCGCGGCCGGGCGGGATCGCCGCCCGGGCAACGCGTTCGACGTCCGCGATCGGCGCGCCCGGGTCACCGAACGCGAGACGCCCTATGACGCGGCGCAGGTTGACGTCGATCGCCGGCTCGTCGAGCTTGTGGACGAAGCTGAGGATGGCATTCGCGGTGTACGGCCCAACGCCGGGCAGCTTCAGCAGCTCGCCGCGGTCGGCCGGCAGGTGTCCGCCGAACCGTTCGACGACCGCGCGCGCCATCCGGTGCAGGCTGACGGCGCGGCGGTTGTAGCCGAGTCCCTGCCACTCGCGGATCACGTCGCCGACGGTCGCCGAGGCGACCGCTTGCCAGCTCGGGAACCGCTCGACGAAACGGACCCAGCGCGGCGCGATCCGATCGACGCCGGTCTGTTGCAGCATCAGCTCCGCGGCGACCAGCTTGTAGGGATCGCTCGTGCGCCGCCAGGGCAGATCGCGCTTGTTGATCTCGTACCAGGGCACCATGCGCTCACGCAGGGCCGCCACGACCGTATCCACGCACGGATGTATAGCGAGCGATGACGAGCGCAGCCGCCTTATCGCCCATCGCGGTCCTGTTGACGCGTCTCACACGGGTCGAAGGCGTCGTCGCGGCGGCCCTCACGACGGCGGACGGGCTCCCGGTCGCGTCGACTGGCCAGACGGCCCCGCCCGAGCTCGCCGAGCTGCGCTCGGCGACGATCGCCGCGATCTTCGGCGCGGTCGACCGGGCACTGCCGGGGCTGGCACTCGGCAAGGTCCACGCGGCGACGATCGAAACGACGACCTATTCGGTGTATCTCTGTGGGCTGGGTGATCTAGTCTTGAGCGCGATCGCGGAGCGGTCGGCCGAGCGCGACGCCGTCCGCGGCGAGCTTGCGCGGGTGGCTGACGTCCTATCGCGAATACAGAGAACGCCGAAAGGAACAAGTTGGAGCAGACACTCGTCATCGTGAAGCCCGATGGGGTCGAGCGCGGCCTAATTGGAGAAGTCATCGGGCGCTTCGAACGGCGCGGCTTCAAGATCCGCGGACTGCGGATGATGGACATCGACCGCGCGCTGGCCGAACGGCATTACGCCGTTCACAAGGGCAAGCCGTTCTACGAGGGCCTGGTCGAGTACATCACGTCCGGGCCCGTCGTGGTCGCGCTCGTCGAGGGGCCGGACGCGATCGCTACCGTTCGGCGGATGGTCGGCGCGACGAAGTCGAACGAGGCGGCGGCCGGCACGATCCGGGGCGACTTCGCGCTGACGGTGGAGCGGAACATCGTCCACGCGAGTGACGCCCCCGAGACCGCCGAGTACGAAAAGAGCCTGTACTTCGGCGGCTAGAACACCGGCCCATTATTCGCCGGCCCGGTCGCGGCTGTCGTTGCGAGCGGAGCGAGCAACCTCGGCCCGCGCGCCGTGCGCCGGCGCGCGCGCGTTGGCTGGCCTAGCACCGGGCGCCGTCTCACCAGAGAGGAACCTCGGCCGTCGCGACGGCCGAGACCCCTCATCGTCCCTCCTCGGGACGACACCACCGGGCCGGCGTTCTAGGGCCGGCGAGGCCCAATACGGTTCACTCGAGCAGTGGCGACCGGGTGTCACGCCCTCGCCCTGGCCCGTTCCGAGAGAGGAAGAGGGGACGTGGGTGGGGCCGTTTCGCACGACCGACGGCCTCAAGTGAACCGAATTTCGGCTACGCCCCGTACTTGGTCAGCTTCAGGCTGGCCGCCAGCATGAGCTGCATCGCGGCCTGCGCCGGGAACGTTCCGAGCGCGCCTTTCGCGCAGGCGCGCTCGCCGAACCGGTCGCATCCGTCGGGTATCTCCCACGGCGAATGGAGCAGGAACGGCACTGGGTGCCAGGAGTGCTGCTTCAGCCGCGCCGGCGTCGAATGGTCCCCCGTGATCACAAGGCAGTCGGGTTCGAGCTCGAGCAGCGTGCCGACGTGGGCGTCGACCTCCTCGATCACCTGGACCTTGCGCGTGAAGTCGCCGTCCTCGCCGGCCGCGTCGGCGGCCTTCAGGTGCAGGTAGAAGAACGTGTAGTCGTTCCAGTGCTCCTTCACGGTCGCGACCTCGTCGGCGAGCGTTTTGCCGGTGCTCAGCACGTCCATGCCGACCAGGCGGGCAAGGCCCCGGTACATCGGGTAGACGGCGACGGCGGCGGCCTTCAGCTTGTAGCGGCTCTCGAACGTGCCGAGATCCGGATGCTTCGCGAAGCCGCGCAGCAGCACCATGTTGGCGGGGTGCTCGCCGGCGAGCACCTCCCGGGCGGCGTCGATCCAGCCGTTGACGAGCTCGGCGGTTCGCTTCGCTTCCGGCGCGTGCGCGACGACCGGGTGCGGCGGGACGCCGGTCTGCTGCGGGTCCGTGTCGCCGAGCTGATCGGAGAGGTCGCGGCCCCGGAAGATGGCAACGGCGCGATGCTCGCTCTCCGTCTCGAGGAATACCTCGAGCTCGGGCACCCGAACGCGCCGCAGCTTCTCCACCAGCCGACGGTTGGTCTCGGTCGAAATGCGGCCGGCGCGTCGGTCGGAGACGTTGCCGGCGTCGTCGACGGTGGCGAAGTTGACCCGCGCCGCGACGTCGCTCGGCTGAAGCGGGAAGTCGACGCCGAGCGCCGATAACGCGCCCCGGCCGACCAGGTCTTTCACCGGGTCCCACCCGAAGAGCGCGAGGTGCCCGGGGCCGCTGCCCGGTGCGATGCCTGCGCCGACGGGCTCGGACAGCCCGCAGATCGAGCGCGCTGCCAGCCGGTCGAGCGCCGGCGTGTTCGCGGTTTCGAGCTCAGTGCGGCCCGTCGCCGGGTCAGGCAGCCCGCCAAGCCCGTCGACGACGAAAAGGAGGATCTTGGACGGGGTCTCGATGATCAGCTCGTCGAGCAGCGCGACCGGAATCGGGCGAGGGCTCATGTCACCTCCTCGTGCGCCCTGGCAGGGCGGGATGTCCTTCGAGAAACACACTGTGCGTCGGAACCTCACAAAACGGGGCGAGCGCACGATCCATGAGCGGGTAGAGGTACCAGGCGCTGGCCAGGCCGAAGAGCGCGCCGGTTAGCGTGCGCAAGAGCGGCGTGCTTTCACGCCAGCCGAGCGTGGCGGTCCCGCCGTCGATCGCGATCGGCAGCGCGAGCAGGACGTACATCCAGAACGGCAGGCCGCGCGTCCAATACCGCCGCTGCCCGTACAAGATCCCGCCCACCAGGAGCGACAGGTAGATCGCTGTGTCGCGCTGGCAGAAAGCCATCTGGTAGCCGAACAGGAACCACGAGTGGGTCGGGAGCTGGTTGCAGGCGTAGCTGTAGAGCCAGTAGATGAAGTCGGCCGGGACGCGGGCCCCGGCGACCAACAGCAGCGGCGCCACCACCGGCAGCGCGACGTAGAGTGCCACGACGCTGTTGAAGAGCGCGAGCCAGTGATCGACGAGGAAGCTCGCCGCCCGGTCGAGCCCGGCGATGACCGCTGCGTCGACGCGACCGCTGCTGTGCATAATGTGCCCTCGATGATTGCAAGAGACGCGCTCAAAGGCAAAGTGGCGGTTGTCACCGGAGCAGGCACAGGCATCGGCACCGGCATCGTTCAGTCACTCGTGGACGCTGGTGCACGGGTGGTCGCGAGCTACTACTCTAACCGGGCGGGCGCCGAGAAGCTGGCCGGCGAAAACGTCATGGTCAGTCCGTGCGACGTCCGCGATTTCGCGCAGGTTCAGGCACTCTTCGACGCGACCCTCGGCCGGTTCGGCCGGGTCGACATCCTCGTCAACAACTCAGGCATCACGGAGCCACACCCTCTGCTCGAGATGACGCCAGAGGAGTGGGACAAGACACTAAACATCAACCTGCGCGGGATGTTCTTCTGCACCCAACGGGCGGCGAAGGAGATGATCCGGCAGGGCAGCGGTGGCAGGATCGTCAACCTCAGCTCGGTCCACTCCTTCGCGGCGGTGCCGAACCACGCTCACTACGAAGCGAGCAAGGGCGGCATCAACATGTTCACGAAGGCTTGTGCGATCGAGCTGGCACCGCACAACATCCAGGTGAACGCGATCGCGCCCGGGGCCATCGAGGTCGAGCGCTATTTCGGCTTTCCCGGCTACAGCCGTGAAGACTGGGGCAGCCGCATCCCGGCTGGCCGCGTGGGCTTCCCGAGCGATATCGGGCCGCTCGCCGCGTTCCTTTGTACCGAGGGCGCCAGCTACATCACCGGGCAGATCATCTGGGTCGACGGCGGCATGACCAGCAAACTGGGAGCAATCCGGCAGTAGCTTCCTTCCTAGTGTTCAAACGCCGCCATATGCTAGGCTGGCGAGCCGAGAGACCCTTCCCGGAGCCCCCGTGACCACACCCAGCAGACGATCGACCGATCCGCTCGTAAGCCGCCGCCACCTCCTCGCCCTCGTAGGAACGTCTGGTGTCGGGGTGCTAGTGGCGGCCTGCGCCGGTCGCCCGAGCAGCTCCGGCGGGGCCACACCCGCGGCAGCTTCGTCCGGCGCGTCCAGCGGGCTGAGCCCGTCGGCGCCGGTCGCCGGTGTGCCCGCGGTCGCGCCCGCTCGCGGAGTCGACGGTGGTGGGGCGGCCGCGGTCGCGGCGGCGGTTCCGACGGTCTTGCCGCCGACCGCCACGCAGAGCGTGCCGCTGCTGAACGGTGTGGCGCCGGACGCGACCGCGACCCCGGCGGCGACGGCGACGACGGTGGCGACGACCGGCCCTAGCGCCACGCCTACCGCGACGCCCCTGGCCTACGATCCGGCGCGGCTCAAGGACAAGCTTGGCTCGGCGCAGACGTCGTACGCCGGGTCGATCCCAGAGCGGGCGTGGAACGTCGAGCTGGCCGCGAAGCGGCTCGATGGGGCGAAGGTCCCACCCGGGGGCATCTTTTCGTTCAACCAGGCGGTCGGTCCGACGACGCTCAAGGCCGGGTTCCGCATCGGCTACGGCATTACGATGAGCGACGATAAGCCGGAGACGGTCCCATCTGTCGCGGGTGGCATCTGCCAGGTCGCGACGACTGTGTTCCAGGCCGCCTTCTGGGCCGGGTTCCCGTTCGTCGAGCGGCACTACCACCTCTACTGGATCGCCCGATACGGGGTCCCACCCTCCGGCCGCGTGGGGATGGACGCGACGGTGGACGATCCAGGCGTCGACCTGAAGTTCAAGAACACGTCAAGCGACTGGATCCGGCTCGACTCGTGGTTCGACGGCTCGAACATCGGCTTCGTCATCTACGGCGTCGACCCTGGCTGGACGGTCGAGGTGGCCAAGCCCAAGATCTTCGACGTCGTCAAGACGACCCAGACGATGGTCAAGCAGGACGACCCGACGATGCCGCCGGGCCGCGAGCTCCTGGTCGAGCACGCCGAGGACGGCTTCTCGGTCACGGTGACCCGGTTGATCAAGATGAACGGCAAGACGCTCGACGAGCTGACCTACACGAACAAATACCTGCCATCACGGAACGTCATGCTCGTCGGCACCAAGGGGCTGACGCCGAAGCCGACCGCGTCGACCACCGGGACGCCGGTCGGCACCGGGACGCCGCAGGCGACCGCGAGCCCGCTGGCCAGCGCGACGGTCACGCCGGCTCGCCCGGCCACGACGCCGCCGGCCGCGCCGTCGACCACGGCGCAGGCGCCGCCCGGCCAGGTGAAAGTGCCGTCGCTCGTCGGGCTGCCGGAGGCCCAGGCGCGCAAGCTGATCCAGGACGCCGGGCTGAACAACACGTACCCGAATTACCAGGGTCCTGGGCAGGTGCCGCAGCAGGTGCTCCAGTCCGTGGCGGTCGGGTCTGTCCTCAGCCAAACGCCGAGCGCGGGCGCCTCCGTCGCCCCGGGATCGACGATCTACCTCGCGGTGCGGAGGGCCTGACGACCTCGGTCGGTGGGTGCTCCTCGCTGGTCGGACATCCCTCGGCCGTTGGCGTTAGCGGCCCGCGCGCCAATCGCGGAGCAGGGCGTGCGCATTGGCGAAGGCGACTTGCTCGGGTAGCGCGTCGGGCGCGAACCACCCGATCTCGAGCGCGTCGTCGGCCGGCCTCGGCTCGCCGCCCACGACCGCGCATTCGTAGTAGATGTTCAAGGTCGGATCGCCGTCGTCGCCGTATGTGTCCATGTAGATACCCACGAGGCGGCGGGGCTCGACCTCGAGGCCCGTCTCTTCTCGCAGCTCCCGCCTGACGCCTTCCTCCGGGTGCTCGCCGGCGTTCAGAAAGCCGCCCGGCACGTCCCACCATCCCTTGAACGGCTCGAACGCGCGCTTTACCAGCAGGACGCGGCCGTCCCGGACCACGAGTGCGCCCGCGCAGGGCTTTGAGTTGACGTAATGACGCCTGGCGCAACGCGTGCACCGGTACCGATCGCCCTCGGCGACGACCGGCGCGCCACAGGTCTGGCAATAGGCTGGCTCGGGCGGCACCGCTACGCCAGCTCTAGGTTGTCGATCAGGCGGACGCGCCCGAGGCGGGCCGCGACGAGCGCGCGCGCCGGCCGATCGACCCGGTCGAGCGGCGCGAGCGTCGTGGGGTCGACGACCGCGGCGTAGTCGAGCGTCAGTCCGGCCGAGACGACGGTTTGGGAGATCGAGTCGGCGAGCCGCCTCGCGTCGCGCTCGCCCCCGGCGAGGGCGGAACGAGCCGCCATCAGGCCGCGGTGGAGCGCCGTCGCACGCGGGCGGTCGTCGGGCGTCAGGTAGGCGTTGCGGGACGAGAGCGCGAGGCCGTCGGCTTCGCGGACGGTCGGGCAAGGCACGATCGCGGTGGGGATCTCGAGGTCGAGGACGAGCCTTTTGACCACCTGGAGCTGCTGGTAGTCCTTCTCGCCGAAGTACGCGCGGTCGGCGCGGGTCCCGATCAGCAGCTTCGCGACGACGGTCGCGACGCCGCGGAAGTGGCCCGGGCGGTGGGCACCCTCCCACTGCTCCGACAGCCCGGAAACGTCGACGCTCGTGGCGAAGCCAGGTGGGTACACCTCGTCGACGGACGGCGCGTAGAGCAGGTCGACCCCCAGCGACTCGCAGAGGGCGCGGTCACGGGCGAAATCGCGCGGGTACCGGGCGAAGTCTTCGTTCGGTCCGAACTGCCTCGGGTTGACGAAGAGCGTCACGATCACCGACGCGCATTGGTCGCGCGCGCGGCGAATCAGCGCGGCGTGCCCCTCGTGCAGGTAGCCCATCGTCGGGACGACCCCTACCGGCTCCGGCAGGCCGCTGCGCGCCGTGCGCATGTCGTCCCGCGTCTCGACGATGCGCAAAGGTTAGGCGGGCAGCTTGACGACCTGGCCGCGGGCCCGGTCCTGGTCGACGAAGCGGCGTACTTCGGGCGGTCCTTCGAAGGCGTTCGCTGCCTCGGGGAAGCGGCCGGCGCGCACGTCGGCGACGTAGCTGGCGAGCGCCTGGCGGATCGCGACGCCGATCTCAGCGTAGCGGCGCGCGTGGCGCGGCAGGTGCGCCGTCTCCGGTTCGCCGACCAGGCCGATCAGGTCATGCAGCACCTGGATCTGTCCGTCGCAGCCAGACCCGGCGCCGATCCCGATCGTCGGGATGCTCAAAAGCTCGGTCACACGTTGGGCCAGCGGCGCGGGCACGAGCTCGAGCACGACGGCGAAAGCGCCGGCATCCTCCAGCGCTCGAGCGTCCTCGATCAATCGCTGCGCCGAAGCCGAGGTCTTCGCCTGGAGTCGGAAGCCGCCGAGCTGGTGAACTGATTGGGGCGTGAGCCCGACGTGGCCCATCACCGGGATGCCGGCGCCGACGATCCGAGCGACGGTCGGCGCGAGCGCCGAGCCGCCCTCGATCTTCACAGCTCCGGCGCCGCCCTGCTGGATCAGCCGCGCCGCGTTCCGCATCGCCTCTTCGACGGTCACCTGGTAGCTCAAAAAGGGCATGTCCGCGACGACCAGCGCGCGCTCGACCGCTCGGGTGACAGCGGCGGTGTGGTGGAGCATGGCCTCCATCGTCACCGGGATCGTCGTCGCGTGGCCGAGCACGACCATGCCGAGCGTGTCGCCTACCAGCACCGCGTCGACCCCGGCCGCGTCGGCCAACCGCCCGGTCGGGTAGTCGTAGGCGGTCACCATCGTGATGCGCTCGCCGCCTGCCTTCATACGCGGCAGATCGACGGCTGTTACGCCCATAGCTGTATTCCCTTCTGCGGAGCTCGAAGCCCGTCGGCGCGGGTCTCCGGCCGTCCGCGATTATACGGCCGCGTGTTAGCATCGCGATCCCATGTACCACGCGGTGATCCTCTGCGGCGGGGCCGGAACGCGCCTGTGGCCGCTTACGCGCCAGGCGATGCCGAAGCAGTTCCTGCCGCTGACCAGCGACAAGCCGCTGCTCGTCGAGACGTACGAGCGGCTGCGCCGCTCGGCGCCGCCCGACCGGATCTGGCTGGTTGGGGGGCGGCTCCACGAGCGATCGATGCGCGAGCTGCTGCCGCAGTTGCCACCTGGAAACGTTATCGTCGAGCCCATCGCGCGCGACTCGGCGGGGGCCGTCGGCCTGGCGATGGCGCGCCTGCTGCGCCACGACCCAGACGCCGTCTTCACGGCGTTCCACTCAGACCACATCATCCGCAATGGCCAGCAGTTCGACGCGGCGGTCGCGCTGGCCAGCCGCATCGCCGCCGACGGGCCGATCGTCAACGTGGGGGCGGCGCCGACCTACCCCGAGACCGGCTACGGCTACGTGGAGCGCGGCCGCCAGGTCGCTACGGGCGAGGGCGTCGTCGCGTTCGAAGTCATCAAGTTCCACGAGAAGCCGGACGCGGAGCTGGCGGCCGAGTACGTGCGCTCCGGCCGCTTCTTGTGGAACGTTGGGATGTTCACCTGGCGCGCGTCGGTGATCCGCGACCTGTTCCGTCAGCACCAGCCTGGGTCGGTCGAGCGGTTCGAGACCACTGAGCGCATGCTCGAAAGAGACCCCGACCGCGCGCTCGCGACCTTCTCGGAGCTGCCGCGCATCTCCATCGACTACGCCATCCTCGAAAAGGCGACGAACCGGGTGGTCATCGAGGCCGACCTCGGCTGGCTCGACGTGGGCGACTGGTCGGCGATGGGAGCGGTGCGCCGGGGCGACAGCGGTCCAACTGTCCGGGTGGACGCCGAGGGCAGCTACCTGTGGTCGTCGAACCCCCGCAAAGTGCTCGCGGCGGTGGGCGTCGGCGACCTCGTCGTCGTGGATACCGACGACGCGCTCCTCGTCGTGCCGCGCAGCCGGGCGCAGGACGTAAAGCGCGTCGTGGACGAGCTCAAGGCGCGGGGCCTCGACGCAGTCCTGTAGCGACTACGTCCAGGATCGCGTCCGCGACCGCCCGCTTCGGCATGAGGGGCTTCGGCTCGACGCGGCCATCAGCGAAGACGAACGTGACCTGGTTCGTGTCGGTGCCGAACCCGCTGCCCGGCGCAGTGACGTCGTTGGCCACGATCAGATCGACCTTCTTGGAGGCTACCTTCTGTTGCGCGTTCGCGATGAGGTCGTCCGTCTCGGCCGCGAAGCCAACCTTGAAGCCCGGCCAGTCGGCGATCGAGGCGAGGACGTCCGGGTTCGGCACGAGCCTCAGCACGATCTCGTCGCGTGCTCGCTTGATCTTGTGGTCGCTCGCGGCGGCAACGCGGAAGTCGGCCGGCGCCGCGGCCATCACGAGCGCGTCGGCGTCGACGATCGCCGCTTGGACAGCGGACTGCAGATCGAGGGTCGTCGCGACGGGCACGACCTCGACGTTCGACGGGGCCGGGCCGACCGCCGAGGCGCCGACGATCAGCGTGACGCGGGCGCCACGATCGCGCGCCGCCTCGGCGACCGCGAAGCCCATCTTGCCGGACGAACGGTTGCCGATGAAGCGCACCGGGTCGATCGGCTCCTGCGTGCCGCCGGCAGTCACGACGACGTGGCAGCCGGCGAAGTCCCGCGGGCGCGGCGTGAGGAGCCGGTCGATCGCGGCGAGGATCTCCGGTGGCTCGGGGAGGCGGCCGCGTCCGAGGTGGCCGGACGCCATCCGTCCCTCGCCCGGCTCCATCACCTCGGCACCCCGAGCGCGCAGGACCGCCACGTTCGCCTGCGTCGCGGGGTGGGCCCACATATTCGGCTCCATCGCCGGCGCGACGAGCAGAGGCGCCGTCGTGGCGAGCGCAGTCGTTCCGACGGCATCGGCAGCCAATCCGAGCGCCAGGCGCGCGATCGCGTCGGCGGTCGCCGGGGCGACGACGACCGCCTCGGCGCGGCGGCCGATCGTGACGTGGCCGATCTCGAGCTCGGCGTCGGGCGCCCACAGGTCGGTCACGACCGGCCGGTGGGTGATCGCACGAAACGAGAGCGGCGTCACGAACTTTGTGGCCGCTTCGGTCATCACCACATCGACGAGTGCGCCCGCCTTCACCAGGTCGCTGGCGAGCTGCACGGCCTTGAACGCGGCGATCGAGCCCGTCACGCAGAGGACGACGTTCTTGCCAGCAACCGGGCTGTTCATCGGTTCAGCTCCCACAGCAATCGAAGGCCCTGGAGCGTGAGCTGACGGTCGATCACGTCGATGGCGCTCGTCTCCGGCGCGACCACGCCGATCAGCCCACCGGTGCCGATGACCTTGCACGGCCCCAGCTCGGCGCGGACGCGCGCGACGACGCCCTCGACGAGGCCCACGTAGCCGAAGACGGTGCCGGACTGGATGTTGGTGATGGTGTTCTTCCCGATCGCGGAACGCGGCCGCACGAGGTCGACGCGGTGCAGGAGGGCGGCGCGCTCGGCCAGCGCCAGCAGCGAGATCTCGAGCCCGGGTGCGATCGCGCCGCCGAGAAAATCGCCCTCGCTCGAGACGACGTCGAACGTCGTCGCCGTGCCCATGTCGACGACGATCGCCGGCCCGCCGTGGAGCCGGTGCGCGGCCACCGTGTTCGCGATGCGGTCCGCCCCGACCTCGCGCGGGTTCTCGACCTGGAGGCGGATCCCGGTCTTGATGCCTGGCCCGACCACGACGGGCCGCGTGCTCAGGTAGCGCTCGGCGAGCTCGACGAACTGGCTCGTGTGGGTGGGCACGACCGAGCCGACGACCGCGTCCGTCAAATCGTCGAAGGCGACGTCGCCGACCGCACAGAACTCTCGCAGGAGCACGGCGTACTCGTCGGCGGTGCGGACGGGGTTGGTACGGACGCGCCAGGTTCCGAGGGAGCGCTCGGCGTCGTACACGCCGAACGTCACGTGCGTGTTGTTGATGTTGACGGCGAGCAGCACCGGACGCCAATCAGAAGATGGCGGAGACCGACTCGCCCGTGTTGATGCGGTGGATCGCCTCGCCGAAGATCGGCGCGACCGAGAGGACCCGCATGTTCGGCAGCCGCTTCTCCGGTCGGATCGGCACCGTGTTGGTCGTGATGATCTCGGCGACGCCGAGATCGCGGAGCCGCTCGATCGCTGGCCCCGAGAAGACGCCGTGCTCGGTCGCGATCGTTACGCCGGTTACACCGCGCTTGCGCAGCAGCTCGATCGTTGCGACGATCGTCCCGGCGCTGGCGATCTCGTCGTCGTAGACGATGGCGTGCTTGCCGCCCACGTTGCCGACGATATCCTCGATCTCGACCTGGTCGTCCGAGATGCGGTGCTTGTTGCCGGCCGCCAGCGGCACGCCCAGCTTCCGCGCGAGCTGGCTCGCGCGCTTCGCGTTGCCGATGTCGGGCGTCACGACGACCGTGTTCGCGAGCTCGCGAACGCCGAAGTGCTGGACGAGCGCCGGCTGGCCACTGAGCTGGTCGGCCGGCATCGGGAAGAATCCCTGCACCTGCGGCGAATGGAGGGTCATCGTGAGCAGGCGCGACACGCCGGCCGTGTGCATCAGGTCGGCGAAGAGCCGACCGGCGATGGAGATGCGCGGCTTGTCCTTCTTGTCCGAGCGCGCGTAGGAATAGTAGGGCACGACGGCGGTGACACGGCGCGCCGAGGCACTGCGCGCGGCGTCGCACATCATCAGCAGCTCGACCAGGTGCTCCTGAACCGGCGGGCTGAACGTCTGGACGATGTAGACGTCGTGCTCGCGCACGCTCTCGGCGAGCTGGACCTCGAGGTTGTCGTTGGAGAAGCGGGTGCGGTTCGTCGGCGACAGCGGAACGCCGAGGTAGCGGCAGATCTCGGCGGCGAGCTCGGGGTGCGAGCTGCCGCTGAACACCATGATGTTGTCCACGACCGCTACCTCCCTCGTCGCTGGCCGAGCGCGGCCAGCAGTCGGTCGACGACGATCGCTTCCTCGCCGTCCTCCAACGTCTGCGGGTTGATCCAGATGCCGTCCGCGCCCGATTTGGCGACCTCGACGTAGGGATCGCCCTCGCCCAGTCGGCGGACAACCTCGTCGCGGTCGAAGCCGAGGGCCGCGGCGTCGAACCTCACCAGCGCGCGGGGCATCGGCTGACCAGCCTCGCTCGGGAAGTCCCGCTCCGCCGCGACGCCGGGAATGTTCCGCACCGCGTCGACGACACGGGCGACCTGCCGCTCGTAGCGGGCCAGCAGCGCCGGCTCGTCGAGGCTCAGCGACCACTCGACGGCGGCCAGGAGGCCCAGCATCTCCTCCTTGCCGACCTTCATCGGGCGCCCGATCGCCTGGTTGGGCGGGCCGTTGAGGCGGACGGCCTCGATCAGGTCGGCGCGGCCGAGGATGAGGCCGCTCGTTTGGGGGCCGCGCAACCCCTTGCCGCCGCTGAAGGTCGCCAGGTCGGCGCCGGCCTGGGTATAGGCCCAAAGGTTCGCAATGGGCGGGATCTGGGCGGCGCCGTCCACAACGACTGGGACGCCGCGCCGGTGCGCGACCTCGACGACAGTTTCGAGGGGGAGCGAGCCCTCGGCGAGCCGACCGGCAAAGTACAGCACGGCGGCGGTGCGCTCGCCGATCGCGCGGTCCAGCTCGGCGACGGAGGGGCCGATCTCGACGAGCCGCACGCCCGCCTGTCGGACGGCGAAGTCGTAGCCGTTCCGCTGGCTCTTGTGGACCACGACCTCGTCCTTCAGACCGTCGAGGTCGCGCGGCAGCCGGCCGATCTTGGCTGGGTCCGTGCCTGTGACGCACGCGGCGGTCGCAAGTGTCAGCCCGGCGGCCGCCCCGCAGCAGACGTAAGCGGCCTCGTTCTTGGTCGCGCGCGCGATGCGCTCGCCGACGCGACGTTGTAGCTCGGGTAGGTCGATGAACGAGCGCGACGCCTGGACCATCGCCTCGATCACGGGCGGCGGCATCAGCGAGCCGCCGAGCCGGGTCAGCGTCGCCGAGGCGTTGACTACCCGACGCATACCAAGCTCGGCGTAGAGGTCGAGTGTGCCGGCCGTCTTCACCATCGCCATGCTAGCCCATCGCGTCCGCGACGAGCGGTTGTAAGGTCGTGATGAAACCGGCCAACCGCGCGGCGACGCGCTCCAAGAACGAATCGTCGAGCGGCTCGAGCGGAAGCATCTCGTAGACGCGCGCCCACCCGCGATCCCACCCCTCCGCCTCGACCCGTTCGGAGAGCTGAGCCTTGGCGATAAGCACGTTCTCCTCGAAGTAGGCGCGCAGCCGCTCGTTCGTCGCGGAATCGGCCTCGAAATGAAGTCCAACCTCGATCCGGTCGATGCGCCGGTGGAACCAGACCTCGTAGTGGATGCGCGGCGAGCCGTACCAGAGCTGGACGAGCGACCAGCGCTGCCGGTGATCGAACCTCTGGAACTCCTCGGGCAGCAGCGGCCGCGTGCGCTCCGGGATCGCGAGCAGGAAGTCGCGGGGGCGGTACAGCGTGCTAGGCGGGGAGCCGGATGAGCTGACCTGGGGTCAGCACGTCCGGGTCGGCGATGTCGTTCGCGGCGAGCAAAGCTGAACGGTCGGTCCCGAGCGTCTGGGCGATGTTGTTCAGGGTGTCGCCCGGCTGGACGGTGTAGAGTTTCGCCTTCGGTCGGACCTGCAGTTTCTGGCCCACCCCGATCGCGTTCGGGTCGCTCAGTCCGTTGAGCTGCGCGAGCTGCTCCACCGGGACGCCCACAGCCTGGGAGATGCGCCGCAAGGTATCACCGGCCTGCACCACGTACTCGTCTCCCTTGGCCGCGGGCAGCGCGGGCAGCGGAGACGGCGCGCCGGCCGTCTTCGGCTTGGAAGGTGCTGGGCCGGGCGGCGTGGCATCTGGCCCGGGAACCGGCTGGTACTGCACCGTGAAGCCCCAGCCGTTCGGCGGGTCGAGCGCGAAGTACGCGGCCCGCGAAAGGTCGAGTCCAGCGCCGAACCCGCCACGGTCGCGCACCTGGACGACGACGCTCTTGCCGTTCCGCGGGTTGGTGACCCGGAGCCAGGTGCCCATCGGGTACTCGTTGTTCGCGGTGATGGTCGGGTCGTTCTGGTCGAACGGCTGACCGTTGGCCATCCGGTTCCCTTGGAAGCCAGGACCGTACCAGCTCGCGTAGCCTTCGTCGGCTGACACGACCGCCGTTCCGACTACCAGGCCGAGCGTCCCGGCCGCGCAGGCCAACAGCCGCCTGGCGCGCACCCACACGTTCTCGGGCATACCGGCGGCCAGGCTAACAGAGCGCCGAGCGAGCGTCAACCGGCCCGGCCCGCCAGCGCTCAGTCGGTCGGCGCGGTCAAGAGCCCCTTGCGTAAGGCGTAGCGGATCAGCTCGGAGCGGTGGTGGATGTTCAGCTTGTCCATGATCCGCTGCCGGTAGGTGTCCACGGTCTTCGCCGAGATGAACAGCCGATCGGCGATCTCCTGGGAGGAAAAGCCCTCGGCCGTGTATTGGAGCACCTCGCGCTCCCGCTCGGAAAGTCCGTCGTAGTGATCCTCGTTCGCCGACACGCGGCGACGGTAG
>DASRFH010000005.1:0-50311 GCA_035651675.1 Chloroflexota bacterium | reverse complement strand
GAGCATCTCCTCGCCGGGATCAACCTGCCCGAGCTCGGCTACCGGGTCGCCGAGCATGTTCCCACGGCCGGCGCCACGCACGTCGTCCTGACGAAGCGCAGCTAGCACGATGGCCGACGCCCCCGCGAAGCCGCCGATGCCTGACGCGATGGACGCCGGCGCGGCGCTCGTTGCCGCCGGCCTGGCCGCGATGGACGGCTGGGGCGCCGCCCGCTAGTACACTGACGGCTCGCTGCCGTCGCTGGCGACCTACGGCGTGCCGGACTGCTGGCCACACGTCCGCCAGCTCTACCTCGACGCCGGCTTCGTCCACGACGGGACGACCGAGATCATCCTGGTCGCCGACGTCGCGGATCTCCCGAGGGCGCTCGACCCGCCGCGGCCAGGCCTCGCGCTCCGGCGGAGCCTCGGCGTTAACGGCATCCGGCTTACCGCACTCGAAGGCGACGGGGAGCTCGGCTAGGCGCAATACGGTTCGCTTAAGCACCGGCGGCCGCGGGGGACGCCCTCACCCTGGCCCTCTCCCAGAGGGAGAGGGGACGTGGGCGGGGCCGGACCGCGCGATCAGCGACCCTAAGTGAACCGTATTGCGGCTAGGCCGAGGTCGAGGCCGACTACACCGTGGGCGGCACCCGCTCGCGCCTGGCTGGCTGGGCCGACGTCGGGAACCTCCGCGTCGCCGAGGCCCACCGCCGCCGGGGCGTCGGCACCTGGTTGCTCGCCAACGCGGCCGACTGGCTCGGCCTCGGCCGCGTCGACCGTCTCCTCGCCTACGCCTGGCCCGAGCAGTACGACGCGCTCGCCTTCCTGGCCGCCCGCGGCTTCCGCGAGCCCACCCGCACCCAGCGCGGTTGGTGCCGAGGGTGACCGCCCCCACGATCCGGCCGGTCGCCACGACCGACGAACTGGCAGCGGCGTTCGACGTCGCCACCACGCAGTTCGCGCACCCGGTGACGCGCACCGACCGCCGCTGCCTGGAGCTGCTGGACCGGCCTCCGGCGGGCCAGCCGCTGATGCTCGTGACCGAACAGGAGGGCCGGATCGTCGGCGCGGCGCTCGGTTCCGGAGGGGCGCCCCCAGCGCAGCGCCGCCGCCGCGAGGGCAACCAGCAGGCCGACGATCCCGATCAGCTCCATCGTCCACCTACCTGACGACCGGCGTCGTGTCGCAGCTGCAGGCGACCGCCGCGAGTCCCGCGCCCGGCCAGCAGGCCGCCTCGCGGGCGCCGCGGGCCAGCGCGTCCATCACGCAGCGCCAGCAGGGCGAGACGCCGGGGTCGGCCTCCGTCGTCGGGACCAGGGGCACGCCGAGCACCGCCGCGGCGGCGGCCGCGCGCTCGTCGGCGTTGGTCGGCGCGATCCCCACCCGGCCGCCGCGCGCGAAGGCCAGGCTGCCGACCTCGGCGAAGCCGGCCCTGGCGATGCCGCGGGCGGAGGCGAGGTTCTCGGGCGCGTTGATGATCCAGAAGCGGCCGCGGTCCTCGGCGCGCAGGATCGCCTGGAGCAGGCGCGGGTAGAGGCCGCGTCCGCGCCAGGCCGGCAGCGTCGCGAAGTCCCACAGGTAGCGGTCGCCGGCCTCGAGCCGGAACGCGAGGTCGAGCTCGCCGATCGCGGCACTGCCGTCGGCGACCCAGCCGTAGCCGACCGCTACGCCGCCCAGCCGGGCGGCGTAGCAGCGGTTGCCCGCCTCGAGCCGGCCCGCCACCTCAGCGGCCGGCAGCCCGGTCAGCGTGCTCAGCTCCGCGACGTCGCGCGCGGCCCCCGCCCCGAACCCGCCGATCGGGGCCAGGGCCGGGAGCGCGTCGCCGGTCCACCAGGTCCACAGTGCCATCGTCTCCTCCTCGTCGCGGCGCCCTGCCGGCCGCTCGCGCTACCCGAAGTCTCCTGTTCGACCACCCCGCCGGTCATCGGACGCCAGGCGGAGCCGCGCGGCGCGTTCCGATGAACCGCCCTCCGACAAATGTCGAACCGGTCCTGCGCCCTGCTCCAGCGGCAGCAATGCACACCCTCGCGGCGCGGCATCCTCGGCGCACACGCCCGCGACGCGCCGCCAGGCGGCCGGGGTTCGGCAGGCGCTCTGGCCGCCCGTCGCCACGATGCCGGTTAGTTCCCGATGCTCGTGCGGTTGGTTGCCTTTAGGCGGTCGCGGGCACCAGCCGCCCCTGCGCGCGGCGGCCGCGCCGCCCCAGCAACAGCGCCGCGAGCGCCCCACCTACCAGGAGGGCGAGCGGGCGGGCAACCATCGCCGGCGACCAGTCGCGGGTCCCCAGGTCGAGCCGGGCCGTCGGGTACTCGATCCAGTGCGCCGCGTTCGACGCGATCGGCCGGGTCTCGTGCCGTGCCAGGTCCTCCAGCGCCAGGTCGTAGGCGTACCCGCCACCGGCGTGGATGCGCTCGACCGTCGCCCGGCTCGACGCGCCCCAACGCTCGATCGCCGCGGCTGCCGCCGCGTCCGGGGTGCCAGGTACGAGCAGGCGGCCGACCGCGGGCATCGAGCCGAGGTCGTGGCGCGGGACCAGATCGAGGCCGAAGCGCGTGCGGATGACGCTGCGCTCCCGGCCGACGGTCAGCACATCCGTCGCGAACGCCCGTGGGTACGTGTCGGCGATGGAGCTGAGCGCGATCTCGTCCACACCGTCGTAGAGGTAGAGGCCGATCTTCGAGCGTCCGAAGCGCAGCAGGTTCGGGAGCCACGCGCTGTCGCTGTAGGGGGGCGCGTCCCACGTGGGGTCGTCGAGGAACTGGGTGTGTGGGTAGCCGACGCGCGCGGCCGTCTCGAGCGCCTTGGCCCGCCCGAAGAACCGCTGCACCGTGTACAGCGTGGCGTCCACGCCCGCCGTCACGCCCGCCGACGAGACGACCTGGCCGTCGTCCACGTAGCGCACGCCGCGGACCCAGTTGACCTCGGCGTGAGCCGGCACGACGTACGGCATCGTCAGTTGCTGCGTCGTGGCGGTGTGGCCGGCCAGAAGGCCGGCGTCGGCGACCACTTTCGCGCCGGCGCAGATCGAGAGCACGACTGTGTGCGCGTCGGGGCGGGTGCGCAGCCACTCCAGGACCGCTGCGTCGGGGTTGCCGGGAGTCGCCTGGGGGATGGCCGGCACGACGATCAGGTCCGGCGCGCCGAACGCCGCGTCGTACTCGGCGAACGAGTAGTGCGGAACGAGGTCCATCCAGGCGCAGCAGAGGTAGACGGGGAGCGGGTTGACCGGCGACGGCTTCCGCTCGGGGGCGACCACGTAAACGTTGAACCCGCCCGAAGCCGCCAGAACTTCGTACGGGCCCAGCAGGTCGCTCACCTCGGTGAGCTGGTTCCCAGCCACCACGACCGCCGTCTTCTTGGTCGGGTCGTGGGTGGGGCGCGCGGGTAGCTCGTCCGCGTACGCCGGGGCGGGGCCGAACGGCTTCTGCGCCGCCAGGCCGACGACCGACGACGCCAGCACCGCGACCAGCGGCAGCAGGACGAGGAAGGCGTAGCCAGCCCCCTTGAGGAAACGCCGGACGCCTCGCGCGATGGATCGAATCACTCTGGATCCTCCTCCGTTTTCTCGCCTCCGGCTCTCCACCGGCGACGGGGTAAGTCTCCGGCCGAGGACCCGCCCGGTCATCGGACGCGAGGCGGAACGCGCGGGCGCGTTCCGCTGAACCGCCCTCCGACAAATGTTGAACCGGCTGGGCGCGCGAACCCCGCATTCCACTGATGCGCGGTGGCGGGTTGGAAGCGCAGACTGGAAGCGTGACGACGCCTAACGCCGGCGCAGCCTCGCTGCGCCTCCTCATCGCCGACGACCGCCCGCGCACCCGCCGTGCCCTGCGCGCCCTGCTCGCCGCCCACCCCGGCTTCGAGGTGGTCGGCGAAGCGGCCGACGGCGAGGAGGCGCTCGCCGGCGTCGAGCGACTGTGCCCCGATCTGGTGGTGCTAGACGTGCGCATGCCGCGCCTGGACGGCATCGAGGCGACGGCCCGGATCAAGACGCGCTGGCCCACCGTCCGGGTGGTCGCCCACAGCCTGGCCGTCGAGCGGCGCGCCGACGCGCTGGCGGCCGGGGCCGACGCCTTCGTGCCGAAGGGCGCACCCGGCGAGGAGCTGCTGGGTGCGCTTCGCGCCGCCCACGGGGCGCGGTAGGGATGTGCTCGGCCGCCTGACCGATACCCGCTACAGTCGTGGCGTGCTCCCGTCCTCGGCATCCCCCGCCAGCGCGCCGGTCCCACCCGCTTTCGCCGGTTCCGAGACCGCGTCGTGGCTGCGCCGCTGGGTGGGCCTGGCGGTCGGGGTCCTGGCGCTGGTCGCGGTTCTGACCGCGTTCGCCGAGGAGATGCCGGCCAGCCACCACCGGTGGGTGCCGGTCGCGGTGGCCGTGATGGCCGTGGCGTGGACGGTCGAGCTCCTCGGCATACCCTGGCCGCGCCTGGGGCTGGTCGCCGCGGTCGTGCTCCCGAACGTCTACCTGACCCTGATCGGCCACACCGGCGCGACCTACCTGTTCCTGCTGCTCCTGGTCGCGTGGGTCGAGCTGGTGGGAAGCCGCGTCGAGCGCGCCGCCGCGCTGGGCCTCTCGGTCGCCACGCTCGGGCTCGGGCTGGCGAGCGACGCCGCCGACGGGCAGGTCAGCTGGGCATCGTGGATCTCCTACCTGGTCGTCGTGCTCATGGCATGGTCTGTGGGGCTGGTGCTGCGTCGCCAGGACCAGCTCGTCGCCGAGCTGCGTCTGCGTCGGACCGAGGCGGAGCAGCGCGGGCGCGAGATGGGGGCGCTGGTCGCCGCGGCGCGCGACCTGGCCTCGACGCTCGAGCTGCGGCCGCTGCTCGACCTCCTGCTCGACCACCTCGGCCGCCTGATCCCGTACGCCGGCACCGCGATCCTGGTCGTCGAGGGGGAAGAGCTCTGCTTCGCGCACATGCGCGGCCCCGCCACGTTCACCTGGGACGAGGCGCAGCGCATCCGCTACCCGCTGGCCGGCTTCCGCCCGGTCTGGGACCGACTCGAACGCGGTGAGCCCGTCATCGTCCCCGACGTCCGCGGCGCCGGCGACGAGGCCGCGGCGTTCCGACGCCTGGTCGGCGAGGAGGCGCTGCAGACGGCGCTGTCGTTCATCCGCTCGCTGATGTGGGTGCCGCTGGTCGTCCGCGACCGGATCATCGGCGTGCTCAGCATCGCCGGTCCGACGATCGACGCCTACGCCGCCGGCGACGCGGCCCTGGCGCTGGCGATCGCGCGCCAGGCCGCGGTCGCGATCGAGAACGCCCGGCTGCACGAGCGGGCGCGCCAGGCCGCCGTGCTCGAGGAGCGCGAGCGGCTCGCCCGCGAGCTGCACGATTCGGTGACGCAATCGCTCTACGCCGCCTCCCTGCACGCCGAGGCAGCCGGGCGGGCGCTGGCGGACGGCGAGACCGAGCCAGCCGCCACCAACCTCGTCGACATCAGGGAGACGGTGCAGGAGGCGCTGGCAGAGATGCGCCTGCTGCTCTTCGAGCTGCGCCCGCCGCCGCTCGAAGAGCACGGCCTGGTCGGCGCGCTCCAGACCCGCCTGCGGGCGGTCGAGGCGCGTTCCGGCTTGGCCGCCGAGCTCGAAGGCGACGAGACTTTGCGCCTGCGGCCAGAGACCGAGCGGGAGCTCTACCGGGTCGCACAGGAGGCGCTCAACAACGTGCTCAAGCACGCCCACGCCAGCCGCGTGACCGTCCGGCTCGACGCGGTCGACGGCCGCGCCAGCCTCGAGGTCGCCGACGACGGCGTGGGCTTCGAGCCGGCACTGCGCGGCGTCGGCGGCTACGGGCTGTCCGGCATGCGCGAGCGCGTCGAGCGGCTGGGCGGCACGCTGGCCGTGGAGAGCGCTCCCGGCGCGGGGACGCGGGTGCGCGCGGAGGTACCGAGGTGAGCGAGGGCACGCCGGTCAGGGTGCTGCTGGTCGACGACCACGCGGTCGTGCGCAAGGGGTTGCGCGCCCTCTTCGACCGCGAGCCGGGCGTCGAGGTCGTCGGCGAGGCCGACGGCGGGGAGCAGGCGGTTGCCGGGTTCGAGCGCGCCCGGCCGGACGTGGTGCTGATGGACCTGGAGATGCCCGGCGTCGACGGCGTCGAGGCGACCCGCCGCATCACCGAGGCCCACCCCGACGCAAGGATCGTGGTCCTGACCAGCCACGCGTCCGAGGAGGACGTGTTCCCCGCGCTCAAGGCCGGCGCGGTCGGCTACCTGTTGAAGCACTCGGCCCCGGACGACGTCCTGCGCGCGATCCGCCAGGCCCACGCCGGCGAGACCGTCCTGCACCCGGCGATCGCGCGGATGGTGTTGCAGGACCTGCGGCGCGCGCCGAAGGCCAGGCAGCGCGAGCCGGTCGACCCCCTCTCCGAGCGCGAGCTGGAGGTGCTGCGGCTGGTCGCCCGCGGGATGAGCAACCAGGAGATCGCCGACGCGCTCGTGGTCGGCGAGGCGACCGTGCGCAGCCACGTGAGCGCCATCCTCCGCAAGCTGCAGCTCGCCTCGCGGACGCAGGCCGCGCTCTACGCCCTGCGCGAGGGGCTGGCGTCGCTCGACGAGTCCGGCCCATCCCAGCCACAGCCGGGCGCATAAAGGGCGCGGCCGGCGCGGGGATCCGGCGCCTAGTGGGGAACGAGCTTAACCGCCGCCGACCGCGCCTTGTCGCTCACGATGCTGGGAACGATGCTCGGGTAGCGGCGGCCGTACTTGGCCTGGTACGCGGCGTCGATCTCCTCCTTCAGGTCGTCCGTCTCGACGAAGGACACGTCCCTGTCGACGCCGCCGGCCCGTACGTGCCCTTCGCCGGTCGCGAGCGCGCCGCGAAACCAGGTCGCGCCCCGCCCGTTGACGGAGCGCACGTAGAGGTCGTCGCCGTGGCGGACGACCCACACCGGGAGTGCGTTGCGCAGCGTGCCGTCGCGCCGGCGCGTCGCGAGCTGCAGCTCCTCGGCCGCGGCGACCCGCTCGATCTCGTCGCTCGTCCAACCGTTCATCGGTTCCTCTCTTCCTACCCGCCGCTCGGCCACGCTTCGGCGGCCGGTCGGGGCGCCGCGGGATCACGGCGCGGCCATGAAGATCGTCACCCCGAGGTCGCGGTACTTCTGCCGCTCGTCCGGCGTCGTCGTCGTGCCCATCGCGATGCGGATGCCGGTCCCCTGGAGCTGCTCGGCCACGTTCTGCATGCAGGCTTCGACCGTGCGCAGCGGGAACCTGGGATGCAGGTCGATCGAGAACTCCAGGTCGTTTGGCCCCCAGGTCACGTGGGTGACGCCCGGCTGAACCAGGTGGGCGATGTTCGTCACCGTCTCGACCGACTCGATCTGGATGCTGAGCAGCACCGTCTCGTTCCACCAGGCCGCGTACTCGCGCCGCCCGGTCGGCGCGGCGCGGCTGCGCAGGCCCAGGCGGTTGGCGCCGCCCCAGCTCCGCCGCCCGATCGGCCCGTAGTAGGCGTAGTCCACGACGTCACGCACCGTCTCGGGCTCCATCACCTCGGGCACCAGGCAGCCGGTCACGCCCAAGTCGAAGAAGCGCCCGACCCGGTGGGCGTCGCGCGTGTGCGGGATGCGCAGCTGCACGGGGATGCCGAGCTGCTCGGCCGCGGCGGTGAAGGCGACCAGCAGGTGGTCGCTGTACGGCGAGTGCTGGGCGTCCAGCCAGATGAAGTCGTACTTCCCGCCGCCCCAGGCGGCCGCGAGCTGCTCCTTGCTCCAGTCGATGTCGCCGCGCAGGGCGACCACCTCCTCGCCGGCGGCGATGCGCGCGCGCAGGTTCTGACTCGGCACGTCGGTCCTCTCCTTGTCGTGGGTACGCTGCGCGGCCAGCATATCCCGATCATGGGAACCGCTGAAACCCACCGCGGCAGCCCCGCCACACCTTGCCCTGGCGGACCAGCATCTGGCGGCCGCGACGGGCGCGCGCGCGCTCGCCTCCAGGCGACTCGCCGTGCCCCTGTCGCGGGACGACAGCTCCGCGTGGTGCAGCGCGCGCGCCGTCGATCAGCCGCCGCGGCGGGACGTCGCCGGGGCCGGCGGCTGGGCGGCGTTCGCGCGGGTCACGGTGAACCCCGCGCCGTCGGGCGTCAGCGGCGAGGTCGTGGCGAGCGGCAGCTCGCCGCGGCCCACGAGCGTGATCGGCCGGGCGCCGGCGTCGGCGAGGTTGACGGTCTTGCCGTCCGCCACGGCCGAACACGACGTGAAGGTCACCGTGCCGAAGTCGTCGAGCGGTCCGGTCTGGCCGCGGAACCCGCCCGGCGCTTCGACGATCCACTCGGCCGACGAGAGCGACGACCGGTACTGCACGTTCTGCTGGTAGGCCGCGCCGGTCGTCGCGTTGGCGAAGCTCACCGTCCAGCCGTCGCCGCTCTGCTGGACGATCGAGACGCTCACCGTGTCGCCCGGGCGGACGACGAACGGGACCTGGTGCGGTGCGGCGGGCAGCGTCTCGACCCAGGCGTCGTAGCGCACCTGGCCGGTGCCGGAGACGATCTCCTCGGTACCGGCCTGGATCAGGTCGCGGCTGTTCTCGCCGCCGATGCCGACCCAGACGGCGCTCTCGCCGGCCGCGCCGGTGGTGGCGGGGTGCGGCACGGCCCACGTGCCGGAGACGGCCGTGAAGCTGCCGCCCGTCGCCGCGTAGCCGGCCCAGTTGGATGACCGGCTCCGCGCGCGGCCGGTCGGCGGCGCCGGGGCGGTGGTCGCGGTGGATGGACCGGTGGTGGCGCCCGATGGGCCGGGCTCCGCGCCCGACGGCGCGGGGCGCGGGCCGCTCGGCACGCCGGGCCGCGTGGCGCCGGGGGCCGAGGTGGATGGCGTCGGTGTGCCCGGCGGCGAGCCGCCGCCCGACGAGCCGGCCCCGGCGGGCTGCTCGTCGGGGTGGTCGTCGGAGGCGACGAGCCAGACGCCGTTCTCGCGAACGAGGCCGTAGACGTTGCGGTCGCGCGTCTGGTCGGTCGAGCCATCGGCGTACTGCGTGGTCCACGTCTCGTACGCGACCGCCGTGGCGACGTCGCCGGCGACGGTGACCTGCTCCCACTCGATCTTGTCGAGGTGGATGCTGGTGACGCCGTTGGCCGCAAGGTCCTGGTTGATCTGGACGGCCTGCTGGTAGTAGGCGTCGGTCGCGGTGTCGCGCATGACGGTCGGGTCGCCGCTGGCGAGCGCTTGCGCCTGTTCGGCGTCGCCGCGTTCGATCACCTGCTCGACCGCCGCCTCGGCCGACCCGGACGCCGCGGCGTTCGCCGCCACCGTGCCGGCCGCGCCGGCCGGCGTCGCGGCCGGAGCCGGGTTCGCCGCCGCGCCGCGCCCCGCGGTCTCCCCGCCGCCAGAGGCGCGCGCCTGGCCCGGGCTGGGGCGCGCCGTGGCGACAACCGGCCGCGCAGCCGGGTTGACGTAGGCGTAAGCGGCGTACGCCACGACGGCCACGCAGGCGGCCGCCACCAACACCCGCCGACCGCGGATGAGGCCGAGGAGGCCGAGGGCGATCCCGCGCCGCAGGGCCCGCCCGAGCACGTACACGAGGGGCATCGGACCGACTTTAGACCCCGACGCTGAGAAGCGGCTTGGTGCGCTGTTATCTCCGGGTAAAACCTGGCTCGAGCTCGCGGGGCCTCACCCGCCGACCGGGTTCCCGTGGTCGTCGGTCGTCCAGCTCTGGGTCTGGAACGCGATGAAGAGCTCGTGCCAGACGTCCTCGGCGGGGAAATGGACCAGCAGCGCACCATCCTGGTAGACCCCGTTGTCGCCGGCGAAGGAGCCGTGCACGGGGTTGCCCTGGTTCATATGGACGTCGTGCGCGCCGACGTCCGGGTGGAACCCCCAGAAGGGGTTCTGGCCGGGGTTGGAGAAGCCGCTGCCGAAGGCGTAGAGCTGCGCGGTCGGGTCGGCGACCGCGCGCTGCACAAGGTCGTCGAGCGCGCCATGCAGCGCTCCCTGGTCCGGGTGGGGTGGGACGGGCAGCAAGGTCATCTCGCTCCGCTGCACCAGGTGCTCACGGATGAAGTCGAGGCCGATCCCGTGCGCGCCGGCCGGCCCGATGACCCGCGCGCCGGGTGGCAGCGCCGCCAGCGCGGCCGCGTTCGGCGGCGGTGGGCGCTCGACCACGGCGTAGAGCACCTCGGAGCCGTCCCGCGAGAGCACGTTGACGGCGACGTCGTAGTCACGCCCACCGCCCCTCATGCGGATGTGGTAGTGCGGCTGGTCGCGGGCCGGGTCGCGGGGCGGGAACACGCGGGCCGCCAGCGCGGTCCCCTTCACGACGCCGTAGTTCGGGACGCCCCGGCCCGCGCCCTGGCTCTCCAGCACGGCTTAGAGGCCCGCCACCACGGCCCACACCACGATCGCGCTGCAGACCGACGTCCAGTAGCCGTACCGCTGGTAGGTGACCTCGGCGGCGTGCCTCTGCTGCGCCAACGGGAGCGAGCCGTCGATCTGCGGGTCCGAGGCGTTCCGGACCGCCAGCCAGGCCGGCGCGGTCGGCCCCAGCTCCTGGCAGACCATCCCGAGCACCGCGTCACCCATCTCCACGGCCGATCCGAGGCCTTGCAGGCGGTAGGTGTTCGTGGTGTCGTCGAAGGCGAAGAAGTCGGTCGTGACCACCGTCGGCCCGGGGCCGCCGCCGTCCCCGCGAACCACCCGCGGCGTGCGGTCGGCCGCGGGGAGCTGGTCGGCGTTCACCGGCAGAAGGGCCGTCTCGGCGAGGGCGAACCGCGACGCGGGGGGTGCCGCGGCGCACTCGTACGCGCCGGTCGCGAACGGCGCCTGCCGGAACTCGCCGGTGCAGTCGAAGCGGACGCGCCGGGCGACGACCACGTCGCCCAAGGCCAGGTCGGGACCGATCGCGCCGGCCGTGCCGGTGGTCACCACCAGCCGCGGCTTCGTCTCGGCCAGCATCTGCCCCCACAGGTCCCGAACGGGCAGGTCCGGACCGTCCTGGCTCATGTGCAGCTCCGACTTAGCGCAGACCACGTCGAGCTGGCCGACCGAGGTGACCGCGTAGCTGGCCAGCCGCCTGGCCGCCCGGGCGGGCGCGCCCGCCCGGATACGCGGCAGGAACCAGTCCCATCGGTGCGCGTACGGGTACCAGTCGCGGTGCTGGTGCCCGGGCGCGAGGACGTCCGCCAGCGCCTCGGCCTCGGCGACGGTCCACGTCACCACCAGCACGTCGCAGCGCGGCAGCGGGTCGGCGGGCTGGTGGCTGGGCAGGAACGGCTTCGGGCTCGGCGCCAGTCCGAGCGGCCACGGGATCGGGTTCAGCGGCCTGGGCGCCCGCGGCTCCGGGAGCAGCCACGGCGACGCCGGGTTCCGCGGATCGAACGTCAGGACGCGCCGCGCGAGCTCGCGGTCAGTCACCGATCGAGGATACGACCGGTTGGCCCGCCGTCAACCTCCCGCAACCGAACCTCAACCGGCCGCCGCTCGGCCGAGCGGCGGCCGGATCATGGTTACCGCTCGGCGAACTCCTCGCTCAGGCGTCCGAGCGAGAAGGCGCCGAAAGCCAGGCCGAGGTCGCGGAGCGCGACGTCGAAGTAGCTCCCGGCGAGCAGCAGGTTGACGACGATGCCGACGAGCCACGCCGCCACCACGTAGGCGAACCAGCGCGGTAGGAAGAAGACGCCGATGCCGGCGACGACCTCGACCACGCCGACGAGCAGCATGAACGTGTGCCCGCTGAACGGGAGCACGTTGGCGATCGCCGGGGCAAGGTACTGGTCCCAGTTCGTGAGCAGGTGGGTGAACTTGTCCACCCCGGCGATGATGGGGGCCAGCGTGAAGATCAGGTGCATCGCCTGGTACGCCTGGTACGACGGCCGACTGCCCTCGGCAGGCCGCGCTGTGATCGATGTGACCGCCATGTCTGTCCGAACCTCCGGTCGGTTGGTTGCGGCGGAGCCGCGGCAGGTACCGTGCCCGCTCCGCACAGATATTCAATACCTTTTTTGATTATCTCTGTCAAGGGGAGTACACTACGCGCGTGCAGATCCGGGCGGATCGACGCTTCTTCGCGACCACGCGCGGGCGCATCGTCGCGCTCCTACGCACGGCCGCGCGGACGGTCGACGAGCTGGCCGCGGCGCTCGGCGTGACCGGCAACGCAGTGCGCGCCCACCTGGCCACGCTCGAGCGCGACGGCCTCGTCGAGCCGCGCGGCGTCCGGCGCGGCGTCAGCAAGCCGGCGATCGCCTACGGCCTGACCGCCGAGGCCGAGCGGCTCTTCCCCAGGGCGTACGAGCCCGTGCTCCGCGAGCTGGTCGCGGTGCTCGGCGCGGAGCTGGGCGAAGAGGCAACCACGTCGCTGCTGCGCGAGACCGGCCGGCGCCTGGCGGCCGGCCGCGTCGCCGGCGGGGAGCTGCGTGCCCGGTTGGAGGCGGCCGCGGCCGTGCTCGGCGACCTGGGCGGCGCGGCGGCGGTCGAGGAGCGCGACGGCCACGCCTTCATCCGCGGCCGAAGCTGTCCGCTCGCCGGCGCGGTGGCCGGTCACCACTACCCCAGCCTGTGCGTGCTCGCCGAGGCGCTCGTCGCGGAGCTCGTCGGCCGGCCCGTTCGGGCGTGCTGCGAGCTGGGCGAGCGGCCGCGCTGCTGCTTCGAGGTCCTCGGAACCGGCGACGTCGCCTGAGCGGCGGCGCGCGCCGGACCCCGCGAGCCGGGCGATCGTCGGCCACGGCGGCGCGTCGTGACCGGGTTACCATGCCGGCCTCGGAGACGAGCGTGGCGGCTGGCGCCGAGAAGGTGAGGGCTGGTGGGGCTCGAACGGATCCTCGCGCTCCCCGAGGCGGCCGCCCTCCGGGCCCTCACGCGGGACGGTCGGCGGCTCTTCCTGACGCGGATCATCCGTCTGTTCGCCTACGGCCTGCTTTCGGTGGTGCTGGCGCTGTACCTCGCGCAAGTGGGCCTGACCGATCGACAGATCGGCCTGGTGCTCACGCTGACGCTCGCCGGCGACGCGGCGATCTCGCTCTGGCTGACGACCCACGCCGACCGGACCGGTCGACGGCGGACATTGCTGGTGGGCTGTGGCCTGATGGTCGTGGCTGGCGTCGTCTTCGCCTCGACCGGCGACGTCGCGCTGCTGGTCGCCGCGGCGATCGTCGGGGTTATCAGTCCGAGCGGCGGCGAGGTCGGGCCGTTCCAGGCCATCGAGCAGGCCGCGCTGCCCGAAACCGCGCCCGCCCCGTACCGCACCAACCTTTTCGCCTGGTACAACCTGGTCGGCTCAGCCGCCACGGCGGTGGGCGCGCTGGCCGGCGGCCTCGTCGCCCAGTCGCTTCAAGCGGTGGGCGTGGCGCCGATCGACAGCTACCGGGTGGTGGTCGTCACCTACGCCGCGTGCGGCGTGGCGCTGGCGGTCGTGTTCCTGATGCTCTCGCCGGCCGTCGAGGTCCAGCGCCACGCCGTCGGGGCCGACCCGGTTGCGAGCTGGCTCGGCCTGCACCGCTCGCGCTCGGTGGTGCTGCCGTTCGCGTCGCTCTCGATGGTCGACGCGTTCGCCGGCGGGCTCGTCCTCCAGACGCTGATGGCCTACTGGTTCCATCTCAGGTTCGGCGTCGACGCGGCCGTGCTGGGCGCCATTTTCTTCGGCGCCAACCTCTTCGCCGGGCTCTCGGCGCTCGCGGCGGCACGGATAGCCGCCCGGATCGGCCTGCTCGAGACGATGGTGTTCACGCACATCCCGTCGAACGTGCTGCTGATGCTCGTGCCGCTGATGCCGACCCTCCCGCTGGCGACCGCCGTCCTGCTGGCCCGGTTCTCGATCTCCCAGATGGACGTGCCGACCCGCCAGTCGTACCTGGTCGCGGTTGTGGCGCCGGACGAGCGCTCGGCGGCGGCCGGGCTGACGGCGATCGCGCGCACGCTGGGCAGTTCGGCCGCGCCGGTCGTTTCCGGCCTGTTGCTCGCGAGCGGCCTGCTCGCCGTGCCCTTCTACGCCTCGGGCGCGCTCAAGATCGCCTACGACCTGGCGATGCTCCGCGGCTTCCGGTCGGTCCGGCCGCCCGAGGAGCAAGCTCGGGCGGCCGTGCCATGAGTGCCCGTCCGTGCCCTACGCCACCTCGAAGGCAGCTTCGGCGCTGACCGGCGTGCGCAGCGACACGTGGTCGGGGCCGCTCATGACGACCGTCAGGCGGTGATCGCCCGGCGCGACGTCCTTGAACGTCACCTCCTGGGCGGCCGTGTGGACGATGTTGGGGTTGCCGATCGGGAAGGCCGTGGTGGTTCCGACGTAGAGGGCCGGGTCGACGTCGAGCAACACGTGGACGTGGAACTCATCCGGCCTCCTGGCCTGGGCGGCCGGCACGAGGCGGACCCCGGCCACCTCGAACGCGACCCGCACCTCGCCCGATGGCACGGTCGCGCCCGAGGCCGGGGCGGTGATCCGGATGGCTGTGCCGGCGGGGGCCGCGGTGGCCCCGCCGGGCGCCGCCACCTGGGTCGGCGTCGACGCCGAGGATGGTCCGACCGTGGGCGCGGCGGGCGACTGGCAAGCGATCAGCGCCAGCGCCGCGGCGCCGACAAGCGCGCAGCGGGTGGGTCCGGCCCCAGCGCCGCGCTGGGCCGCCGCGTGGAACGAGCCGTGGTGTGGATCTGAGCGGTTCATGCACGCCTCCTTTCGCGTCCAAGGGAAAGAACGGCGGTGGGCGCGCATTTCGCGGTGTGAGCTGGGTGCCCGTCGCGTTTTCGCGGACTTCTCGGACCGCATCGTGCGTTGCCCGGCCCGAGCGGCCCCGACGGCCCTGAGCTGAACTGCGCGACCTGCTGTTGGGCGTCCATCTCGCGAAAGTCTGACGGGCGCCCGTGCGAGCTACGCCTCTCGCTTTCCGCGAGGCGGGCGCGTAGACTGGCGCCTCTGTGACCCGCTCCCGCCTGCGCCAGCTGGCCGCCTACGGCGCGGCGGTGGTGGCGAGCGCCCTCGCGCTCCAGGGCACGCTCTGGCTCGGACCGATGGCGGCGCGCAACCAGCTCGGGCTCTTCGCCGCGGCCGTGGTCGTCAGCGCCTGGTTCGGCGGGCTCGGACCTGGGCTCGTCGCGACCGTGCTCGGCGCGCTAGCGGCCAACTACTTCTTCGCCGAGCCCTTCCACACGTTCGGCCTCAAAGAGCCGCGGGACGTGGTCGGGCTGCTCGCCTTCGCCGGCATGGCCGCGCTGGCCAGCGGCCTCAGCGCCAACCTGCGGCGCTCGCGCGAGCGCGCCGAGGCGGCGGCGCGCGTTCGCGACCTCCTGCTGGCGAGCCTCAGCCACGACCTGAAGCACCCCCTCACCGCGATCAAGGGCCAGGCGCAGCTCCTGCGCCGCCGCCTCGACCAGCTCGGCGTCGCCGAAACCGAGCCCATCGCCGAGCGCCTGGACCGGCTCGACGCCGCTGCCAAGCGGATGGCCGAGATGATCGACGAGCTGATCGACCTCGCCAGGGGCGACGCGGGCGAGGCGCTCGAGCTTCAGCGGCAGTCCACCGACCTCGTCGCCCTGGCGCTCGCGTCCGCGGAAGAGCAGCGCCAGGCGAGCACCGTCCACACGATCCAGGTCGAGCATGAGGCGCCCGTCCACGGGTGCTGGGACCAGCGCCGCCTCGAACGTGTGCTCGGCAACCTGCTGAACAACGCGGTCAAGTTCACCCCGGACGGCGGCACGATCGTCGTCAGCGTTGTGCGCGACCAGACGGGCCACTGGGCGATGTTGCGGGTCCGCGACCAGGGCATCGGCATCCCAGCCGCCGACCTCCCGAGCGTCTTCGAGCCGTTCCGGCGCGGCGCCAACGTCGGCGCCCGCGCCGGCCGCGGGGTCGGCCTCGCCGGCGTCCGCCAGATCGTCGACGCCCACGGCGGCACGGTCGCCGTCAGCAGCCGCGAGGGCGCCGGCACGACGGTCGAAGTCCGGCTCCCGCTCGACCCGGCCTGACGCCCGAGCTCCAGGCTACGCCGGGATGAGCTCCACCGAGCTCGAGCCGCCAGCCACGACGCTCGAGGGCACGCGGCCGTCGAACGTGGCGAGCGCCCCACCCCGGTGCACGGCGAGCGCGAGCAGGTAGACGTCGGTGACCTGCGCGTGCGTCATCGCCGCCGCGGGGTCCACCTGGTCGCACAGGCTGACGTCGTCCGCCCAGAAGTGGTGGCCCGCATGTGCGCACAGCCCGCGGAGGATGCTCAGGGCCTCCGACGCACCGCCTGGGGAGTTAGGGTATTTCGGCGAGCTCAGGATCCTGACTAGACCGTTTTCGGTGATCGGGCAGCTCGCCCACGCCGTGTTGCCTCGCCTGGCGAACCAGCGGTGCGCGGGCTCGTGGTGCACGTGCAAAGGATCGACCAGGGCCAGGAGCACGTTGACGTCCAGCAGGTACGCCGTCAAGGCTCCTCGTCTCGGAGCGCGTTGACGAGCTCCATGGTCACGACCCGTCCGCCCTCCCGCACGGGCAGCAGGGGGACGCCGTTCCGCGTGGCGAAAGGCCGCGTCGCGACGAGGCTTTCGCGCGCGAGGTTGGAGAGCACCTGCCCAAGTGACAGGCCCCGCTCGCGCGCGATCTGCTTCGACGCGAGGAGGACATCGTCGTCGATGTCAACCGTTGTTCTCATCAACCGCCTACGTGATGTGAGCGCATCATCGCTGGATGATAAAGCACCAATGGCGACTCAGGCCCGGACGCGGCCGCCGCCGGCGAAGTGGCTGCCGAAGAAGCCGGTGAAGGCCGGCGTCTCGGCGACGGTGCTGCCCTCGGCGGTCGCGCTGATCATCCGGTCGCCGCCCAGGTAGATGCCCACGTGGGTGATCCAGTCGCTCGAGGGGTAGGTGCTCGAGAAGAAGAGCAGGTCGCCCGGCTGGAGCTGACCGGTCGGCACCGGCACGGTCGCGTCGTACTGCTGCTGGGCAGTGCGCGGCAGCGCCACGCCGAGCTGGCCGAACGCCCACTGGACGAGCCCCGAACAGTCGAAGCTGGTCCGCGGGCTGTCGCCGCCCCAGACATATGGCCGGCCGAGCTGCGTCCGCGCGACCAGGATCGCCGTCGGGTACGACGCGCCGACCCCGAGCGCGCGCGTCGCGATCGGCGTGCCCGGCAGCGCGCTATTGCGCACCGGCGCCGGGGCGATCAGGTTCACCAGCGTGAAGTAGTCTCCCACCGACGGCCGCAGCAGCGCCGAGGGCTTGGGCGTTGGCGTGCCCTCGGCCACCAGCCGCACGCGCAGGTTGCCGCCCCCGTTCGTCCAGCCGACGACCCGGCCGTTCACGAAGTCGACCGAGGAGGTGCCGTACATCCACCGGTCGGAGGCGAGGTAGTCGGGCACGCCCTGGACGGCCACGACCTCGTCGTTCGAGGAGCCGACCGCGAACGTCCCGCTCGGGTTCGTGCCGGCGTTCGGCAGCGTCAGCTTCAGCTTGCCGCCGGCGTTCGACCAGCCGTTCACCTTGCCGTCCTGGAAGGTCAGGTAGGCCGCGCCGTACGTCCACTGGACCGGGCTCAGGTAGTCCGGCGTGCCCATAAGGCTGGCGACCTCGTCCATCGTCGAGCCGAGCGTGAGCGCGTCCGCCTTCGCCTTCTGGGCCGGCTCGAGCCGCACCTTGAGCTTGTTGTCGACGTTCGACCAGCCGGTCACCTTGCCGTTGAGGAACGTGACGTAGGCCGAGCCGTAGTTCCACTGGGCGTCGCTGGCGCGGTCCGGCTTGCCCTGGATGGCCATCACCTCGTCGGCGGTCGAGCCGAGCGTGATGAAGCCGGAGGCCGGTGGAGCGACCGCCGGCTTGGTCGGCGCGGCGGGCTGGGCGGCCGCGGGTGCTCCCTGCGCGGCGGCGCCACCTGGCGCGCCGGACTGCTGCTGCGCTTGAACGGCCGGGAGCTGGATCGCCGGCGCGCCCGCGGCCGCGCCGCTCGGCGTCGCGCCCGGCGGCAGCATGCCCGGCAGCAGCGGCACCGGCGTGGCTGGCCCGGCGCCGGGTGTCGCGCCGGCCGTCGCCGTCCCGGCCACGAGGGGCGCACCGCCAGGCGCCGCCGAGCCGGGCGTGCCCGTGGGCCGCGGCGTCGGCTGGGCGGGCGGCGTGCCGGCCGCACCGGCCGGCCGCGTCGGCTGGAACTGCTGCACGATCTGCGACGCGCCCAACCGCGTCGGCATCCGGATCGCCGCGGCCGGCGGCCGGGTCGACGGCGACTGCACGCCCAGGCCGAGCTCACGCCCCACCGTTGTGAGCGGCCCAACGCCCCGCAGACCCATCACGACCGTGGTGCCGAGCGCGAGCACCAGGCCGCCGGCGGTGGCCAGGAAGGCGATCCGCATGGGTGTCCACGGGCCGGTCGGCCCGTTCGAGGACGGCGGCGGGACGTAGGTCGGCGGCGGCGGCGCCGGGGGCGGGGTGGGCGGCTCGTCCATCCCCGTGTCGATCGTCGGGAAGTCGAGCCGGCTGTACAGCACCGACAGCGTCGCCTCGCCGGCGCCGACGTCGTAGGTGTCGGCGGCCGAGCGCGGGAAATAGACGTCGCGCTGGCCGGTCGCCTCGTCGCGCGCGTGGCGGAAGCGCTCGATCTGCTCCCCGCCGTGGCCGTTCGGGGCGGCGCGCATCAAAGGATCCCGCTCTCGAAAAGGAAGCGGCTCGGCTGTGGCGCGTTCGGCGCGTCGACGTAGCAGACGATCAGCCGACGCGAGGCGCGCAGCATCGCGTCGTACAGCCGCCGCCGCTCGTCCTGCACCAGCGCGCCCTCGCCCGGCAGCAGCGTCTCGTTGCAGTCCATCAGCACGACAGTCGGCCAGCGGCAGCCGTGCACCGCCTCGTACCGCAGCAGCTCGACCCGGCCGGGGTGGTCGGCCTGCTTCAGGTGCGCGCGGTCGAGCACGTCCTCGAGCGTCCAGGCCAGGTGGCGCATGTCCTCGCCCAGCTCGGCGGCCAGGTCGGCCAGCCCCTCGAGCGACGCCGTGACCAGCTCGTCGCCAGCGCGCCGCGCCCAGCCAGCCGCGGCGGTGAGCGCCGCGCCGGGCGACGGCGCCGCCACGACCTGCGCCAGCGCCTGTCCCAGGTCGGGCAGCAGCGCCGCCATCGCCGGCTGGTCGATCGCGACCAGGAAGCTTCGGTCGCGGAGCGCCGCGTCGACCGCGTCCAACGGCGCGTCGGGGAAGAGCGCCCCGATCGCGAGCCGCGCGTCGGGCGCGGCAGGCTCCGAGCCGCCGGTGAGCGCCGAGCTCAGCCGCAGCAGGCCCAGCGCGCGCTCGACCGCGCCGGTCGCCAGCACGTCGTCGGCCATCGGCACGTCGTAGGGGCGGCCGTGCACCAGCAAGCCGAGCTGGCAGAGGCAGGTCGTCGCGCCGGAGCGGGCCACGATCGCGGCCGGCTCCTCCCGGTCGAGCAGCTCGACGATGCGCCGCACGCCGTCGAACGTCGAGGCGGCCGGGCTGACGACCAGACCGTCCTCGGCGGAGCGCGCACGGAGCTGCTTGTCGATCCGCGCGCGGCTGTAGGCGATGAGCTGGTCGGCCCGGGCGACGACGTCGCGCGGGCACTCGTACACCTCGTCGATCGTCTCGGTCCGGCAGCCGCGCTCCAGGTGCTCGGGCAGCCCGAGCAGGAACTCGGGCGAGCAGCCGGCGGTGCGGTCGATGGGCTGGTCGTCGTCGCCGGCCACGGTAAGCGCGCCGTTCGCCGCGATCTCGCGCAGCAGCAGGAAGTCGAGCCGGCTGACGTCGTGGAAGTTGTCGACCAGCAGCTCGTCGATCCCGGCGCGGACCTGCGCCCGCGCGGTCGGGTCGGCGCCGAGGCAGGCGTAGAGCCGTAGCTTGCGGTCCTCGCGGTCGATGCACAGCTCGTTGCGCAGCGCCAGGTCGTAGGCGCGGAAGAGCCAGTAGACCGCCTGGACGACGCGCTGGATGTGCTCGGGATCGCGGCCGGCGCCGACGACGCCGTGCGCGGCCGGGTGCTCGATCAGCAGGTCGGCGATCTGCTGCGCCGAGGGCTCGCGGGGGTCGATCGCGTGGTTCTTCAGGAGCGCGAACAGGGCGAGGTAGGCGTCCTCGCCGAGTCCCCTCGGCAGCGCCGCGGCGTGGTCGGCGCTGGTCGCCTCGAGCGCGGCGAGCACGTCGCGGCAGAGGCGCCGCCGCGTCGCCTCGGGCGCGACCGGCCGGTATTCGTGCGCGAAGTGGGCGCGCAGCAGCTTGTAGGCGTAGCGGTCGATCGAGTCGACCACCAGCCCGTCGCCGGCGACCCCGGCGCTCGCCGCCGCGCACTCGACGGCCTGCCGCAGGATCGCGACGGCCCGGTCGTCGCGGGCGAGCAGCACGAAGCGCGACGGGTCGCGCCCGCCGGCGATGTGGCCGACCACGCGCCGCGCCAGGAACGTGGTCTTGCCCGAGGCGGGCGGCGCGATGAGCCGCAGGTTCGGGCTCGGCGGCGGGGGCGGCACGTAGGTGACCGCCGGCGGTGTCCACTGCTCGGGCCGGCGGGGCAGCAGGAGCCGGCCGGCCCTCTCGGCGAGCAGCGTGAACCTCCGAACGAGGTCGGGCGCCTGATCCTCCACCAGCGCGGCGCGCAGTCTACCGCCTCACGTTCCGGCCGGCAATGGCGCGACTCGTACCGCTCCGCGCGGCGAGGACCCTCGACCGTGGTGGGGACCACCGGCGCCGGGCGCAGGGCACCACCGCGGTCCTTCGTCGCCCCGCTGCCGCAACGGCGTTCGCGGCGCTCACCGGATCGGCGTCTCGAACAGCGCCTCCGGCTCGGCCGCGGGCGCGCGGCCGGAGGTCTCCCGGCGGTGGACGTACAGCGTCTGGGCGACCAGCTCGATCACCGCCTCGCCGTGGCCCTGGCGGCCGTGGTGCGGCACGCGGCCGACGCCGAACAGCGTCCCGCCCACCGACACCAGCGACCAGCCGGCGCGCGCGGCCGGCAGCGGCGGCATGTCGAGCCACTCGTCCGAGGCCGGGTCGTACTCCTCGTGCTGGCGCGACCCGACCGTGCCGTTCCCGGCCAGGCTGAGCGCCCGGTCGCCGCCGACCACGACGATCCGGCCGTCGTGCTCGGCCGCGGCCAGCCCGGCGCGTGCCACCCGCAGCGGCTCCCGCCGCGTCCAGCGGTTCGCCGCCGGGTCGTACTCCTCGTTGCGCGCGACCAGGCTCGGCGCCCGCCCGGGGATGAGCGCGCTGCGCACGCCGCCCACCGCCACGATCTTGCCGCGCGCGGCCGTCGCCGCCAGCCGGCTGCGCGGCGTCGGCATCGGCGCGGCGTGCGTCCAACTGTTGCTCCGCGGCGCGTAGACCTCGACCACCGCGCTCGACGCCGGCCCGAGGCGCCCGAGCACCTCGCCGCCGATCGCGAAGAGCCGGTCGCCCAGCCCAACGGCCGCCAGGTTGCCCCGCGGCGTCGGCATCGGCGCGCGCGTCGCCCAGGCGTCGGCGCGCACGTCGTACTCGGCGACCGTGCCGATCGGCTTGCCGACCTGGTCGAACCCGCCGACGACGTAGATGCGCCCGCCGACCGCCGCGACCGCGAAGCCGGTGCGTCCCCGCTCCATCCGGCTCCGCTCGACGAGCTGGTCGCTCGCCGGGTCGTACGCCCAGAGCTGGCCCGACTCGGCGACGACGTAGATCAGCCCGCCGACCGTGGCCGCGGCGACGCCCCCCGCGCCCTCGACCTCGAGCGTCCGGCGCCAGGCCGGGTTGCCCGCGCTGACCGACGAGCCGGTGTAGACGAAGCCGGGCGGCGGCTCGGGGCTCGGCCCCAGGATCGCGCAGCCGGCCGGCACGAGCCCGACGTCGGCGCCCAGCTTCTCGCTCGTGACCGCGCCCGGCGCGATCTGCTCGGCGCCGACCGCGGCCGGCGGGAGCTGGGCCTCGATCCGCCCGGCCACGACCAGGTCGCCGCCGACCGACAGCCGCCCTTGCACGCCGAGCGGGCCGGCCACCGTGTCGCCGCTGCGCTGCATGAAGCTCGTCAGGCCACGGGTGAGCGCGGTCAGCGACTGGAACGGCTGACGGTAGTCCATCACCGTCGTGTGGTCGTCGTCGACGGTCACCAGCGCGAGCGGCGCGTAGTGGTGGCGGACGCCGTGGGGCGGGCGGGGCAGCGGCCCGCGGGCGTCGCGCGGCCACTCGACGTCCTCGCCGAGGGCCCGCGCCGGGATCGTCCAGAAGTCGCCGGTTCGGTACGGCCCGTCGCCCTCGAACCAGACTTGCACGCCGTCCTCGAGCGTGATCCAGGTGCCGGGCTGGGCCGCGAGCACGCCGGTCGCCAGTGGCGGCGTCCCGTCGTCGCCGGGCTGGTCCCATCGGCGCAGCACGGGGTGCAGCGACGGGTCCTGGCCCGTGCCGTCGGACGGCACGCCGCTCAGCTTGACGGTCTTGCGGGCGCGGTCGATCGCGACCACCCGGCACAGCGGCGCCGGCCGGCGCTGCAGCACCGACGCGTCGTCGGCGAGCTCGACCCAGTCGCCCTCGCCGAGCGCGAACTCGTCGTGGCCGAGGTCGAAGAGCGTCGCCACGCCGGCCACCGCGTCGAGGTGGGCCACGCCGAACGAGATCGACCCGTTCTCGCGCGACCACTTGAACGTCGCGGCGCGGCGCAGCCGCGGCTGGCGGTAGGCGCCGACGTCGCCGGGGGGCGCCGCCAAGGTCAGCGTCCGGCTGACCGAGTCGACGGCGACCAGCTCGGTGACCCAGCGGCGGCCGTGCGCGCTCGCCTCGAGCGCGTCGAACAGCTCGACCGGCTCGCCGACCCGCCATTCGAGGCCGTCCACGTTCCAGTCGTCCACGCGCACGTGGCCGTTGGTCGGCAGCGGCTCGGCCACCGTCGCCGATCCGCCGTCGTCGCCGTGGTGCACCTCGACGCGGTAGAGCTGGTTGCCGAGCCCGGGTGTGGCGAGCGGGTCGCGCCGCGCGCGGAGCCGGCCGGACTGCTCGGCGAGCCCCACCCAGCCGTACCAGTCGAGCATCCACGAGTCGGCGTGGCCGGTGCCGTCCGCGGCGAGCGGCAGGACCTTCACCTGCCAGACGACCCGCTCGCGCGTGGTGGTGTCGGGGCCGGCCAGCGCCACCTCGCGGAGGGTCGGGTCCTCGAGGTAGCTGAGGTGCCGCTTCCAGACGTCGAGGTAGACGAGGAACCGCTGCGTGCCGGCGGTGCGCTCGGGCAGCGCCGCGCCGGGCAGGTCGGGCTGGTTCGACAGCCAGCGCCGCTCCTCGTTCTCGACCAGGATGCCGTCGAGGTAGAGCCGTCCCCGCCCGATGCCGAGGTCGCGCAGCACCCAGCCCGGCATGCTTTCCGGCTGGCCGCCGCCGAGCTGCCCGTCGTTGCCGTGGCCGGAGGCGTCCGGTACGATGCCGTTCTCCGGCGCCTCGAACGGCCAGTAGAGCATCAGGCCAGGCTCGTCGCGCAGCAGGGCGCGTCGGCGATCGCGCTGGATGTCGTCCTCGGTCCGCGCCAGACTCCAGACGCGGACGTCCTGCAGCTGGCCGGCGAAGTGGCGCGCCGCCACGCCCCGGCGCAGCAGCGCGCCGAGCACCAGCGGCCGGAGCGCCGGCCCGCCCGGCGGCGGGGTTATCCCCGGGGCGTGGGCAGCCAGGTCGCCGTCGACGTACACGGCGACGCCCTCCGGGCCGACGGTCAGCGCGACGTGGCTGAACACGTCGAAGCGCAGCGCCACATCGGAGAGCACGTTGCTCATCGCGACGCCGTCGAGGTCGCTCTCGCCGGCCGCGGGCTGGGCGACGACCTGCTTGTACGAGATGCGGCCGTCCGCCTCGACGCCGAGCAGCCATTCGCCCGGCTCGAAGTCGCGGACGCAGGCGGCGATCGTCCCGCCGGCCGCGCCGGCGCCCGACCGCGGACTCACCCACGCTTCGAAGGTGAAGGCGCCCAGGCCGTCGCCGGCCAGGCTGCCCGGCTCGACGACCGAGACGTAGTCGTCGCGGCCGTCGAACGCCAGCGCGGCGCGCGCCGCGATCGCGAAGCCGCCACCCTCCGCCGGGACGCCGTGGTCGCCGACGAGGTCGCGCGTGCCGGTCTCGCGCCGGTGCCGCTCGATCGCGACCTGCTCGTTCCAATCGGCGTCGAGTAGTGGCCGCCCCTGTTGGAGCAGCACCGCGTCCACGTGCCTCGCGGGGTCGAACCGAAGCCGGGAGAAATCGCCCTTCATCTCTTCACCGATGGACTGCGGCGCCCCTGTCGTTCCGAGCGGAACGAGGAACGCCAACCGTGCCGAGGGCACGGGCTCCGGTGGCGGGTGCCACAGCTGGGATTCCTCGTCGCTTCGCTCCTCGGGATGACAAGAGGACCGTCATGTCACGTAAAAGATCCCGGCCTGGAAACCGGTTGGTAGGAACTCTTCGAGCGCCGCCTTGAGATGGGCGTGCCGCAGGGGCTGCAGCAGCTGGTTGAAGACCCCCATCTCCGATTCGTTGCTCGCGCCGTTGGCGATCTCAGGCGCCCGCGCCGCCACGAGCTGCGCGTAGGCCGGGTCGCCGTAGAGCGTCGAGGTGAAGGCCGGCACGAGTCGGGCGCGTGTTCTAGCCTCTTCGGCCGCCGTCGTGCACCTGCTCAGCCCGAGCTCCGGCTGGCAGCGCACCCGCCGCGGCGTCGCCGAGTCCGGCGGTAGGTACGACGTCTCGACCGAGCCGTGCTGGCGGCGCTCGACCTCGACCCGCCCGACGAAGATCGAGTCGGCCGCGGTCAGCGCCGCGACCGTGGTGGGCCCGAAGACCGTGCTCGTCCTGACGAGCGCGCTGGCGCCCGGCGCCTCGATCGAGCAACCCGCGTCGTGCACCACGCAGTCGACGATCGATAGCTCCGGCACCGTCGCGGCGAGCCGGACCGCGTCCACGATGCTGCGCCGCAGCTCGACGGCGAGCGCCTCGTTGCCCGACCCGACGATTAGCCCGCCGCGGCCCGGCACCAGCGTCGTATCGTAGATGCGTAGCCGCCCCAGGCCGCCGTGCAGCACCTCGAGCCGCCCGTCGACGAGCAGCCCGTCGAGCACCAGCTGCCCGGCCCGGGCGTCACCCTCGAACGACACGCCCTGGACGCGCAGGTCGCCGCGCAAGCACGGCCAGAATATCTCCGGTACCACCTGGCCGAGCAGGCGCGCCTGGCCGCCGTCCCAGTCGACGACCGGCCAGCCGCCGGCCACGACCAGCAGCGTGCTGCCGGCCGGCAGCACGATCGGCTCCGGCTGCTCGACGTAGGTCGCGCTGTCGGCGATCGCGATCAGCCCCGTCTCGCCGGGTGGGAGCTGGTTCCACGCGTGGATCGCCTCGGCGAGCGTGGCGAAGACCGGCTCGCCGCGCACCGTGCGCAGGTGCCCGCCGACGCCGCACTGCCAGGTGATGTGGCGGTGGCCGCGGCCACGCTCGACCGCCTGGTGGCGGTCGTACGGGCCGCCGCCGACGTCGCCGCTGAAGCCGTAGCAATAGCTCACGGCTTTCAGCACGACGCCTGGCGCGCAGGTCAGCCGGCCGAGCACCGGGTCGACCGCGGCCGTGATCGGCAGCACGACCGGGGCGCCGCCGTCGGCCGCGGGGTACAGGATCTCGCGCGCCGGCGGGCGCCAGTCGCTGAGGTCGCCGATCACGATCTCCTCGGGCGGCACCGGCTCGTCGCGGCCCTCGACCCAGACCTCGAAGGCGGCGGGCCGGTCGAAGTACGGCCCGCTCGGCATGCGCCCCTCGACGGTTGCGCCCCGCCGCGCCTCCAGCTCCGCGGCGAGCGCGAGGCGCGGCAGCGGGTGGGCGACCGACTCGCGTGTGCTGCGCTGCCGCCCGCGCATCGTCCGCGTGTAGCCGAAGAGCGGCGCGTCCTGCCCGAGCGGGTTGAACGTGTAGCGGCCCGGCCCGACGCAGAACGGCGTGGCGCGCACGACCGGGTAGCTCTGCAGCCGCCACAAGAAGAGGCCGACGTCCGACACGCTCGGGCGTCCAGGCCGGCGCTGCGGCGGCGAGTCCTCGCGGGCGCTGCGCAGGTCGGCGGTGTAGCCGATCGTGTCGTACGGCGAGCCGAGCCACTCGAGCTGACCGCCGCGGCGCACGTCCACGGTCGTGGCGCCCGCGCCGGCCCAGTGCCGCAGGCTCGGCGTGGTCGCGACGAGCCGCCGCAGCTCGACCGCGCGCGCGTCCCAGCCGGTCGCGTCTCGTGCGACGTGCTCGAGCGTCTCGACGGTCCCTTTGCGGCGCCGGTGTGCGATGGCGTTGGCGACGAGGGCGCGCTGCCGGACGTAGCCGCGCTGCTCGAGCGTCAGCCCGCGGACGTCCACCAGGTCGGCGATGTACGGCACCGTCGACTCGTCGCACGTCTGGATGAACCAGTTCTCGTACAGCTCGTCGATGTCGTTCTCGACGGCGCGGAGGACGTCCTCGAGGACGAGCATGAACGCGCGGAGCTGCTCGCCGCTGTCGGCGTCGCGCAGGCGGAAGATCGCCGGCAGGAGGTTGTAGAGCCGCTCGGACGGGCGCGGGATCATGGCCCCTCGACCACGGTCAGGCGGCACGCCTGGGCGGCGACCACCAGGAGCTGGGCTGGGCGCACACGCTGCGCCTCGCGGTCCCAGCGCGCCTTCCTGGCGCGCAGGAAAGCCGGCGGCGGCCCCCACGGCGCGCCGGGCAGGGCCAGCCGTTCGAGGTCCACGCCGGCCACGCCCGGGATGTGCTGCAGCAGCGCCACGACGTCCGAGGCGGCGACCGGCTCGCCGAGCTCGCGCCGCTCGAAGCCGAAGGCGCGCACCAGCGCGGCGCGCGCTTCGTCTTCGACGCCGTCCGGCTGCCGGCCCTCCTCGAGCCGGAGCGTCGCGTCCACCTCGAAGTCGAGCCGCTCGCAGGCATCCACCACCACCGCCTGCGAGCCGGCCTGCGCGCCGGCGATGGCGGCGACCAGCCCGGCGCGCACGCCCTCGTCGTCCCGCGCGCCCTCGCGCGCCGCGATCGTGACGTGCGTCAGCCGGCGGCGGCCGTCCCAAAGGATCTGCGCGTCCACCTTGGCGACGCCCGGGTAGTTGCGCGCGAAGTCCACGTAGTCCTCGCGCGAGACGATGCGGCGCAGCGCCCGCGCCCGCAGCGGCGCGCGCCGCCGGATCTCCTCCGGGCTCTCCGGCGAGGCGGCGCCGGCGGCCGGCAGCGGGTTGGTCACCGAGCGGAGGCCGAGCGGGCGCGACATGAGCTGCGCGATGCCCTCGGCGCGCACCTCGCCCTCGGCGCCGAGCCCGCTACGGTAGCTGGCGACCACGTTCTCGAACCCGCTCGGCAGCCGCGCGCCCATCACGCCGTCGCCGAAGACCACGTAGGTGACGCCGTTCTCGTCGGTCTCGAGCGTGTAGCAGTGGTCGTGGGGTCCGGCCTCGTAGAGGGAATCGACGCGGCGCCACTTGACCCGGTTCACGTAGACAGTGAGCGAGCAGCTCGGCTCGCCCGTCTCCGGGTCGGGCGCCCAGGTGAGCGGCGCACGGCGCAGCGGGAAGCGCTGGTTGGTCTGCTGGTAGTCGCCGCTGCCGAGCACCTCGGCCGCGATCGTCTCGCCGTGCGTCGCGCGCGCGACGTTGCCGCGCACGACGACCGTGTGGCCGTCGAAGAGGTTGACCAGCGGCTCGGCGAGGACCAGCCGCGAGCGGCCGGCGCCGTCGTCGATCGCGGTCGAGGACACCTCGGCCAGCTCGTGCACGACCGGGTCGTCCTCGGCGGCGACCTCCGGCACGAGCTCGCCCGCGGCGGCGGTCGCCCAGCCCTCGACGCCGCCGCCGGTGCGCAGCCGCCACCGGCTGGTCCCGTCGGGCAGCGCCTCCGGCGCCGCGGTCACGACCGGCAGGTCGCCCGCCGCCAGGTCGACCAGCGGCCGGCCATCGGCGTCGCGCAGCGTGAGCGACCCCTGGCGCCGGGCGACGCGCGCCCGGACGCGCTTGCCGCCGACGATCACCCGACGCCCCGGCTCGAGGGCACGGCCGAGCCGCCCCGCCAGCGTGATCACGCGGCCGCCGAGCGACGGATCGGCGGCGTGGGCGAGCGCGAGCCGCTGCTCGCGGCCGTAGACCAGCGTGCGGCGCGGGTCGAACGCGTGGAGCTGCTCGTCCGGTCTGGTGATCACGCGCGTCACGACTCGACGGCGGCCGAAGTCGCGGCGCAGCACGCGGCGCGCTTCGAGCACCGGGTAGAGGCCCTCGAGCGGCGCGCCGTGCTCGCGCGGCTGGTGCAGCAAGAGCCACCCGCCGTTGACGATCGAGAGGTAGGTGTCGTCGAGGTCGATCTGGTCGCCGGTGATGCCGAAGCCGGGCCACTCGTCGCCCGACGGCCAGCGCATCGGCACGGCCGCCGCGATGGTCGGACCACCGGCCGCGACCGCGCGCACCTCGCCGGCTACCGCGTCGGAGGCGAGCCGCCAGGTGTCGCCGTGGTCGAGCGAGCGGAAGAGCCCGTGGTCGGTGCCGGCCAGCACGCAGGTCGCGTGCTCCTTCTCGTCGAACCAGACCGCCAGGCAGCCGACCCGCGCCTGCTCGTCGCCGAAGTGGCTCGCCGCGACCTGCGTCCAGGACGTGTCCGGGTCGATCGCCCGGAACAAGCCGTGCTCGGTCGCGGCCAGGATGTAGGTGTCCGGCCCGAACGGGTCGGTGTAGGCCAGGAGCGCGGTGACGGCCGCCGGCGCCGTGCCGCTGCGCGTCTCCACCGTGGGCAGCCCGTCGTTGACGGCGATCCAGTGGTGGCCGGCATCGCGCGAGTAGTAGACGCCCTGGTCGGTGCCGAGGTAGACGTAGTCGCTGTCCTCGTGCACGGCGATGGCGTTGACGACCACGCCGCCGCCATCGCCGCCCTGCGGCAGCCCCTCGTGCAGCTGCTCCCAGCCCTCGGCCGCGCTGCGCGAGCGGAAGACGCCGCCGTCGCTCCCGGCGAACAGGTAGGCCTTCTTGTCGTGGCGGTGGACGTAGGAGGCGACGGCCTTGATTGCAAGGTTCGGCAGGTGCGTGTTCGCCACGCCGATGCCGCGGCGCAGGCTGAACCTGGCGCGTTGGTCGCCGTAGATCGGCTCCCAGCTCGCACCCGCGTCGAGCGAGCGGCAGACGCCACCCACCAGGCCAGCGAAGACGTGCCCGCTCGGGTCCACCGCCAGCGAGCGCACGTCGCGGCGGCCGAGCCCAGCGTTCGCCGTCTCCCACGTCTTCCCGCCGTCGAGGCTTCGGTAGACGCCGCGGCCGTCGGTGCCGGCGAAGATGCGCCCCTGCTGGTCCACCGCCAGCGCCTGGACCTGCGCCTGCGGCGGCAGCCCCTCGCTCGGCGGAACCCAGTTGAAGCCGCCGTCCGGCGAGGTGGCCACGCGGCCGAGCGGGTCCACGTGCCGCTCGCGCTCGCGCGCCGGGAGCTTGCCCCAATCGTCGGCGTCCCAGCCGAAGAGGCGCGCCTGCTCGCGGAAGGCGTAGACCGCCGGCTCCTCGACGGCCGGCGCCGTGGCCGGACCCGCCGGTGGATCCCAGACGACGCGGGTCGTCCGCCGGGCCGGGCCGCGGCCGGGCCGGGCGACCCGGCGGTCGAGCACCTCGAGCGCCCGTGGGCTCAGCCCGGGCAGCGCCGGCGCGACGGCGGCCGGGTCGACCTCGACGCTGCGCACCGTCACGCTCCGCCAGCGCGGCGGCGGGTCGGGCGCGCGCAGCTCCCCGTCCACGATCAGCAGCGGCTCGCCGGTCAGCAGCTTCGTCTCGGTGCCGTCGAGCACGATCTCGCGCGTGCGGGCGTCCACCCGCTGGCGCACGAGCGCCTCGGGTGCCGCGGCCGCCATCGCGTTCCACTCGGCGCGCGCCGCCAGCGGCGCGGTCGTCTCGAAGGGCTGCGGCCGGTCGCCCTGGCTCGGGATGCTCATGGCGCGCGTGCCGGCCGGTACGACGAAGTCGGGTGAGATGCCGCGCGACTCGGCGACGGTGAACGCCAGCCACGTGACGGCGGCCAGGCCGGGGTCGGGGCTGTAGCCGACCAGCCGTGCCAGCTCGAAGACCGAGCGCTCCTCGACGGCGGTGCGCAGGAAGCCCTCGTTGGCGATCCGCTCCTGGTAGAACGAGAGCACGTCGGCGACCGTCGCCCACGACTTCACCAGCGCGACGATCAGGTCGTCGTGCGACTCGAGGTTGACGCGCTCGAGCGGCGTGCGCCCGGCGTTGGGTCCATCCGGGATCGTCTGCCGCGGCAGCTGCTCGAGCATGTGCGCCAGGAACCGGTCGTAGGCGCCGCTCCGCCGCCAGATCGGCGGCCGGCCGCGGTCGACCGCCGGCTCGAGCGTGTGGACGACCGCGGCGAGCGCGAGCGGGTGCAGCGAGTTGGGGATGAGCGCGGGGAGCTGGGGGATCACTGGCGGCCGCCGCGCAGGTTGAACGAGATGGTGCCGAGCTCGGGCGCGAGCGGGTCGTTGACGACCTGGGCGATCTCGACCTGGCCGACGACCACCTGGCCGGCCAGCAGCTCGCCGCGGCTCGGCCGGCCCCACCGCTGGAGCCGCCCGCCGTCGGTCCAGTCGATCGCGGTGACGCCCGGCACGCGCATGGCCCTGGCGACGAGCTGGCTGAGGTAGACGGGCTGGCCGAACGTCAGCTCGTCCGGATGGAAGAAGCCACGCGAGCCGTCGGGCAGCTCGCCGTTGCAGAACGCGCCCAGCAGCGCCTGGCGCGCCACCTCGCGCGGCATGCCCGGCTCGAGGTGGACGGTGAAGGCGATGTCGAGCGGCACGTAGAGCGGGGCGCGCACGTGGACGTCGTGCCCGGCCAGCGCGAGCGGCTCGAGCGCCGCGCGGACGTCGTCGAGGAACTCCTGGTCGGCCGCGCGCCCGCCGGCCCGCTGCGCGTACACCTCGACCGCGTGCCAGCTGCCCGTCCACCGCAGCCGGGCGACGGCGCGCCGCACGCCGGGCAGCCGCTCGGCCGCGGCGGCGTAGTCCTCGGCCGTGACGCAGCTCTCCTGCCGGTGCACGAACTGGGGCGCGTAGACCCGCGCCCGCTCGACCGACTCGGCGGCGGTGCCGCCGCGCCCAGGCAGGAAGTTGCGCGCGCCGAGGATGCGCGGGTCGTCGGTCACGACGTGGAACAGGTCGTCGGCGTCCACGTTGCCGGCCGGCCCGTTGCCGACGCGGTAGGTCGCCACGAGGCGGCGGCCGTAGGTCGGCCGGCGGCCCAGCACGCCGTCGCCGAACACCAGCGTGGCGCGGCCGTAGTCGTCGACCTCGACGACGAAATCGCGCGCGAAGCGGCCGCTGCGCGTCAGGTCGAGGGTCGGCTCCCAGCGCGTGCGGATGTCGGGCGAGCCGGGGTCGTAGGTGTGGACGTGGACCGCGGCCAGCGCCTCGGCGGGGTCCTGGCGGATCGACTCGCCGGCCGGCCGCGAGCGCGCCGCCTCCGCGTCGTACGGCACGGCGAAGACGACGTCGGTCCGGCGCAGCGTCGGCCGGTAGCGGCCGCTGAGCGGCACGGGCGGCAGCTCCTCGTCCGGCACGGTGCGGCCGTGGTCGGCCAGGACGATGTTGCCGCGCACCACCGCCGCGTCGACGACCTGGCCCTCGGCGTCGGTCGTGGCGGCGCAGAGGTCGAACGGCAGGGCGTCGTCGGCGAGCCACTGGATCTCGGTGATCGGCTGGTCGTAGAGCGGGTCCACGGTGAGGTGCGGCGCGGCGGAGAGGCGCACGGCGTGGCGGTGCGGCGCCGCCGCGTCGGCCGGGTCGCCGGTGTGCGGGCTGACGATCTCCTCGAACACCAGCACGTCGCCGCGGCGCAGCGTCCGGAGGTGGCCGCGCAGCGTCGCGCTGGTCGAGCCGCGCCGCACGTGCCAGCTCCGGGCGCCCCAAGCGTAGAGCCGCATGTCGTTCTGCTCGGCGAACAGCTCGACCGGGTACATCGTCTCGAAGAACGCGGCGTTGCGGTTGATCGCCTCCTCGAGCAGCGCCGAGCCCGGCGGCAGCAACGGCTCGTCGGCGATGCCGCTGACGAGCTGGGTGCCGGCCGGCAGCCAGACGGCGTCGGCGGCGACGAGCACCTGCGCCCACAGCCGCGCGTTGCAGCCCTCGTGCAGCCGGTAGCCGACGAGCCGGGCGTGCCGCGCGATCGACACCCGCCGGCGGGCGGTGCGCAGGTACGCCTCGGTCGCGACCGCGTCCTGGTAATAGCTGAGCTGGTCGGCGGCGTAGGCGAGCAGCTCGACCAGCGCCGTGCCCATGTCGGCCGGGTTCCGCTCGGTCCAGGAGGGCACCAGCACCGAGAGCTGGTCGAACATCAGCCGGCGGAAGCTGGCGAAGTCCTTGGCGAGGTAGTTCGCCTGCTCCGGGGCCTGGCGGGGCAGCGGCGCGCCGGTGTCCGGCCCGCCGGTCTGGATCGCCTCGGGCAGGTCCCAGCCGAGCGAGAAGGGCGCCCAGGCGAAGAAGCGGTCGACGTTCGGCAGGTCGACGAGCTCGAGGCCGAACGTGCGCGCCTCCACCGCTCCGTCGATCTCGCCGAGCACCAGATCGACGGTGAGCACGTCGCCGCCGGCCGGCGGCGGGTAGACGGCCTCGACCTGGAGCTGCGGGTCGGTCATGCCCGCGCCGCCGACGATCCGCAGGTTGGCCGGCGTCACGTTCTCCGGCACGACGCGGCGCTCGACCCCCTCGGCCGAGGGCACGAAATGGACGAGCAGGCGGGCGCGGCCGGCCCACCGGTTGCTCGAGTCCACTTCGATGAAGTCGATCCCGACCTCGCTCGTCGAGCGCGATAGCGCGGCGCGGCGCTCGCGGCGGAAGGTGAGGTCGAGGTCGGGCGAGCGGGCGATCATCGGCGGGCTACCTGACGAACTGCTCGACGCGGGATTCCTGCGTCCGGCGCGCGTAGTAGCGCACCGTCACCCGCAGCGTCTCGTTCTGGCTGTTCACTTCGACCGCCTCGATCTGGATGAGGTGCCCCAGCCACTGCTGCAGCGAGCCGGCCACGAGCGCCTGCGTCGCCGCGTCGACCGCCTCGTTCGAGGCGGCGAACGTCATGCGCAGCAGGCCGCAGCCGAAGTCCGGCCGGTTGACCCGTTCGCCCGGCGCTGTGAACAGCACCTGCTCGATCATGTCGCGGATGTGGCCGTCGGCCGTCGTGTGCGCCTCGCGGCCGCGCCGGGTCACGTGGAAGGGGAAGGCGAGCTGCACGGCTACGCGCCCCCAGCCACGGGCGCCCTGCCGCCCAAAGCAGCGCCTTTCCCCCCGTCGTCCCGAGGAGCGGGAGCGACGAGGGATCTCGACCGTGCCACCCGCCGCCAGCGCTGGTGGTCCCCGCCGCAGCCGAGGTTCCTCGCTCCGCTCGAAACGACAGACGCCGTGCGGCCGCTCATACGATCGTCCCCATTATCGAGGGCGGCATGCCGTCGATCAGCAGCACGCCTTCGACCATCGTGATGCCGACCAGGTTCGTCTCGAGCACGCAGAGGTCCACGTTCAGCCCGACGACCTCGAGGTCGCCGATGATGCTGAGGTTGCCGAGGATCTCGACTTCGCCGATGAACCCGGCGTCGCCCTCCAGCTCCATCGCGCCGAGGATCTCGACGTCGCCCTCGATCTCCACCGCGCCGGCCACCTCGAGATCGCCGATGATCTCGGTGGCGCCCTCGACCGTGACGTTGGCGGTGATGCTCACCTCCTCGGAGGTGATCTCCATCCCGGCCTCGGACATCGTGATCGTGGTCGGCGCGATCTCGATCTCGATCACCTCGGGCGAGACGAGCAGGTTGGTCGGCTCGGTGCTGAGCGAGATGGTCTCGGGCGTCATGACGAAGATCGACTCCGGCCCGACCAGCATCTGGATGCCGGCCTCGTCGAACGACATGACCATCGGCTCCGCGACCACCGGCTCGGCGACGAGCATCGTGAAGCCGCCCGCGCCGGGCGCGTCCTCGAAGATCATCGTCGTGCCCCAGGTGCGCAGCACCTTCGTCTCGGGCAGCCCGCCGAGCGGCACCTCGCCCTCGGCCCAGAAGCAGCCGCCGACGATCGGGTAGTTCGGGTCGCCGCCCTCGAACTCGACCCAGACGTTCGCGCCGATCTCGGGCGGGAAGAAAAACCCGGTCTGGAAGCCGGCGTACGGCACGCACGGCATCGCCCAGTTGAGCGCCATGCCGGGGATCGAGCCGACCTCGACGAGCACACGCCCCAGGAAGAGCGGGTCGACGTTGTCGATGACCACGCCGCGGTACTTGCCGTAGTACCGCGGCCCATCCTGCTGGCGGGGTAGCTGAGGACTCACGGGCCTTCCACCCGCGGCGGGCGTTCGTCGAAGGACCGCCGCGCCCTGCTCGGGCAGCTCGTTCTCACCACAGCCCCTTGGTCATGACGGCCGGCACGGTCGAGCCGTAGCCCTCGCGCACGAGCTGGAAGCTCTGCGTGTACTGGCGGCGGTTCAGCTTGTGGACGACCTGCTTCACGTAGTAGACGCCGTCGTGCTGCCAGCCGGCGCCGCGCACGCCGACCAGGCCGCGGGCAGTGAGCACCGCCCCGTAGCGGATCGTGTCGATGTCGCCGGTCGCGAGCAGCACGTTGTCGGTCGAGCGGTCGGTGATGCTCTGCGCCTTCATCCAGGCCGAGATGATGTCGAGGCCGGAGACGTCGAGGATGGTGGTGCGGATGTTCGGCAGGCTCGCGTACAGCGCCGGCAGCGCGGCCAATGGCGGCAGGTGGAGGCTGGCGAACGTGACGATCGGCAACATGAAGAACGGGATCTTCAGGTCCTGGTAGAGGCCGACGACGAACGTCGGCGCGAGGGCGTCGTACGAGAACTTGACGTTCGTCGCGGTCGTCTGGGCGCCCATGTCCACGTCGATCGCCGGCGCCGGCGGGCCGATCCGGATCGGCGGCCCCCAGTAGGCGTAGTTGGTGAGCGGCACCGGGCCGGGCGCGACGTAGAAGAGGTAGCCGGCGCGGTTGGCGAGCATCTGGAGGTGCCGCAGGTCGGTGCCCTGCTGCAACGGCGTCCGGTCCACCGGGAGCGGCTCGTCGGGGAAGAGCGTCGGGATGACGATCGGGATCAGCCCGAGGTAGATGTTGCGCAGCAGGATGAACGCGGCCTGTAGCTCGGCCGACATGGCCGGGTACTCGACGGAGAGCTCGGTCATGTCCATCAGGCAGGTGATGTCCTCGCCGGTGACGGCGAACACGGTGCCGCCGGGGCCGTCGCCGGGGATGAGCTGGCGGTTGGTGATGACGCCGTCCATCAGCACCGTGCTCGAGCCGCCGACCGTGACGACGATGACGACGCGGTTGAACGGCAGCAGGTAGAAGCTGTCGAGCAGCTCGTAGTCCGAGCTGACGCCATCCGACCGCGTGGCCGAGAAGATGATCTGGAAGCCGGAGCGGCCGGTGTCGTTCTGGCTGACCTCGATGCTCTGGATCTGCTGGACGATCGAGGCCGGGGCCGGCCAGGCCGCGACGCGGCCGAGCCACAGCTGGACGGTGACGCCGGGCAGCACGGAGCGCTAGCCGGCCGTCTTCAGCGGCAGCGGCACGCGCAAGGGCCGGCCCCGCTCGGCGATCAGGTCGAAGGGGTTCATCGCGTTGTTGGCGTCGCAGACCCGCCAGAAGAGGAGGGGGTCGCCGAGCGTGCGCGCGGCGATGAGGTCGAGGCGGTCGCCAGGCAGCGGATCGGCCTCGGTCAGGAGCGGCAGCGCCTGGCCCTGCGGCAGGAAGCGGCGGCGCAGGTATGGGATCTGGCGGCCGTGCTCGTCGACGTGGATCGCCGGCTGCGCCGAGAGCTCGAAGTAGCGGCTCCGCGGCTCGAACGCCGGGGTGGGAACGCGGCTCTGCCCACTGGCGTCCATCGCTACAGCTGCCGCGCCACGTCGGCCGGGAGGATGCCGACGAAGCTGCGCGTGGTCGCGTGCGAGGCCATGCTGCCCAGCGCGTTCTGGTAGGCGACGAACAGGTTGTAGCCGGTCGTCGACGGCTCCAGGTCGGCGTAGGTCAGGACGCGCATCTGCAGCGTCACCGACGCCTGGATCGGGTTCAGGTTCGTGTCGAACAGCTGCTCGCTCACCTGGACCGACTCCACCCGCACCGGCACGATCCGCCGGGGCCCCCAGACGAATAGCACGAGCGGCGTGACGATCGGGGCGACCTCGATCGAGCCCCAGGTCGCGAGCGAGGCCATCCGGTTCGCCTCGCCCTCGTCGGGGTAGACGAGCCGCTCGAGCGCGGCGAGCTCGGGGTGGATGCCCATCTGGTGGGCGGTCCGGTCGCCGCGCTCGAGCTTGTCGGTCGCGTCGAGCTCGATCTCGGCGCTGATCTGCTGGACCGGCGGGCCGGAGAACCGGACGGTCTGCGACTTGGCCGACTCGTCGGCGCCGAAGTACTGCGGCTGGAGCTGGCGGGTCAGGCTGCCCGGGTTGTACTGGAACGGGATGACGGTCGGCGAGTGGCTGCCCGCCGGGATGACCACCAGCGCGCCCTTGCTGTAGCGCGGGCCGGGGCGCAGGTTGTGCGGCCGCCCCGGGTAAGGCGGGTACGCGCCGGACGGCGGGTGGCGCTGCACGGGCGCGCGGCCCTGGTTCGTGGGCAGCTGGGCGGGGCCGTGGTGGCGCGGCGGCGGCGGCGGGCGCTGCCCACGCTGCCGCTGCTGGTGGAAATCCACGACGCTCCACCCCCCTCTCGCCCCGTATCGGCCACACGTCGGGCCCCGATCGCCCGGCCGTTCTAGCCAATGCGACCCGGTCGAGGCCAGGCCGCTCCGCGAGCGGGTCGGCATCGTACCAGATTCGGCGCGGAATGCAAGAGCAGACGCGGGCGGTGTGACTGCTCTCCGTAACGGGATGGCGTAGGTGCAGGGACGAGGAGGCCGCTGGGCGGTGAAGCGCTCGGCGGCCGCGGGGAGGACTCCGCGGTGACCGAAGCCCTACCCGATGGGAGCATCGCTCCGGTCACGCCCCAAGCTGCCACCAGCCCGCGATCTGGCGAAAGTCGGGGGCCCTGTAGCGCGTACCTCCTTCTCGACGAAGCCGCGCGCGTCGTTGAACTGCTGCCACACCACCAGGGACGACGAAGGCGAGCAGCACCGCGTAGACCGAGCCCGGCGTCTGCAAGCTGGAGCCGATGGCCTCGCGCATGGCCAGCAAAGCCTGGCCGTCGAGGCACGCGCGTGGGCGGCGCACAACCCCGGCGATCGGGAAGACGGTCGAGCCCAGCACCGCCGGGGTCAGGCGGCGGATCGTCTCGACCGACGAGCTCAGACGCCAGGACATCCGCGAGCGTTTGTCTGGCGTAGACTCGCCGCATGGGACTCTTGACCTTCAGCATCAACGTCACCCTGGACGGCTGCGTCGACCACCGGGAGGGAATCGCCGACGACGAGACGCACGCCTTCTTCACCCGCCTCATGGACGAGGGCGGGGCGATGCTGTGGGGCCGCGTCACCTATGAGATGATGGAGAGCTACTGGCCGGCGGTCGCCCGCGGCGACCTGGACGCGGCGCCGGCGATGCGCGAGTGGGCGATCAAGCTGGAGGCCAAGCCGAAGTACGTGGTGTCGTCGACGCGGAAGGACTTCCCGTGGACCAACAGCCACCACCTCGCCGGCGACCTGCGCACGGGCGTGCAGAAGCTCAAGGACGCAACCCCGGCCGGCGTGCTCCTCGGTAGCGGCAAGCTCGCGACCGAGCTGGACCGGCTGGATCTGATCGACGAGTACAAGTTCCTCGTCCACCCCAGGATCGCCGGCCACGGCCCGACCCTGTACCAGAGTGGGCTGCCCAGCACGCGACGGTTCGAGCTGCTCTCGGCGAACCCGCTCCGCAGCGGCGCGGTCGCCATGCACTACCGGCGCGCACGCTGAGGCCAACGGCGGCGCAGCGGCTCGCGCTGCGACGTCGGGCGCGAGCCGTCACGTGAGCTCGACTGCTCGGCCGACTTGACGCTCTCCATAGAAGTCACAAGGCAGGTGGTACGCGCGGCGGCCGTGTCACGTTCGCTCGTCGGCGGGCGGGCCGAACCGTCCACGCGGGAGGCGTGGCCGCGGCGGCGGTGGCGGAGACGCTCGCGCGCTGGCACCTGTCACGGCCTCTCCGGTCATCGAGGGACTGGTCCGCGGCGAGGCCGGCGCCCGGGCGGGCGCGCGGGTCCAGGCCGTGCCGACCTCCAAGGCCGGCGCGGGACGTCCTGGTGGACGACCACATGCGCTGCTGGGCTCGGTGCTCGGACGACGACGCCCTCGGTCGGCACGCGCACGGCGATCCAGGCACTACCAATTGCGATAGAACCATCCTTGGTATCACCAATAGTGGTGGCGCGATAGGGGCGCGCGGCCGGCGCGCCTTGGGGCTGCCGGCTTGCGGATCCGATCGGGCACTACCTTTTAGTACGCGGCCTCATCGCCCGAGACGTTGCCGCGCCCGTAGCGTGCCGAGAACACGCCGGTCCAGCTGTCGCTCAGCCCGCGGTGCATCGCGACGATGCCGCCGTGGGTGAAGGCGCTCGGGTCGCCGCCACCGGCTTTGCCTTGCGAGGCGGCCTCGGTCTGCGGGTTGCCCTTTTGCTTGCGCTGCTGGTGGGCGGCGTACGCCTTATCCAGCAGGCTGCCGCCGCCGTAGAGCGTGCTCTGCAGCGCCGCCGCGGCGCGCCGCTGGTAGCCGCGCGCGCCGGTGCCGATCGCCGCGGCCGACGCCGAGCCTGCCATCGCGCCCAGCGCGCTGACGTCCTGCTCCGCCTCGGCGAAGATGCCCCACTGCTCGTGCAGCTCGCGGCGCTGCTTGTCGGTGCGGAGCTTCCTGAGCCGCTTCTCCTTCTCCTCGGCCTCCTTCAGCTCACGCTCCTCGGGCGACAGCGGCCGCTCGGTCACCGCGTTCGAGCGCGGCCGCCCGCGCGGCGCCTGGTTGGCCTCGTCGTCGGCGGCGTTCGAGCCGGACTGGGTGCTCGGCGCCTGGTCCGTCGCGTTCGATCTGCTCCGGCTCTCCTCGCGCTCGCGTTCCCGACGGCGCCGCTCTTCGTCCTCGGGCGTCTGCCGCTGGATCGGCATCCCCGCCGCGAGCGGCTGCCGGCTGCCGGGCGGCGCGGCTAGCACGCCTGGCGCGGCCGGCGCGACCCGCTCGAAGCGGTGGCCGAGCCGCTCGGCCCGGTCGCGCTCGGCGTCCACGCTCCCCGCTCCGACGGGCGACGGCACGGTGGCCCGGCGCTGAACCGGCGCGGGCACCGGAGCCGGGGCGGGGCGGGCGAGGGGGCGCGTGAAGGCCGAGCGTCCGTTCACGGCAGCGACGGCTGGCCGATCAAGACCTGCTCGAACGCGTGGCGGCCTTCCGCGAACGTCTTCGCGCCGGTCGCGACGTCCTCGAGGAGATCGGCGCACTGGTCGACGAGGTAGTAGGCCATCCAGCCGGCACCGCTGACGACCTCGGCGTCGAGCTCGCGGTCGTTCGGCACGGGCACGACCGCCCGGTAGAACACCCAGCCGTCCTGTTCGCTCATGCCGAAGCCGACCAGCGGCAGCTTGAGGTTGACCGCGGCGACGATCCGCGCCAGCTCGGCGGCACGCTCGGGCACGACCGCGAACGGCAGCAGGATGAAGAGCTGCAGGTAGTAGGCGTTGTCGTCGTGCGGCAGGAAGATCAGCTCGAGCCGGCGCGGGCGGCCGCGCCCGTCGGGGCCGACGTCGACGAAGAGCTGCGGCTCGGGCGTGTCCTCGCTGGGCGGGATCAGCCGCGTCGGGAAGTCGGCCGCGAACGCGGCGACGACCTGCCGGAGGTCGGGCACGGGCATCAGCGGCCTCGACCGGCCGCTGGACTATGGCTGGTCACGGTCGCGGTCGTGGGTCCCGCTCGCCGCCCCGACGAGCGCCGGCGCGCTCGCCTGCGGTGCCGGCACGGCGGCGGGAGTAGGCGCCGGCGGCGGAGCGGGCACGGGAGCGACCGACGCTGGGGCGGGGACCGGCGCCATCGCCGGCGCGGGGGCGGGCGAGGCGGGCGCCGCCGGCGTCGTCGCGGTGGTGGTGGAGGCCGCGGGCGGGGCGGGCGCCGCCGGCGTCGTCGCGGTGGTGGTGGCGGCCGCGGGCGAGGCGGGTGCTGGTGCCGTCGTCGTGGGTGCCGGTGCCGTCGTCGTGGGTGCCGGTGCCGTCGTCGCGGGCGCGGGCTGCGTCGTGGGCGCGGCCGGGGCACCACCGCCGCCACGGCCGAACCAACCGGCGATCTTGCTGCCGATGCCCGACACCGTGCGCTTGACGGTGTCGAGCGTCGTGCCGGAGGCACCACGGACGAGCCTCCCACCGGTCCCCTGGAGGTGGCCCTTGACCGTCTGCCAGATCGCCTCGCGGTCCTCGTCGCTCAGGTTGGTGTTGTGCCGATCCTTGAACCTCTCCAGGTCTTCCTTGTTCATGCCCGAATTCTCGAGCATCGCTACGATCTGGTTCTCGGCCTCGGGGCTGCCGTGGCGGCCCATGATGTAGTCGGTGCGGCGGTCGGCCTCGTTCGCCTTCGCCGTGTCGGACTTCGTGGCGTCGAAGATCTTCGCCCAGAGGCTGTCTTTACCCGACTCGGCGGCCTTGTTGCGGCCGGCCTGCCGGATCATCTTGAAGATGGTCCACCCGCCCTTGAGCGCCGCCGCCGTGCCGGCGAGCGCCGCGCCGACCGGCGCGCCGGCACCGCTGGCCGCCGCGATGCCGGCCGCCATGTTCAGGCCGCTCGTGATGGCGTTGAAGATGCCAGCCCCACGCTGGTTCTTCTTGACGTTCTGCAAATGGCCGAGCACGTCGAAGATGCGCGGGTCCACCGCACCGCCCTTGGCCCGCTCGGCCAGCTCGTTCTCCTGCGCCCTGAGCGCGCTGCGCTGGCGGTGCGCCGAGATGGCCTGGTAGGCACCCTGGCCGACGCCCAGGCCGCCGAGGATCGCGCCCAGGATGGGGACGCCCTGGGCGACGTTGGCGGCCACGGTGGCGTTGTGCGCGACCTGTGCGGAGGCGCCGGCGATGCCGAGCGCGCCGCCGGTCGCGGCGCCGGCGCCCTGGAGCAGCGTGCCGGCGCCCTCGGCGCCGCGCCGCGTGTCCCCCGACTTCCGCGCACTATGCATCTCCAGTGCGCCGCGGATGCCGCCGGCCACGCCGCCGAGGATGGAGCCGATGCCCCCGATGATGCTGCCGCTTGCGACCGCGTTGTCCGACGCGGTCTGCACGCCCTGCGAGTCGATCTCCGGGGTGAGCTGCCCGACACCCCGGAGCGCCAAACCCGTGGTCCCTTTCTCGATGCCGGACCCAACAGCCTCGGTCGCCGTGCCGACGCCCTCGGCGATGTCGGTGGGCTCCGCCGACTCCTCGCGTTGGCCGATCGTGCCCCCGGTCGTCGTCGCCATCGCCTCCTTGCCCTTCAGCCGCCTGTCGTTCCGCGCCGCGCGCCGCGCCTGGCGCTGCTCCTCCGCCTGCTGGCGCGCCTTGCGCCAGTCGTCGAAGCGGGCGCGCAGGCCGTCGAATAAGGGCTGCACCGGCGTGGAGGCGCCGCCGCCCGCGCCGGCCGGCGCGGACGCCCGGCTGGGGCGGGCCGAGGCCGGCGCACCGGTGGTCGCGCGCTGGGCGGCGGCGTCGGCCTCGGCCTCGAGGTGCGGCGCGGCGTTCACCGGCGCGCCAGGGCCGGGCGGCGTCGGCACGCGGCCGGCGCGCTGCTGGACGACGTGGGCCAGCTCGTGCGCGATCAGCGCCTGGCCGCGCACGCTGCCCGGCTCGTAGCGCCCGGGCGCGAAGTGCAGCTGCTCGCCGCGCGCGTAGGCGATCGCGCCGACGTCGCGCGCCTCGCGCCCTTCGTGGACGCGGACCGCGGAGAAGTCCCCGCCGAGCGCCCGCTCCATCCGCTCGCGCAGCGCGGCCGGCAGCGGCCGACCAGAGCCGGGTGCCGGCCGCGGTACGTCGGGGAAGTACTGGCCCGGCTGGTGACCGAACCGCGCCGCGCGCTCGCGCTGGATCGCCGGGTCGACCGCCATCTGGACGGGCGGCGACCAGCGCGGGCGCGCCGGCTGGACGACCAGGGTGCTCAGGGGTCCTGGGGCGGCCTGGCGCTGGCGGCCGTGTGCTTTCGTCGAGGACCGAACGGCCATCACTCGCTCCTCGGGGTCGTGGGCCGGCGCATCCTACCAAATAAGGGATTCCCTGGCTACTAGCGCCCGAAGGGCCAGGTCCCCTGCGTGTAGGCGACGGCGAGTATCCCGATCACGACGACGATCCACGAGATCCAGAAAAGCGGGAACCGGCGCACGGCAACCCCCGTGTTGGCGACGCGCATCGTAGCGAGCGGCTCGGCGGGGCGGCTACTCCCGCTTCTTGAAAAGGGCGCGAACCATCTCCCGCCGCTTGTCGGCGTCGGTGCCGGTCTGGAACTCGTGCAGCTGCGCCTCGCTCGCGCCGAGGTGGCGCAGCACCTCGGCGGCCAGGTGGCCGCGGTCGCCACCACGCAGCGCCTCGAGGTGCTCGACGTGGCTGGCGAGCTCGGCCTCCTTGGCGGCCGAGCTCTTCCTGGAGTTGAACATCCGGGCGACCGGCGACATGCGCTGGCGCTCCCCGCTCAGCACCTCCTCGGCCTGCTGGGCGGCCCAGTCGCGGCCCCTCTGCTTCAGCGTCCGCGTGAGCCCGGCGCCGTACTTGAGTCCGACCCCGGTGGCCGCCAGCCCGGCGCCGACCGCCGCGCCCACGCCGGTGCTGCCGGCCGCCAGCGCGGTCACGCCGCCGGCGGTGATGAGCCCGGCCGACGTGGCGTTGAGGGCCGCGCGGTTGCGCCGTTTCTCCTGCGTCCGGGCCGCGTACTCGAGCAGGGCCATGGTCTTGCGGTGGTGGTCCAGCCGCTCGTCGCTGACCGAGGGGTCGGCGAACGCCTTCGCGCTCTGGAGCCGCTCGATGTCGAGCATCTCCTCGAGCGCGCTCTTGCGCTGCTGGGCGCGCACGCCCTGGTACACCCGCGCGCCCGTCTCCAGGCCGCTCATCGCCGTGCCGACGCCCGGCACGGCCACGTTGGTGAACGTGCCGAGCTGCTGGGCCACGTTGGTCGCCAACGGAGGTCCGTAGTTCTCGACCAGTGTGCCGATCGTCTGCGCGGCCGACAGGCCGGCGTTGGCGGCGCCCCCGATGCCGCTGGCCGCGCGCGTCGCCGACTCCGCGCCGCCGAGCTTGTCGCCGTGCTGGTACGCGGCGCGCGCGCCCTCGATGCCTTCCCGGGCGTCCGCCACGGCGTCCTTCAGCGCGAAGAGCGAGGGGATGCCGAGCGCCGCGTTGAAGTTCGGCGCCCGGCCGGTCGCGTCGCCGATGCCCTGGGCGATCGTGCCCACCTGGCCGACGTGGGAAGCGCCCTCCAGGAACGTGTTGCCGGCTTCCTTCAACTTCTCCTTCGTCGTCGTCTTTCGCTGCACGGGCGCCGCCTGCCCCGTGACGGCGCCGGAACCGCTGGCCGCGCCACCCACCGCCGCTGGCTCGCCGCGCGCGGCGCGCGCGCCGGCCGCCTCCGCCTCGGCCTCGAGCGCGGGGTCGGCGTTGATCGGCGCGCCCCCGCCCGCGGGCGCGGCGACCCGCCCGGCGCGCTGCTGGACGACGTGGGTGAGCTCGTGTGCGATGAGGCGCTGCCCGGCATCACTCGCGGGGGAGAGGAGGCCGGGCGCGAAATGGAGGTGCTCGCCGCGCGTGTAGGCGAGGGCGCCGACGCGCGCTGCCTCCGGGCCCTCGTGCAGCCGGACGCCGCCGAAGTCCTGGCCGAACGCCGCCTCCATCCGCGCCCGCAGCCCGGGCGGCAGCGGTCGGCCGCTGCGCGGCGGCGCGAGCGGTACCTCCGGCCTCGTCGGGGCGACCCGCTCGAAGCGGTGGCCGAGCCGCTGGGCGTCCGGGCTCGGGTCGAGTCTCCAGGATGCCTGGCGCTGGACCGCGAGCGCCGGCGCCCGAGTCTGCTGGATACGGACGCGCGTGCGTGCTACTGCCACCCGAGCGTTCATGCCCCGACCGACCCTCCCGTCATCGCGTCGTAGGCCTGCGCGGCGGCGTCCACCGTGCCGCTCCCATCCGCGACCGGCTCGACGACCCCGGCGAGCTGATCCACCAGGAACGCGCACACGTTGGCGGTCCGGATCGCCTCACCTTCGTCGAGCGGCGCGGCCGGGCAGATGGAGACGGAGCGGAAGTACACCCATCCGCTCGCCTCGTCCATGCCGAAGTGGCCGAACGGCATCTTGAGGTTGACGAGCGCCAGCGTCCGCGCCAGGTCGGCTGCCTGACCCGGCGCCATCTGGAACGGCATCAAGACGAAGTACTGCAGGAAGTACGGGTCATCCGCGTCCCGGGGCAGGAAGGTGAGCTCGAGACGCCGGCCGCGGCCCTTCGCGTCGGGCCCGAGGTCGGCGATGAGCTGAGCTTCGCGGTACTCCGGGCTCGGCGGGACGATCTGGACGGGGAACGCGCGCGCCATGGCGGGCAGAACCTGCGCGAGGTCGGGTGGCGCCATCGGCGAGGTGGGGCCGGGGGTCACGGCGCCTCCGACTCACGCCGGCGGAGCAGCCCGCCGCCCATCAACGCCGCCATCGGGTTGGTCGGGGCAGCCAGCGCGGTGAGGCCAGCGCTCACGTACGGCGCGGCCGCGGCGGCACCGCGTCGGATGCCACCCCAGGCCGACCGCGCGCCGCTGGCGATGGCCGAACCGGCGGTGCGCGCGCCGCTGGCGATGGCGTGGCCGGCGTCGACGGCCCGGTCGCCCAGCCAGCTCGCGCCGGCCTTCAGGCCGCCCCACGCCGCCTGTGCGCCGCTGGCGATGGCCGAGCCAGCCGTGCGCGCCCCGCTGGCGATGGCGCTGCCGGCCGCCCGGGCGCCGCCGGCGACCCACGAGCCGAAGCGCTTCAGCCCACCCCAGGCCGAGCTCGCCGCATCGGAGATGGCCCCGCCGACCTTGCTGAGTCCGGGCCCGAGCTTGTCGCTGAACAGGTTCGAGCGCCACTGCCCGCGCTCGTAGCTCTCCTGGTCGCCGCCCTGGCGCTTCATGTGCAGGCCCTTGATGCGGCCCCAGAGCTCGTTTTGCCGCTCGGGCCTCAGATCCTTGTACTTCTTGAAGTCCTCGAGGTCGGCACGCGACATGCCCAGACCGTCGAGCGCGGCGTGGATGTGCTCGTTGTCGTGCTGCTGGACCAGGCGGTCGACGTGCGCGTCAAGCTCGGCGGCCTTGTTCTGCCGCGAGCGTGTGGCGTCGCCGCGGAAGATGTTCCGCGCGATCCAGCCGCCGACCCCGGTGTTGTTGTTGGCGACCCGGTCGTGCGCCCACTGACGCAGGTCGCCGCCCACGGCCCGGGCCGCCTTCAGGCCGGAGCCGAGGCCCGCCACGATGGCGCCTGGCAAGAGGCCGGCGCCGCTCAGCGCCATGGCGCCACCGGCCACCTGGAGGCCGCCCGCCACGGCGTTGAAGATGCCGCGGTTCTGGACCTTGTTCTGCACGCCGTGCATGTACTGGAGCGATTGCTCGAGCTCGGCGTTGCCGCCCGCCTCGCGGATCTGGTTCAGCGAGTTGGTGATCCCGCGCTTGCCGAGGCCGGACCTGATCGCCTGGCCAGTCCCCGAGATCACGTCGAGGCCGCCGAGCGCGACGTTGAAGCCCGGGATGACGTGGCCGGCGACCGTGCCGGCGACGCCGGCCGCGCCGCTCAGGTGCGCTCCGAAGTTGGCGAGCTGCGCCCCGGCCATGCCGACGTTCCCCAGGCCGGTGGCGATGCGCGCCCCGCTCTCCAGCCCGGCGCGCGTGTGGCCGCGCCGCCAGGCGTCCACCGCGCTGCCGATCCCGCCGACGACGTCGGCCGTCCCGCCGGCCGCGCCGGTGATGCCGCCGATCAGGCCGCCGGCGTTGTAGGTCTGGGTCGCCGCGCTGAGCCCGCCCGGCCCGAACGCGCCCGTGCTGGCGTTGCCGAGGAGGGCGCCGCCCTTGACGATGCCGCTCCCGATGGTGCCGAGCGTGCCGGTGAGGCCGAGCCCCGTCACGGCGTTCGAGGTGCTGGTGGCGGCGGGTGCCCAGCCGTTCGGACGCGTCACGGCGTTGCTCCGGGGCCGAGTGACGACCTCCTCGTCATCACCCTGGAGCTGCATCGGCGCGTTCGCCGCCGCCGCGGCGGCCTCGCCGCCGGCATTCGCCGCGGAGCTGGGGCTGAAGTCGCCCTGTGCCGCGCGGGCGGCGACCGCGTCGGCCTCGGCCTCGAGGTGCGGCGCGTCGTTGATCGGCGCGCCACCGCCGCCCGGGGTCTCGACGCGGCCCTGTCGCTGCTGGACGACGTGGGTCAGCTCATGCGCGAGCAGCCGCTTGCCGGCAGGCGAATCGGGCGATAGGCGGCCGGGCTGGAAGTGGATGTGGGCGCCGCGCGTGTAGGCGATCGCGCCGACCCGCTCGGCCTCGGGTCCCTCGTGCAGCCGCACGTCCGAGAGGTCGGCCTCGAGGGCCGTCTCCATCTGCTCGCGCAGGCGCGGCGGGATCGGCCGGCCGGTGTTCGGCGCGGCGACCGGAACGTCAGGGATACCGCCGGGCGCGACGCGGTCGAACCGGTGGCCCAGGCGGGCGCGGTCGTGGCCGCGCGCCGGGTCCTCCGTCCCCTGGGTTGCGACCGGCCTCCGCTGTACCGTGGCTTGGCCGGCGGGGGCGGTCGACGGGTGGATGGGCACGCGCGCCCGGGCACCAGATCTCGTCGCCATTCGACCCCTCCTCCTCAGCCTGTCACGCGTCGGCTGCTCCGGCGAGCAGGCCGCATCCTACCAGGTCTCAACCTCAATGCGACGACCCGCCCATCCCGCCGTAGATCGCGCGCGCGACCTGCGCGCCGACCGCGCGCGCGCCGACGGCGGGCCCGGCGGTGAACCGGTGGTTCGGCCTGGGGAAGCCGTCGGCCAGGCCCGGCGGCACGCCGTTCTCGGCGATCAGGCGGCTCAGCTCCTGGTGGATCGCCTCGCGCAGCGCCGCCTGGTCGAGGTGGTGCACGCCGTCGACCACGAGCCGATCGACGTTGAGGTTGATGCGCGGCTGCCGCTTCACGTGGTCCACTCCTTGATCTCGGCGTCGGTCAGCGGCCGCTCGAGCTTGCGGTACTCGTTGCGCGCCGCGCGCAGCAGGTGCGACATGCGCACCGGCTCGTCGGCGCCGGCCGCGATGAACGCGGCGGCCAGCGCGATCGAGCGGATGTTGCCCCCGGCCACGTGCAGCTGCGCCAGCTTCTGCACGTCGACGCCGTCGAGCGGCGCCTGCTTCGGGAACGCGCGCCGCCAGATCTCGGCGCGCTGGGCGTGGTCGGGGAACGGGAACTGGACGATGAAGCGGATGCGGCGCACGAACGCCTGGTCGAGCGAGTCGGGCAGGTTCGTCGTCAGGATCGCGAGGCCACGGTACGCCTCCATCCGCTGGAGCAGGTAGCTCACCTCGATGTTGGCGTAGCGGTCGTGGCTGTCCTTCACCTCGCTGCGCTTGCCGAAGAGCGCGTCGGCCTCGTCGAAGAGCAGCACCGCGCCGCCCTCCTCGGCGGCGTCGAAGACGCGCCGCAGGTTCTTCTCGGTTTCGCCGATGTACTTCGAGACCATCGCGCTCAGGTCGATGCGGTAGAGGTCGAGCTTCAGCTCGGCGGCCAGCACCTCGGCGGCCATGGTCTTGCCGGTGCCGGAGGCGCCCGAGAAGAGCGCTGAGATCCCCAGGCCGCGCGCGCCCTTGCCGGCGAAGCCCCAGTGGCTGTAGACGCGGCTGCGCTGGCGCACGTGCTCGGCGATGTCGCGCAGGATCTCCTTCTGCGCGGCCGGCAGGACCAGGTCGTCCCAGCCGGCCGACGACTCGATCCGCTGCGCCAGGTCGTCGAGCCGCGGGCGCGCCTGCGCCCGGCAGCTGTCCCAGAGCGCCTGGCCGAGCCGCTCGGGCGTCGGCTCCTCGACCTCGCCGAGCGCCTCGGCGCACGCCCCCTCGATCGCCGGCGCGCCGAGGTTGAAGCTCATCACCAGGTTGTCGACCTGGCCGTTCAGCGGCGCGGCAGCCGGCCCGAGCGCGGCGCGCCAGAGCGCGCGCTGCTCCTCGGCGGTCGGCTTGCCGACGTCGATCGTGAGCACCGGCCGCTGCAGCGGCCGCCGCCGCTCCCGGCTGGTCGCGATGGCCAGGCCGCCGACCCGCTCGAGGAAGCGGGCGACCGCCGCGTCGCGGGCGAGGTCGCCCGGGTCGACGTCGTCGCAGTCGACGACCAGCGCGGCGCCGGCCAGCGTCGCCTCGCGCTCCCAGGTACGGAGCAGGTTGTCGAGCTCGGCCGGCGCGGTCGGGATGACCTGGCCGGAGGTGAGGTCGACGCGCAGGCCGAGCCGCGCGCCGAGCTCCGCCGCGATCGACCGCTTGCCGGCCGCGTCCTCGCCGCAGAGCTGGATGAGCGGCGGCCGGCCCCCGCTGGCCGCCGCGCGCGCGCACGCTCGGGCGAGCCGCTCGACGATCGCGCGGTGCGAGGGGACGGGCTCGTGCGTCGGCGGCAGCGGCGCGACGATCCCGGCCAGCCGCTCGTCGGGGTGCTCGATGCCGACCAGGAAGTGCAGCACCCGCTCGTCGATTCGCAGCGGGCTGGTCGTGAGCGCCTGGCCGGCGCCCACCTCGATCAGCCGCCAGCGGCGCAGCGGCGCGGCCGGGGTGAGCGCCGCCCAGGTCGGCTCGGGCAGCGCCGCCAGCGCCAGCCCGAACGTCGGGTAGGTGCGCTGCGGGTCGCCCTGCGCGGCCGCGCACAGCGGCGCGAACCGCGCGTCGAGCTCGACGCCCGCGCAGAGCACCAGCACGTCGCGCTCGAACGGCGAGAGGTCGAAGAGCCGCGCGACCTGCTCGAGCGCCGGTGGCGGCTCGATCTGTCCGAGCGGAGCGTCGGCCGGCTCCGGTTCGGGCGCCTCGCCGGCGTGGTGCTGGAGCGCGCGGCGCACGCGGTCGAGCGCCGCCAGGAGTCGCCGGTGGTTGGCGGCTTGCCACGCCGCGTAGTCGGTCACAGCGAGACCCTCGGCCCGTTGTAGACGCCGGTCTCGGGGTCGCTCTGCAGCACGCTGCCGACGCCGTCCACCTCGACGCGCACCAGGTACGTGCCGGGCGGCACGTCGCCGATCTGGAAGGCGAGGTGGTTTGCGCCGCCGCCGAGGCCCATGTACACGACGATCCGGTCGTCGCTGAGCCGAACCGCGTAGCTCTGGCCCGAGCCGCCGTCGACGATCTGCCAGCGCTGCCCGGGCACCTGGACCTGCGCGGTCGTGCCGTCGCCGAGCTCGACGCCGTTGCGCCGGAACTCCTCGCGCAGGCTGGCCGAGACGTTTTGCGCGTCGAGGTCCATCGCGTGGTTGGCGCCGACGTCGAAGCGCAGCAGCCGATCGGAGCTGACGCCGAACGGCTGGCCGCCGACCGCGTCGATCTGGTTGAGGTGGAGCACGGCGCGCTGGCGCGGGCCGACGTCGGGGTCGACCGGCACGGTGACGACGCGCACGCGGCCGCCGGTGCGTGGGTCGGCGATCGAGCCGGCCGCGACGTCGCCGGTCAGCCGCGGCTGGACGACCAGCGCCGCGGTGTTCGAGCCGACGATCGGCTGGCTGCCGTTGCCGTTCGAGCCGCGGTGGACGACGCGGACCGCGCGTGGGCCGGCGCGCAGCCCATCGGGGAGCGCGGCGACCAGCGCGCCGTCGTCGCCGACCTGCGTCGAGGCGGCGATGCCGTCGATGACGACGACCGGGTCGTCGGCGACCAGGTTGCGGCCGCGCAGCCGGATCTGCTGGCCCGGCAGGTACTCGATCGTGCCGGGCAGCACCTCCTCGATGAACGGCGCCGCGCCCGGCGCACCGGTCGCGCGCGCACCCTTGGCCGGCAGCGCCGGCTGGGGGAACGTGTCGTCAGGCTCGATCAGGACCACCGACGCCTGGTAGGCGACCGAGAGCTGGTACGGCACCTGGAAGAAGACCGACCAGAGCTTGGAGAGCTCGTCGGTGCTCAGGCTCTCCATCGTCACCTTGACCCGGACGACCTCGTTGGCGAGGTCCGAGCCGGTCAGGAAGGCGCTCGGCGCGGTGCCGAGCGCGGCCTGGATCGCGTCGCCGCCAAGCTCGGGGTAGGCGTGGAGGGTGCCGATCGTGACGCCCATCAGGCGCTGCGGCTCGAGCTGTTCCTCGGCGCCGAAGAACGAGATGAGGTAGTGGGCGTCGACCGCCATGACCGGCCGCTGGGCGAGTGTGCCGTCGGAGCGGCGGGTGGCGAGGTCGACGTTGCGGAACGTCGCGTTCGGCGTGACCTGGTACAGGTAGAGGTTGACGCCGCGCGCCTGCTGCTCCTTGGCGATCACGTCGGGGCGGACGGTGCGCACCTGGGCGCCGGGCACGGCCTGCTGGATGCGGTCCTGGAGCATGTAGCGGAGCGTGGCGGTGACGGTCGCGAGCGCGAGGTGGTTGCTCACCGGTCCCCTTGGTTGCGCGCCTGAAGATACTCGGAGAGGCCGACCGCGAGCCG
>DASRFH010000004.1:0-37191 GCA_035651675.1 Chloroflexota bacterium | reverse complement strand
TCCGGTCCGTGAACGCCTGCGCGAACGGCCCCACAACCGCCATAATCGTCCCCGGCAGGGTAAGCATCGGACGCTCCTTCAGTAAGTGCGTCCAAGCCTACCCTGCCTCCCCGTTCTGTCAACCCAATGGATAAAGTCCAGTCTGGGAGAGGGCCAGGGTGAGGGCGTCCCTCGCGGCCGCCGGTGCTTTAAGTGAACCGTATCGCGTTTAGCCGCGTCTGATGGCGGCACGGCCGCGCCACGGGACCCGGGCGCGGCGGATCAGGACCGCGCCGGCCGTGCCATCCCGAGCGCCAGCTCGACGAAGGTGCGCAGCCCGGCGCCGGTCGGCCCGCTCGGCATCCAGGGCTTGTCGCTCGTCGTCCACGCCGTGCCGGCGATGTCGAGGTGCGCCCAGGCCATCCCCTCGGCCACGAATTCTTTGATGAACGTGGCGCCCGTGCAGGGGCTCGCCGCCCGGCCGCCGGAGTTGCCGATGTCGGCCACGTCGCTTTTCAGCAGCTCGCGGTACTCGGGGTAGAGCGGCAGCCGCCAGGTGCGCTCCCCGCCGCGTTCGGCGGCCGCCAGCACCTGCTGCGCCCACTCGTCCGGCTGCGCGAACAGCCCCGTCGCCGTGTGGCCCAGCGCCGTCACCACGCCGCCGGTCAACGTCGCCGCGTCGACGGCGTGGGTGGCGCCCAGCCGGTGCGCGTAGACGAGGGCGTCGGCGAGGATCAGCCGCCCCTCGGCGTCCGTGTTCGTGACCTCGATCGTCCTGCCGTTCATCGCGGTCAGCACGTCGCCGGGCCGCATCGAGCGGCCGCTCACCATGTTCTCGACGCACGGCATCAGCCCGACGACGTCGAGCTTGGGCTCGAGCTGGGCGATCGCCCGCATCGCCCCGATCGCCGCCGCCGCGCCGGACATGTCGAACTTCATCTCGTGCATGCCCCCGGCCGGCTTGATCGAGATGCCGCCGCTGTCGAACGTCACCCCCTTGCCGACGATCGCCAGCACCGGGCCGCCCGCCGGCCCGGCCCGGCGCCGCAGCACGATCAGCACCGGCGGCTCGTCCGAGCCCTGCGCCACGCCGAGCAGCGCGCCCGCGCCGAGCTCCTGGAGCCGGGCCCGGTCGAGCACCTCCGCCTCGAGGCCCTGCTCACCGGCCATCGCCACCGCCCGTTCGGCCAACCGTGTGGGCGTCAGCCGGTTGCCGGGTTCCACGGCCAGGCTGCGCGCGAAGTTCGCCGCCTCGCCCAGCGCGACCCCCTTGCGCACCTGCGCCGCCCACTCGGGCGGCGGTGCGCCATCGGTCACGCCGAGCTCGACGCTCTCGACCGCCGACCCGTTCCGGTCGGCGGTCTTGTACGGCGCGTTGTCGAAGTCGCTGGTCACCAGCCCATCCGCGAAGGCACCGACCACCCAGAGTCGATCGCCGGCCGCGTCGAACGGCGGCAGCACCACCGCCGCCCGCTTGACCTCGCGCCGGCGCAGCGCCCGACCCGCCACCGTGGCGGCGCGGCGCACGCGCTCGACGTCGAGCTCGTGCCACTCGCCGATCCCGACGGTCAGCACCCGCGGCGCCGGGACCGCGCCGTCCGTGTGCAGCCAGTTGGCTTCGTACAGCTTCCCCGTGAGCTCCTTCAGCTCCCGCGCGCGCTGGAGCCGGCCGCCGAGGCGCGCGTCGACGCGCTTCAGGAGGTCCGAGTGCTCGGCCTGCTCGAGCGCGGGGACCACCAGGACGTCGACCGGCAGGTCCAGCGCCGAGCTCGTCGCGATGCGGATGTCCATCGATCCTCCTTCACGGCACTCTACCGCGTCCGAGCTACATCCGGCTGACCGTCACGCTCTCGGGCGTCGGCTCGTCGAAGTCGAGCTCGTCGCCGCCGGTCTCGTCGCGGAGCAGCACCTCGCGCGACTTGGCGCCGTCCGAGGGGCCGACGACGCCGCGCTCCTCGAGCAGCTCGACGAGGCGCGCCGCGCGTGGGTAGCCGATCCGCAGCTTGCGCTGCAGCAGCGAGGTCGAGATGCGGCTGTGCTCGCGCGCCACCTCGACGGCACGGTCGAACAGGTCGTCGTCCTCGTCCTCGCCCGTCCAGGCCTGGACGTTCATCAGCTCCTCGACGTACTGCGGCTGGCCCTGCTCCTGCCAGTGCAGGACGATCCCTTCGATCTCGGCCTCCGAGACCCAGACGCCCTGCAGGCGGGCCGGCTTCGCCGCGTCGGCCGCCAGGAAGAGCATGTCGCCGCGGCCGAGCAGCTTCTCGGCGCCGACCGAGTCGATGATCGTCCGCGAGTCGACCTGGCTGGTCACGGCGAAGGCGATGCGCGTCGGGAAGTTCGCCTTGATGACGCCGGTGATGACGTCGACGCTCGGCCGCTGCGTCGCCAGGATCACGTGGATGCCGACGGCCCGCGCCATGGCCGCCAGCCGCGAGAGCGCCGGCTCGACCTCCTCGGCCGCCATCAGCATGATGTCGGCCAGCTCGTCGACGATCAGGACCAGGTACGGCATCGGCTCGAGCTCCGGCTTCACCTGGCGGAGCCGGTTGTAGCCGTCGACGTTGCGCGTGCCGAGCTGTTCGAGCTTCTTGTACCGCTCGTCCATCTCGTGCGTCACCCAGCGGAGCACCGACACGACCTTGTCCGCGTCGGTGACGACCGGCCGCAGCAGGTGCGGGATGTCGTTGTACCCGGTCAGCTCGACCCGCTTGGGGTCGACCATCAGGAGCCGGAGCTCGTCCGGCGTCGCGTGCAGCAGCAGCGAGCTGATGATGGCGTTCACGCAGACCGACTTGCCCGACCCCGTGGCGCCGGCGATCAGCAGGTGCGGCATCCGGGCGAGATCCGCGACGACCGGGTTGCCCGTGACGTCCTGACCGAGCGCGATCGCGAGCTTGGAGCGCGCGGCCAGCTTCTGGAACTTCTCGGTCTCGATCAGGTCGCGGAGCGCGACGACGCCGGTCTGACCGTTCGGGACTTCGATGCCGACCAACTGGCGCCCGGGCACCGGCGCCTCGATGCGGATGCTCGGCGCGGCGAGCGCGAGCGCGAGGTCGTTGGCGAGCGCGGTGATCTCGCTGACCTTGATCTTGTCGCGCCGGACGACGTTGCCGTGGCGGTCCTTCCGCTCGCGGTAGCCGGGGCGCAGACCGAACTGCGTGACGGTCGGCCCCGGGTTCACCTCGACGACACGCGCGTAGACGTCGAAGTCGGCCAGCGCCTCCTCGATCGCGGCTGCCTTCTTCTCGATGTCCACCTGCGCCAGCTCGCCCTGCACGCCCGGCTGCAGCAGCGTGAGCGGCGGGAGCTGCCACTTGCCCGGCTCACCAGGCGGTGCCGGCGCGGCGGGCTGGGCGGCCTTGTCCGGGGTCGGCCGGTTGATCGACGGCGGCCCGGCCGGCTCAAGCTCTTCGGCGCGGAGCTTAGGCAGCGGCGGCATCGGCAGCGCGAGCGGTCCGCGCTTCCTCGGCTTCTCGAGCGCGCTGTTGATCGTGATCGTCACCTCGGTCCGCGGCCGCCGGAGATGCGCCGCGGCGAACGCCACCGCCGCGCGCCCGCCACGCACGACGTGGCCGACGCCGACGCCGCTCGCGACGCAGCCGGCGACGAGCGTCGCCGCCAGCAGCACGAACCCCGCGCTCGCCTGGCCGAGCAGCGACTCGAGCGCCGTGTGCAGCGCGTAGCCGACCAGCCCGCCGCCGTCGCCGTCCCAGGCCGGCCGCGGCCGGCCGGCGATCGGCTGGAGCATCCCGGCCACGGCGGCCAGCAACACGAGCCAGCTCACGATCGCGGCGCGATCGAGCCGCCGCTCCGGGACGAAGCCCGGGCGCCAGGCGGCGAGCCCGAGCCCGGCGACCAGCAGCGGCGTGAGGTAGGCCGCCCACCCCAGCGCGCCGCGCTCCACTCCGCGAAGCCAGCCGGAGAGCGCGCCGTCGGAGAACCCGAGCGCGAGCGCGTCGAGCAGCGCGATGCCGAAGAGCAGGATGCCGGTCGGGAGCGGTCCGAGCGGCCAGCGCAGCTCGGGCGGCGTCTCCTCGTGGAACGGTCGCTTGGCAGGCTTCCTCGATCGTGCCATAGCGGCGGGTATAGCAAGCAGGCCGTTAGACGACGATCAGGAATGACCCCGACTGAAGGCCGTCGCCTTCGTGTACTGCGTCACGCCCATCCCCGGCATACCCTCGTCGGTCCGGCCGATCAGGTACTGCTCGACGTCGAGGAGGTCGCGTGCCGTCCAGCCCTCGTTGCGCCGGAACGCCGACTGGCCACCGGTCGTGCCGCGCAGCTCCCAGAACAGCACGTAGGCGCGCACCGTCGCGGCTGCGCGGAAGCCGGGGGTCCAGTCTTCGTCGGGCGGCATCCACGAGCAGAGCACACAGTCGGGCTTCAGCCGCTCGAGCGCGTCCCGCCAGTCCATCGGCACGACTTTCTCCCACACCTCGACCGGCTCGTCGCGGTACTCGGGCAGCGCGAAGCCGCGCAGCGCCGCCTCCCCGAGGTCGGTCGCGAGCACCGGCACGCCGGCGTGCTCCAGGTGGAACGCCAGGTCGCCGCGGCCGGCGCCGACCTCGACGATCCGCCTGAACGATTGCGCCCGCAGGTACGACGCGAGCGCGTCCACCGCTTCGCGCGTCCACACTGCGAACCGCCGCGTCCGCTGGCACCAGTCGTGGAAGCCAGGCAGCGCGTGCGGGTTGGTGAGGAGCTCTTCGAGCTCGGCGAACGACGGCAGCCGTCGGTCGCGGTGCAGATGTTCCAGCGCCGCGAACGCCAGCTCGCGGCCCCGTTCGGACTGGGCGCGGCTGAGGAAGTTGTACGGCCGCGCGCGCAGCGCGCGCAGCTCGCCCAGCACGTCTTTCAGAACAGGCTGAGCTGCTTCGGCGGCTCCGGCGGCGGCCTGACCGCGGCCGGGCGCTCGGGCTCGCGCTCCTCCAGATCGGCGAGGATGCCCGGCAGCTTCGCCACGTCGTCGAGCAGCGTCTTGCGCAGCGACGGCTGGTGGAGCGCCGCCGCCGGGTGGTACATCGGGAACACCGTCACGTTGCCGACCCTGCGGGGCTGCCCGTGCACCACCGCGATGCGCTGCCCCGGCAGGAAGCGCGCCAGCGAGTAGCGGCCGAGCGTGACGATCACACGCGGCTTGATGACCGCCGTCTGGCGCGAGAGGTAGTCCGAGCAGGCGGCGATCTCCTCCGGCTGAGGGTCGCGGTTCCCCGGCGGGCGGCACTTGACGACGTTCGTGATGAACACGTCCGACCGCTTCAGGCCAGCCACGCCGAGCAGCTCTTCGAGGAACTGGCCGGCCGGCCCGACGAACGGTCGGCCCTGCTGGTTCTCGTGGTAGCCTGGCCCCTCGCCGATCAGCATGACCCTCGCGTCGGCCGGTCCCTCCCCGGGCACCGCCTTGAACCGCCCTTTCGCCAGCGGGCACTTCTGGCAGGTTTTGATCTGCCCGGCGATCAGCTCGAGCTCGGCGACGGCCACGGCGGCATTGTAGCCCCGGCCAGCCGAACCGGCTGGCTCGCGGCGAGCTCGGCCGCTCGCTCGCGGATCGGCCGACCGCTCGGCAGCACCATCTCGGGCCGCAGCTCGGCCAGCGGCACCAGCACGAAGGCGCGGTTCTCCATCTCTTTGTGCGGCAGGTAGAGGTGGGGCTCCTCGTTGGTCGCCGCCTCGTCCAGCAGGTAGTCGAGGTCGATCAGCCGCGGCCCCCACCGCTCCCGACGCTGGCGCCCCATCGCCCGCTCGATCGCGAACAGCCGCGCCAGCACGGCATCCGGGTCGGCGTCGGTCTCCAGCTCGACGACCGCATTGACGAACCAGGGCTGGTCTGTCTTGCCCCACGGCGCGGTTTCGTAGAGGCGGGACGCGCGGGCCGACGCGAACTCGGGCGCGGCGGCGAGCGCCGCGATCGCCTGGCGCACGCTCGCGGCGGGGTCGCCCAGGTTCGCGCCGACGCCCACCCAGACGCGGCGCACGACTGCGCTTACGCCGCTCCGCGCGGCAAGCCGCGCGCCTTGGCGATCTGGTTGTGCGCCCAGGTGAACTTGTCCGCCGAGGTGAAGTACTGGACGGTCCCGTTCGTGAACCCGTCGTCCTTCGCCTTGGTGATCCAGTCCGCGAACGCTTTGTCGGCGAGCTCTTGCTTGCGCGCGTCGTCGACCGGGTGGTTGTCGTCGCGCTCGAGCACCTGGATGACGTGCCAGCCGAAGCCGGTGCGCACCGGGTCGCTGATCTGGCCCGGCTGCATCTTGAACGCTGCGTCCTCGAACTGGGTCACCATCTTGCCCTTGCCGAACCAGCCGAGGTCGCCCCCTTTGTCCTTGTTCGACGTGTCGGTGGACATGTCGGCCGCGACTTTCTCGAACGTCTCGCCCTTGTCGAGCCTGGCCTTCGCCTCCTTCGCCTTCTCCTCGGTGTCGACCAGGATGTGGCGGGCGTGGATCTCCGGCTCGGTCTTGGGGACGTCGGCGGCGAACTGGTCGCGGAGCTTCTGCTCCAGCACGGCGGGCCGGGCGACGAGGGCGCGGTAGTCGGCTTCGTTCATGACCTTGACGTTGCCGAGCGTCGTCGTGAGCCGTTGGATCGGGTCGGCGGTCGGCGCCGGGGTGTAGGCGATCGTCGGCGAGGCCGCCGGCGTCGCGGCCGCCGAGGCCGCGCCGGTCGTCGCGGTCGCCGCCGGCGTCGACGGGGCCGGCGAGCCGAACTGGTCGGCGATGTACTTATCCTCGTCCGCCCTCGTGACCTCGATACCGCGCTTCGCCGCCTCGTCGGCCATCAGCTGGTTCTGGACCATCTGGTCGACGATCGCGTTGTCGAGGTCGTCCCGTTGCTGCTGCAGCTCCTCGAGCTGTTGCTGGAACGGGTTCGCCTGCGGCGTCCCGCTCGCGCTCGGCCGTGCGCTGCGGCTGGCAAGCTGCTGCACCTGCTGGATCTGGCCGTCGAGCAGTGCTTGCCGCCAGCCAAGCAGCTTCGCGTAGTCCTCCAGCAGGATCGGGTGGCCATCGGCCACCGCGATCGGCTGGCTCCCCTTCGTCAAGACCTCGCGGTAGTAACCCACGGCCGGGATCGCGACGACCAACAGGAGCACGACGGCCAGCCCGGCGAGCAGCGCGGTGCGCTGGCGCTGTTCCCGCTCGTGGCGAGAGAGCTGGCGGCGGGTCATCGGCCGGGCCGCTGGCGCCGCGGCCCGGCCAGGCGGACCCCGCTGGACGACCTTGTTCACGGCGAGCCAGGCGCCCCGCGCACCCTTACCGCTCGTCGGGGCCGGCGGCCTGCTGCTCGGCGTCGGCCGACGCGGTCGTCGCGACCGCCTCGGGGGCACCGGACGGGATCGGCTCGGCCGGCGGCATCGCCGCGGCCGGCTCGTCGACCTGCGCCTCGGCGGGCGGCGCCTCGGGCCGCGGCTCGGCCGGCTGGCGGCTGCCGCCCGGCGTCGAGCCCTGGGGGCCGAAGCTGTCGCGCGGCGGCCAGGGCCGCTCGGGCGGGAGCGGCTGGCCGGGGATGGGCTGCGTGACGCCGCCCATCTGGCGCAGGTGCTCGGCCGTGTACGGCAGCAGCGCGATGTGGCGCGCGCGCTTCAGCGCCATCGCCAGCCGGCGCTGGTGCTTGGCGCACGTGCCGGTCTTGCGGCGCGGCTCGATCTTGGCGCGGTCCGAGAGGAACCGGCGCAGCCGCATCAGGTCCTTGTAGTCGATGTGCGTGACCTTGTCGACGCAGAACTGGCAGACCTTGCGGCGGGGTGCGTACTTGCCGCGCGGGCGGCCGCCCGGCCGCGGGCCCGCCGCCGGCCCAGGGGCGGCGCCCATCGGCCGCGGCGCGAAGCCACCCGGCCCCGCCATCGGTGGGCGCGGCGCGAGGCCCTCCACACCGGGGATGGGCGCGGCCGGGGCAGGCGGCGCCCCCTCGGCCGGCCTGAAGTTCTCGCTCATCTCGGCGCTCCTTTTGTGGCGGCGGCGGGCCACGGCCCGCCGCCGGCTCTCTTCCTAGAAGGGGTCTGTCACGTGCAAAAGCGTCCAGATGGACGCAAACAGGTTCGAAAACGGGCCTCGGATCCGGTCCTCCTTGTCACCGTCTGTTCGGTTGGGGTGGTCAGATTTCACCCCACCTGGCGGCCTAGCCGCGCGGTCGCATGGGGAACCCGAAGCAGCGCCGGACGCGCCTTCGGGGCGACCACGGTGAACCTGTATTCGCGACAGTGGTCACGACTACAAGGCGTTCGAACAGGCATTGTAGACGACGAGCCCGTGGTCTGCCGAGGGCGAGTTACCAGGCCGCTATCCTGTGGACGAAGATGCCGAACCGCTTGTGGTCCGATTTCCCACTGGAGCCCGGCGATGGTCGCCAGCACCTCACCACGGTTCACCACGTGGCGCACGTTCCGAAGGCGGTGCAGATGGTCCACGATGGCTCCCTCCTCTCCACACCCCCTCGGCATGGCGAGCTGCGTGACCGCCCCCCTCAGAGTGTCGTGGGTATCGCCAAAAACCTGGGGCAGCTACATCTACGGCAACGTCCGCTTCACATTCGACTGGGGCTCGCTGTACCGCGAGAATCACTACGCGTACTGGATCGGGTTCGACGACGCGGGGCGGCAGAAGATCCTGCGCGTGTTCTTGAGCAGCACGCCCCACGATGGATTGACGAGGATCGACCCGCGGCGCGATCGAGGCGCGTGGCAGGTGACGCCCGCTGGCGAGCACGTCTGGAATAGCGCCTACACCCTCGAATTCATGGTCGACGGACTGGTGTTCCTCGATCCGCACCTGATCGACGTTCAATTCGTCAACCACCGGCGCCCAGATTGCATCGAGAACGTATAGGTCGCTGCCCGTACGAGGAGTGGGGCTCCGGGCTGTGCGGTGCCGCATTCGTTGCGATGGCGGCGTCGCGAGGTGTGTCGTTGGCCCTGCCGGGCCTGATCGACGAGGAGGGCAGCCGCCGCGGAATGAGCGTGCCGCTGGCGGGGGCGTTGTCCTTGGTCTTCGGCCGTCTGGAGCACTTCCAGTTTACGGGCTCCGTCCGGCGTTCCGACGGCGGGGCGGCGGCGCTGGCCAGGGCGATGCTCGCCACCCGTGCCGAGGAGCTTCTCCGGCCGACGACCCATCCGGCCCCCGTGGGTGACTACGAGGCGCTTGCCGGGCAGTTCGCGAGCTACAAGGACGCGCGGCGCGCCATAGCCGATCTCGTGGCGCGCGCCGCGGCACTGCCAAGTGGGGCCTCGGTGCTCGCCTTCTACAGAAACGGCGGCATTCCGGAGTAGGCGCCCGGGTCGGCGCCGCCGCGTCCCGTCGGCGGCCACGACGCTCACCGCGCCGTCGCCTCGACGACGCTCAGCGCCGTGCCCGTGGGGACGGTGGCGGTCGCTGAGAAGCCGGACGCGGTTAGGAGGGCGACGATCTCCTCCTCCGTCCGTTCGCGCCCGCCCAGGAACGTCAGCATGTGCACGTCCGACTGGAGCTCCCAGAACATCTCGCCGGTCGCCAGCCCGGGCGGGAGCAGCGCCTCGACGACCCGCAGGGTCGCCCCGGCGTCCATCGCCTCCCGGCACCGGCGTAGGATCCGGCCGGCCCGCTCGTCGTCCCAGTCGTGCAGCACCCACTTGAGCACGTACGCGTCCCCGCCGGCGGGGACTCCCTCGAAGAAGTCGCCCGCCACGACGCGGCAACGATCGGCGACCCCCGCATCGGCCAGCACGGTCTCGGCGCGCGAGACCGCGCCCGGCGTGTCGAGGAGCACCCCCGAGAGGCCGGGGTTCGCGCGCAGGATCCCCGCCAACAGCGTCCCGTCCCCGCCCCCGACGTCCACGACGACGCGGGCGCCGCGCCAGTCGACGGCGGCGGCGACCGCCGCCGCTTGACCGCGGCTGAAGGCGGCCATCGCGGCGTCGAACGCGGCGCCCGCGGCCGGCGTCCGGGCGAGGTGCGTCCAGGCGTCGACGCCGAAGGCGCGTTCCGCCCCCGGGCGCCCCGTGCGCACCGCGTGCAGCAGCTCGCCCCAGGCAGGCCACTGCACCTCCATGTTCAGGATGGCCTCGTCCCGCCGCGACCCGGGCACCCCGGTCCGCAGGCACGCCGAGGCGGGTGTGCCGACGAACGTCCCCGCGTCGACCTCCGCGAAGACCCCCGCCGCCGCCAGCATCCGCAGCAGGCGCCGCACGGCCGCCGGATCGGCGCCGACGCGGTCGGCGGCGTTCTCGGCCCGCGTCGGCTCCTCCGCGATCGCGTCGGCGAGGCCCAGCTTCGCGGCGACGTACACGGCCTGCGCGAGCTTGTACCCGTGGATCATCGCGCCGACCGCTCGGCGCGCCTCGCGATCGCTCGTCACTGGTCGCCCTCCTGGGGATCGTAGCCGTACACCTTCAGCCGGGCGGCGCGCTGCTCGGCCACGTCCAAGAACCGGCCGTTCGGCATGTGCGGCACCAACGCCTGGTGCAGGCCCCGGCCCCACTCGTCCTTCACGACCCCGCGACGGCGCAGGTCGCCCAGCCACCAGGTCAGCCACTCGGGCGTCACGCCGCAGCGGTCGGCGAGGTCGGCGACCCCCTCCGGACCGACCGCCTCGGCCCGCTCGAAGAACTCGCGGACGACCTCGGGCGGGCAGAGCCGCTCGCCGCCCCAGCGCTCGGCGTCCAGGTCGGCGCGGTTCGACAGCGCGGCGTCCACCAAGTCGCAGCGCAGCACGGGCACGTGGGACCCCCGGTGCAGCGCGCGGTGGCCGAGCTCGTGCGCGACGACCTGGCGACGCAGCCGGGCGTTCGCCGGGTCGGCGAGGTCGGCGCGCAGCGCGATCTCGTCGGGGCCGTCGGCGTTCTGGATGTACAGGCCCAGGACCGTCCGGAAGCGCCAGTAGACGATGGCGACGCCCTCGGCGACGGCGGCGCGGTCCGGGTCCCAGGGGCGCCAGTCGTCCAGCGGGGACCGCACGGCTCAGCCGACCCCGGCGTCGCCGCCGCGGGCGCGCTCGTCCTGCCGGCGGGCCTTGCGCCAGGCGATGAAGTCCTCGATCGCGTCGACGTCGTCCTGCGGCAGGTCAGCGTAGCCCAGGTGGCCGTCCTCACCACGAAGTACGGGCGGTGCGTGCACAACTTCGCGGCCAAGCCTTGCGAGCGCCACCAGGCATGCCTGCGCTGGTGCAACGACCTCCTCATCCGGAAGGGCAACGAGGACGAAATTCGGCAGGTCGAGCAAACCGTCGAGGACGCGAAACGGGCGCGCGGACCGATCGCCGATGCCGTCGCGGCCGGAAAGCACGGGGCGATCGGCTTCCTCAACCACGTCGACGACACGATCGCCGGAGGAGAGGCGTTGCTGGCGGTGCACCGGAGCCCCGACTACGTCGACGGCGAGCATGTGCGGCCCTTCGCGGCCGGTGGTGCCGGTCGGGTGCCCCATGACGAAACGTAGAGACCCGAACCGGGCACCGCAGGTCCGCGGACCCGCCCTGGACATGAAGGTCCGCGCTGATCTCGCCTGGGCCACATAACAGGACCCAGCGCTCGCGCCGATCAACGTGCGCGCCGTAGCGGCTCGCGCGGGATGCAGCCCGACCTCGCTCTACGACCGCGAGCTCGTGCCCGCGGTCAAGGAGGCGGCCGCCGAGCAGCGGGCGCGGCTGGTCGACCGCCGCCGGGGGGTCGATCAGCGGATCGTCGCGCTCACCGAGCAGCTCGCCGCGGCGCTGCGTCAGATTGACGGGTGGATCGAGCGGTGGGCTGCCGTCGAGCACTGGGCGCTTACCTACGACTACGACGCCGACAAGATCTTCGCGCCGTTGCCAGGGCCTGGGCGAGCGACCCTACGCGTCCTGCGACGTCCGCGTTCCACGCAGGGCCGATGATCCCCCCGGGTGCCCCGCCCGGTCGCGGGACGGTTAACGTGCCCCACGTCGTCGTCGAGCTCTACTTCGACCCGCACACCGAGGCAGCGGTGGTCGCGGCGCGGCGCGCGGTCGCCGCCGCTGGGGCCGCGGCGTACCTCGCGGGGGGCCGGCCGCACGTCTCGGTCGTCGCCTACGAGCGCGTCGACCTGGACCCGGCGCGCGGTGCTCGACCACGCAGCCGCGCTGCGTCCGCCGATCCCGGTCGAGATCGCGGACTGGGGTGCGTTCGGCCGCGGCGGCGTGGTGTACCTGGCGCCGACGGCCACGCGGGCGCTGGCCGGCCTGCAGGGCGAGGTCACCATGCAGCTCGGCGGGAATCCGGCGTTCGGTGCGTACTGGTCGCCGTGGGCGTGGACGCCCCACGTCACGTTGGCGACGAGCGTGCCGCCCGAGTTGCTGGGGCCGGTTGCCGCGGCCTGCGACGCGCTCGCCTGGCCGATTCGCGGCCGCATCGAGGCGATCGCGCTCGTCGAGTACCCGGACCGCCGCGAGCACGTGGTCTGCCGGCTCTCGGGAGACGCGCGGTGAGTGGCGGCGACGACCTCTTGGCCGAGGTGGTTCGGGACGCCACCGGTGTCCTGGTTGCGCACCCGCGCCGTGATACGCCCCCATCCGAAGGGGTTCACGGCGCTGGTTCTCTCGGCGGCCCCCCGTGCGCGCCGCGGAGCTGGTCGATCTCACGGTGCAGGTCCTCTTGCCGCCGCTGGATCAACTGCAAGAGCTCGACCCCGCGCGCTTGAGCCGCGCTGCCCTCGGGGCTCAGCATCATGTCGACCGAGGCCCGCAAGTCCACGGCGTCCTGGCCGTTCGGGTTCGGCAGGACGATCTCCTCCTTGAGCCGCATCGGCTCGGTGCCGAGCGGCTCCTCCAGGAACGTTCCCAACTGCAGATACCCGACCTCCAGCGCGTTGGTCATGCCGGGCGCGTTCGGGGACCGCAGCGCCGCGCGCAGGGCGTCGACGATGACGGACCGCGGGATACGGCAGCAGCCGCTCCGAGACGCCCCACGTGTACCCCGAGTACCGCTCCAGCACGGCGCCGTACTCCTGCAGCACGGTCGCGTGGTCCGGCTCCGCGCCCGCCGGCGCGCCTCCGTCGACGCCGACGACCGCCGGCGCAGCGTCGACCGCGGCCGAGCGCTTCGGCCGCACCTTCCCCGCGACGAAGTACAGGGCCACTCCGCCCAGGATGAGGGCCATGAATCCGGCGCCGAGGACGGCGGTGCCGGCGATCATCTGGATGATCCAGGACACGACGGGGATCGCCAGCACCCAGAGCACCGCGCCGACGACGATCCGCGAGAGCGGGTTCACGACGGCCGCGGGGATGAAGACGCCGATCACGGCGAGCACCGCGGCGAGCCAGCTGAACGCGACGTCGAACTTGTACGTGCCGAACTGGTCGAACGGCACGCCGTCGCGGTAAGCGGCTTTCTGCCGGTCGTGCACGCTTCCCCGCAGGACGAAGAGGACGACGAGGAAGTTGATGACGCACAGACCGACCAAACCGACCGTGCTCGTGTTCGGCCCGATCTGCGTCCCACCTGCGATCGCCACGATGGACGCCAGCAAGTAGCAGAGGACGGCGTTCTGCAGGACGATCAACCAGCGCGTCAAGCCATCGCCCGCGCGCATCACCGCGACGATGCCCGCGGAGAACACCAGGGTGACGACCTGGCTCACCAGGTAGAACGCGACCACCATCGCCAGGACCTGCACCGAGTACGCGATCCCGGCGGCGATCAGCCCGACCATGCCCATGCGTTCCCTCCCGCTGCGACGGCGCCATCCTACCGAAGGCGAGCCATAGGGGAATCACCGGCCTTCCACGGCGACCGCTGGGCTCCTTGCCTGCTACTATCCCCCGCGGCGAGACGCTCGGCCCCGTTGCAGTGCGCCGTCGCCGGTTCGCGAACGCACGGGCGGGAGGAAACGCGCTGTGGAGATCGTCCGGAACCTGATCTGGACGGTCGGAGCGATCCTGCTCCTGCAGTTCGTGCTGATCCCCTTGGGGAACGTGCTCACCAAGCAGCGCGCCGCCCTGCACCTCCTGTACTCGTTCGTCGTCGCGGTGGCCGCGGCATGGGTGATCGTGCGGATCGGCGGGTGTCGACTCTCCCGGGCTTCCCGCGGTCGGCGCCCTCTACATGTTCGTGGCCGGTCGGACCACGGTCCGGTTGAACAACGAGCCAACGTTCCGGACGCAGAACGACCTCACGATCTCGTACGGCGTCCTCACCGCCGGCAACTGGATCATCGCCCTGGGCTTCGCCCTCGCCGCGCTCGCGCTGACCCTGCAGGTGTGCGCTGGCACGCAGTGCCGGTACCTGGTGTAGGGACGCCCCCAGTGGAGACGGGCCGGTTCCGGATCGAGCCGCGGCTGATCCACGTCCTCGGCGCCCAGTACCACTCCAGCGAGGACGCGATCAAGGAGTTGGTCGCGAACGCGTGGGACGCCGACGCGCGGCACGTGTCGATCGCGCTGCCCGACCCCTTGAGCGACGGCGACCTCGTGGTCGAGGACGACGGATACGGCATGACGCCGCGCGAGATCGAGGAGTACTACCTGCGCGTCGCCTACGACCGCCGGCAACGCGGAGAGACGACCGCCGGCGGGCGCGTGGTTCGGGGGTTCCGCGGCATCGGCAAGTTCGCCGGGCTGACCGCGGCGGACGAGATGACGTTGTGCACGCGGTCGCGGGGACGGCGCTGCACGATTCGCGTCACGCGGGAGCAGCTGGACGGTCTCGACACGGACCTGGCCGGGTTCTCCGTCCCCATCGAGACCGAGGCAAGCGCCGACGACGCCGAACGCGGGACGACGGTGACCCTGTCGAAGCTCTGGCAGACGTTCGCGTTCCCCGAAGCGGGCAAGCTCGGGCGCGTGCTGCTCCGCGAGTTCGGGCGCGCCGACGAATTCCGCATCACGATCAACGGCGCCCCGCTCGACGACGGCGTGCTCGACGGCGCACGCTCGACCATCCCCCTCGACGGCGTGCGCCCGGGTTTCGTAGAGGCTCGGGTCGTTGGGAACCAGTGTCGAGCAGGGGGTGGTTGCGTGCAACCACCCCTCGGTGCCCGCCAGGGCCGGCGGGGTGAGCGGCGCACCCGCAGGGCCGCGACGAGCGCAGCGAGTGGAGGACCGCGCGCAGCGCGGTTGCGCCGCGAGGGGCCGCAGGCCCCTTCCCTGGCGTCGGCGTTTGGCCGATCGGCGCGCCATCAGCCCGCTCGCTGCGTCGCTGCTGCGCGGTGGTGGGCGGCCTCGACCTCGGCCGGCGGGAGCGTCCCGAGCTCGCCGTGCAGGCGGCGGTGGTTGAACCGGTCGACGTAGTCCATCGTGGCGTGCTCGACGTCGTCCAGCCCGCGCCAGGGGCCGGCGTGCCGGATCAGCTCGGCCTTGTAGAGCCCCTGGAACGACTCGGCCAGCGCGTTGTCGTACGAGTCGCCGCGCGAGCCGACCGAGGCGGCGATCCCCGCCTCGGCGAGGCGCCCGGAGTACCGCACGGCCAGGTATTGACCGCCCCTGTCCGAGTGATGAATCAGCCCGTCCAGCCGCCTGGCCCGGCGCGCCCAGAGCGCCATCTCCAGCGCGTCGAGCGCCAGGTCGGCGCGCAGGGAGGTCGACGCCTGCCACCCGACCACGAAGCGGGAGCACACGTCGACGACGAAGGCGACGTAGACCCAGCCGGCGAACGTCTTGACGTACGTGAGGTCGGCGACCCAGAGGCGATTCGGCGCCTCGGCGCGGAAGCGGCGCGCCACCAGGTCGGCGGGCCGGCTGGCCGCCGCGCCGGGGACGGTCGTGCGGACCGTCTTGCCGCGGACCACCCCGCGCAGCCCCAGCTCGCGCATCAGCCGCTCGACCGTGCAGCGCGCCACGCGGGTGCCCGCGCGGTTCAGCTGCGCCCAGACCTTGTCGGCGCCGTAGACCCGCCGGTTCGCCTCCCACACCCGCCGGACGGCGGCCTTCAGCTCGCCGTCGCGCAGCGACCTGGCTGACGGCGGCCGCGTCGTCTTGGCGTCGTACGTGGATGGGGCGACCTGCAGCGTCCGGCAGATCGGCTCGATCCCCCAGCGGCCCCTGTGCGCGTCGATGAACGTCACGGCCGCGGCGGGCGCGGGTCGAGCTCCCGCGCGAAGAAAACCGTCGCCGCCTTCAGGATCTCGTTGGCGCGGCGCAGCTCCCGGTTCTCCCGCTCCAGCTGCACCAGCCGCTCCCGCTCCGGGGTCGTCAGCCCCGGCCGCTGCCCGCCGTCGACCTCAGCCCGCCGAATCCACTTGCGCAGCGTCTCCGGCGCGCCGATCCCCAGCTTGCCGGCCACCGACTGGATCGCCGCCCACTCCGACCCGTAGTCGCCCCGGTGCTCCCGCACCATCCGAATCGCCCGCTCGCGCAGCTGCGCCGGGTACCTGATCGTCTCGCTCATCGCCCCATCCTCTCACAGAATGGAGCCTCCACTTTTCCCGGGGCGGTTCAATCTTCGGGATATCGTCGCCATCGTGGTTGGTGACCCGAACGATCGACTCCGCATGGAGCATGGCCGGCTCAACGCTGTGGACACCACGCGGATCCATGGGGCTGCCGGCGACCCACTCGACGTCGCACGCGGCTTGGCGGGAACGGCGCTCCATTTGAGCGACAGCGCGAAGTGCGCGTGGAATGGACCTGCGGTCTAAAAGGTCCACCAGTACGCCGAACCGTAGATTGTGCGGCCGTCGAAGGCTGTCCACTTCATGGGCGTCCACATATCGGTTCCCTTCGAGTACTTCGCCTCGTCCGCGAGGACCTTGTAGACATCCTCGGAGATGTAGGTACGGTAGGTCTCGGAGTTCGCGGCCAACTTGGCGGCATGGTTCGCGGCCCTCCCGACCCAAACCAGATCGTTCGCACCGCGCACACCCGTCCTCGCGACGTGGAGCGTGCTCGTATCTATTCCGACGACGTGCTTCGGCTCGTATGCGACCTTGGGGTACTGCGCCTTGATCGCCGGAGTCACGATGTTCCGAACCACATGGTGAATCTTCAAGGCCGTCTTGACCGCCGTCGTGTTCTTCATGTTGCCGATGAATACGGCCATGATTCGGTCGCCGTCGTACGCGGTAGTTTCACCGCCATCGTGGCGGATGATCTTCGCCGCGCAGCGGAGAAAGGTCTTGTAGATCTCCGCCGCGAACAACGGCGGGTAGGTGTCCACCAGCACGGTGGAATCCGCGAGGTCCGCGTACATGACGGTGGCGTCGAGTTTGACGGCGTAGTTCGCGAGTCTCAAGTCTTCGGCAGCGGGCACAACGCGCCCGTCCCGCACGTCCCACTGGGCGCGGAAGATCGCGGCGACGTCGGCCTTCAGGTCGTCTGCTAAAGCCACATCAAGCCTCCGTCAGCTACTCGGCCCGAGCTCGTTGATGTGGTCCCGCAGCCTGTTGCACGCGGGCGCCATCAACGCCGCCGCGTCGCCGCCGGGCTCGTAGCGGTAGGGAATCGTCGTCAGGCCGGCAAGATCGCTCGGCAGCTTGATTTTCTCGTCGCGCGGTTCCATCAGGATGGCGCGCTTCCGGCCGAGCCTGCCCATGAACAGCCCCAACTCGAACGTGACGTTATCCCTCGGGACGGGCCAGGTCTGTTCACGGATATCGACCACGTCGTCCGCGTGCGCGATGGCGATCGCGAAGTCCGACTGGTCGACCTGCGCCTCCAGGTCCTCGACCGGATAATTCGCGACCCGGAAGGTGCCATCGGTCCAGACCGTCACCGTGAATGGATCGTGCTGCAGTGCGTTCTGGACGGTCCTGGCGACCGGAAGGGCCTCGACCGAGCACATGATGAAGACCCGGGTCGTGTCCCGCGGCGCCACGACGAAGCGGTTTCGCTGCTCCAGGCGGCGGGCGAGCTCCTGCGCGATGGCACGGTAGATCGCCGGCTGCTGACCGGCGATCTCCGCGAGCTGGGCATCGGTCAGCTTGCCCACGACGCTCTTTTCACGGGCGACGACCGACGCTGCGCGGGCCTGGGTCGGTTGGATCGCGGCCATCTCGCCGACCGAGTCGCCCGGGTTGGCGCACCGCCACGGGACGGCCGTGCACCAGCACGTCGAACGATCCCGTGATGATCAGGTAGCAGTCCGTGTCCTCGCCGCCCTGCTCGATGAGGGTGGCCCCGCTCTCCAACTCCAACAGCTCGACGGTGTTTGCGAGCACCTCCGCCAGCTCCCACTGAGCGCCGACCAGCTTCTGCAGAACCAAGGCCTCGACCAGGCGTCGGCGCCCAGCCGTGCCCTCGAACCGTTCCTTCACTGCGCGTCACCCCGCGGTGTTGCATCAGCTGACGATCCGCAGACCCGCCGCGTCGCCCGTGTCGCGCAGCACGAACCGTCACCGCAGGGTCTAGATCGTCCGTTCGATTCTAGCAGGCGGGCGGTCATGCGGTGGACTGGACCCCCGAGCGTGCACGCAGCGGCTGGACACCCGACTCGATACCGTCGCAGCGGCACCGTCCGCCCGGTGCGTGGATCCGCTAGTGATCGACTGCGGGACGTCCCCGCTGCCGGGATGATTTTCGCCGCTGCGTGGGTGGGCACAGATCGTAGGCACGCAGCAACGCCAACACGGTACGCCGCCGGTTGATGCCCTCCCTGGTCGTCAGCTGCCGCGCCGGCGGCATGGCCCCCCACTGGGCGGCCCGCGCCTCCGGCAGGTGAGTGGGTCCCTTCGGCATCTCCTCCTCCGGCAGGAGACTCGCCGACGTCCACCAGTGGCGGAACGTCAAGGCGTCCACGTACGCGTCCGTGCCCACGTCCACGCCGCACGCCCAATCCGCGAACGCGTCGTCCAGCACCTCCTCGCTCTTGGCGTTCGGGATCGCGTCCGTCTGGATCCCGAGGGCTTCGCGGGCACGGGTGTACACGGGGCCGAAGCGCTCGGCGAGGAAGCCCGGGGGTGACTTCAGCACCGAGACCACGACGTGGTCGGCCGTCGACCTGACGCGCCACCGGATCCACTCGCGACGGCGAATGACCTCCTCCATGCCGGTGGGCCACACGCCGTGCTCCAGGTGCTCGAACCAGGCGTGCATCTCGTCGACGGTGTCGGCGTAGCGGTCGAACGCCCCACCCGCGTAGCCCACGCACACGGCGACGATCAGCGCGTAGGCGTGCCATGGGGCGCCCGCCCACGACGGCGGGGGAAGGGCGCCGGCCACTACCAGACGCTCCACGGAGATCCCGAGGGACTTCGGCTCGGATGCTGCCAACCTGGCCTCAACGACGCCGGGAGGATCGAGCGGCACCTGATACCCATCCTCGTCGACCAGCGGGCGGCCGTCGACGCCGGCCGCCAGCCGAAAGCTGGGGGCGGTGGTGGCCACAACCACCAGGTGCGGACGAACCGCGCCGCTTTACGCGCCTCGTTCCGCCCATCGCGGAGACCGAATTCAACCAGCCGAACGTCGAGCACGAGATGGAACGCCTTGATCGACCGGTAACTGGCCTCGTAGCGGGGGAAGCCCCGGCTGAGGACGCGCGTCGCCGCGGCGTGCTTGTCGGGGCTCCACGCGAACAGCTCCCGCAGGTGGTCCACCTCCGCCCGGAACGCCGGATGAAGGTCGGCGGCCTTCAGCTGCTGGCGGGTCAGCGGTGCCACGCGGGTCTCGCGCGGGAAGTCATCGGGCAATTGATCGAGGTCGACCACGTCGCCGGGGGCGAGTCGGTCCCGGGCGACCGCCGCGCCCAGGCCACGGCGTCGGAGGACGGCCGGCCGCTCGTCACGGGCGGCGCGCAGCATCTCCTCGTAGCGCGCGAGAACCTCGTCGTCGCGCATCCGTGTGTGGGCGGCCTCGTGCGGAGCTGCCGGCCCAGCCGGGTCCGCACCCCCGCAGAGTCGGCGCGGGGGCAGTCTAGCGCGTCAGATCCGCAACCACAGCCGCTCGGACGTTGGCAGTCGGATCTTCGCCTTCGACCATTCGACCAGACGAGGGTTCGAGGAATCGACCAGTCGATCCACCCACACAGATTCTTCGGGGCTGGACGACCAGGCATGCAAAAAGGGCGCCGGTGCAACCACCGACGCCCCGTCAGCCGCTCCTAGAGTGCCTAACTGGACACTCTAAGTGCACGTGTCATCAGAAGGGGATGTCGTCCGGTTCCAGCTCGTCGGACGGGAAGCCGGAATCCGGGCTCGGACCGCCGGCCTCGCGCGGCCGGCTGTCGAGCAGCAGCATGGTGCTGGCGATCAGCTCGGTCCGGTACTTCTTCTGGCCGTCCGGCCCTTCCCACGAGCGGGTCTGCAGGCGGCCCTCGATGTAGACCTTGCGACCCTTCGTGATCAGCGAGTTGCAGGTCTCGGCCAGCTTGTTCCACGCGACGACGTTGAACCACTCGGTCTCGTCGCGGACCTCATTCTCGGGCGTCGTCCAGCGGCGGCTCACCGCCACCGAGAACGACGTGACCGCCGAGCCGCTAGGCGTGTACCGCATCTCGGGATCGCGCCCGACGTTCCCGATGATCATGACCTTGTTCAGGCCGCCGGCCATCGCTAGGTCCCCTGGCGGACGAGCAGGTAGCGGATCACGTCCTCGGAAAGCTTCAGCTGGCGCTCGAGCCCGCCGAGCGTGTTCGGCTGCGAGCGGAAGTTGACCTGGACGTAGGTCCCATCGCGGAAGCGGTCGATCGGGTAGGCGAGGCGGCGGCGACCCCATGGGTTCACCTTCTGAACCTCGCCGCCCTCGCCGGAGATCCAGCCCTGCACCCGCTCGTTCAGCGCGGCAACCTCTTCCTCACCAGCGGTCGGTCGAATGATGTAGACCAGCTCGTAATCGCGCAAACGTAGCTCCTTTCCCGGGTGTTGCCGCCGTGAACGCCTCGGCGCACGGCGACAGAAAGGTGGCGCGCGCCACGCGCAGCGCCGTTCGGGCAACCCGGGGAGTCTAGCACGCGGTGCAATCGCACGGCGACCTGTGATAGAACAGATGTCCGATGGAATTGACGTGGCTGGGCGGCGCGGCGGTCCGGCTGGCCGGGCGCGGCGCCACGTTGGTCCTCGATGGATCGGTGGACCTCGGCGACGGCAGGCGGTTCGCCCGCCCGGGCGAGTACGACGTGAGCGGCGTCGCCCTGACCGGCGTGCAGACGCGCGCCGGCGACCAGATGAACACCGTCTTCTGCGCGCACGTGGACGAGCTCTCGGTCTGCCACCTGGGCGCACTGAGCCACCCGCTCAAACCCGAGCAGATCGAGGCGATCGGGCCGGTCGACGTGCTGGTCCTCACGGCCGACGACGGGCCGACCGACGCGGTGAACGCGCTGGACCCAAGGGTCGTCGTGCCGCTGTTCCCTGTGGACACCGCCGACCCGCCGCGGAACAAGCTGAGCCTGACGCGCGCGACCCTGCCCGAGCACCGGACCGTCGTGCGGCTCGATCCGCCGAGGTCCGGCCGGCGCGCGGCGTCGCGGGGGCTCCCGCCGCTGGTCCGCGACCACCGCCGAGGTGGAGACAGAGCGCGAGGCGCCCCGTCTTCCCCTGGGCGGAAGGAAGTGAGGGGCGCTTCTCGACCCTAGAACGCCGGCCCAGGGTTCGCCGGCTCGGCCTCGGGTGTCGTTCCGGGCGGAGGGAGGAACCTCGGCCGGCGCGCCGTGCGCCGGCGTCCCGGCGGGGCCGGGGACAGCGCGGCGGCCGAGATCCCTCGTCGTCCCTCCTCGGGATGACCCCCAGAGGGCCGGTGTTCTAGTCGAGGTAGTCCTTCAGCTTTTTCGACCGGCTCGGGTGGCGTAGCTTGCGCAGCGCCTTCGCCTCGATCTGGCGGATGCGCTCGCGCGTGACGCCGAACTCCTTGCCGACCTCCTCGAGCGTGCGGGAGCGGCCGTCGTCGAGCCCGAAGCGGAGCTGCAGGACGCGCCGCTCGCGGCCGGAGAGCGTGTCGAGCACGTTCTCCATCTGCTCGCGCAGCAGCTGGTGCGAGGCCGCCTCGGCCGGCGCCAGCGCCCCCGCGTCCTCCACGAAGTCGCCCAGGCGGCTGTCCTCCTCCTCGCCGATCGGCGCCTCGAGCGACACCGGCTCCTGCGACGCCTTCAGGATCTCCTGGACCTTCTCCGGCGGGATCTGCATCTCGGCCGCGATCTCCTCGACGGTCGGCTCGCGGCCGAGCTCCTGGAGCAGCCGCCGCGAGGTACGGATCAGCTTGTTGATCGTCTCGACCATGTGCACCGGCACGCGGATGGTGCGCGCCTGGTCGGCGATCGCCCGCGTGATCGCCTGGCGGATCCACCAGGTCGCGTACGTCGAGAACTTGTAACCCTTGACGTAGTCGAACTTCTCGACCGCTCGAATCAGGCCGATGTTGCCTTCCTGGATGAGGTCCAGCAACGACATCCCGCGGCCGATGTACTTCTTCGCGACGGAGACGACGAGCCGGAGGTTCGCCTCGGTCAGCCGCTTGCGCGCCTGCTGCCCGCGCAAGTAGTCGGCCTCGAGCTGACGGCGCACGGCGCTGGTCATCGCCTGACGCTGGATCAGCCGCTCGGCGTACTCGCCGCGCTCCATCAAGATCGCCAGCTCGACCTCGAGCCGCGCGGTCAGGAGCGGCACGCGGCCGATCTCCCGCAAGTACATGCGGACCGGGTCGTCCACCCCCTCCAGCTCGCCCTCCGGGAGGGTCGGCTCGACCTCGACCTCGGGCTCCGGCTCCTGCTCGAGCTCCGCCTTGGGCGGCTCGACCTCCTCCCAGCCGGCGATGACGTCGGGGACCGCCTCGGCGGGCTCGGCCTCGGCGAGGGCGACCTCGGCCGCCACCTCCGGTACCAGCAGATCGAGCCCGGCATCGCCGTTCAGCTCGGGCGAAACCGGTGGGGCCGCTGTCGTGACTGGGGGCGCGACGTCGACCGCGCTTTTGCGATACGACTGGTCGGACACGAAGGGCTCCTTCAACCCCGTGTGCCGTGCACAACGTCTGGGATTCGCCGCGGGTTTATAGCACAGGGGTGCTCGGAGGCCACCACGAGGGCTCGCTCAGCCGGCTGCGGCGACCCGCTCCGGCGGCGCGGCGGCCTGTTTCGACCGCGGCATCGTGCGCATCAATCCAAGGTTCGGCTCGCCCTGGAACATCGCGACCCAGTGGACGTTGAAACCACGCCGCCGTTCCCGCTCCAGCCGCCGGATTTCGGCGGTCAGCTCGGCGATGCGCGCCCGCGCCTCCGGCCACCCTTCCAGGTCGTGCTCGGCGTCGCGGTCGCCGCGGTGGACGCCGATGAGGTGGATCTCGCGTCGGTAGTTCAGCAGCCGCAGCTGCAGCACCAGACCTGGCAGCTCGCGCGCGACGAGGTCCTCGGCCAGGGGAGGCAGGTCGTCGCCCCACCGCACCAGCCATTCGGCGTAGTCGGCGAGCGGTCCATCGGCCGCGGCGAGCAGCTCGTCGGCGATCAGCCGCCCATGCCGGGCGGCGGTGTCCTGCATCAGCTCGTAGACGGCGCGCGCGTCGGCGCGGTAGACGTCGTCGGGCGCCAGCTCCTGCAGCAGCGGCCCCGCCGCGTCGGCGTGGCGCAGCGCCAGGTGCAGCAGGAACTCCTCCAGCGTCAGCCAGTCGCGCAGATCGCTCTCCCGCGCACGCGGCAGGTCGACCGGCCGCGGAGCCTCCCGCCCGGCCTGGCCCGAGCGCCGCGCCGCCTGCCGCAGCGAGCCGAGCCGCGCCCGCAGCGCGTCGTAGTCCACAGCCAGCCGCTCAGCGAGCATGCGGACGTACTGGTCGGCCAGCACCGGGTTCGGCAGGTCCTTCAGCACGTCGAGCACGTTGTCGGCCGCCGCCGACCGCGCCTGCGCGTCCACGCCCGCCCTGGCGACCTCGGCGTCGACCAGCACTTCGAGGATCGGCTTCGCCTCGGCCACCAGCGCCAGGAACCGCTCGGGCGACGCGCGGATGACCTCGTCGGGATCCTGTCCCTCGGGCAGCCGCGCCACCCGGACGTCGAGCACCTGGTCGTAGCGGAGCCGGACGAGCCCACGGCGGTCCGGCACGGGCGTGGCGATCCGCCCGTAGGTGGCACGGACGACCTCAAGCGTGCGCAGCGCGGCGGTGTCGCCAGCTGCGTCGGCGTCGAGCGCGAGCACGATACGCGGCGCCAGCCGCTTGAGCTGCGCCAGATGCTGCTCGGTCAGCGCCGTCCCGAGCGCGGCCACGACGTGCTTGATCCCCGCCTGGTGGGCGATGAGGGCATCCATGTAGCCCTCGACCACGATCGCCACGCCCTCGCGCTTGATCGCGGCCCGCGCGGCGTCGATCGCATAGAGGGACGCGCCCTTGCTGAAGAGGGCGGAGTCCGAGGAGTTCAGGTACTTCGGCTGCGCGTCCCCCATCGCCCGGCCGCCGAAGCCGACCACAGCGCCGGCCGCGTCCCGGATCGGGAACATGATCCGGCCGCGGAATCGGTCGTAATGCCCGCCAGCCTCGCGCTCGAGCACAAGCCCCAGCTCGGCCAGCTCCTCGACGGCGACGCCGTCCTGCCGCAGCCGCGTGAGCAGCGCGTCCCAGCTATCGGGCGCCCAGCCAAGGCCGAACGAGTCGATCGACGCCCGCGAGACACCGCGCGCGGACAGGTAGTCGAGCGCGGCCTTGCCGGCTGGGGTGAAGAGCATCGACTGGAAGTAGCGCGCCGCCGCCGCATTCACCTCGCGGAGCCGGTCCAGCCGGTCGTCGTCGGCCTTCCGCGCCGTCCGCGGCTTCAGCTCGACGCCGGCCTTGCCGGCGAGGACCCGGAGCGCCTCGCCGAATTCGACGTTCTCGGTCCGCATCACCCAGGTGAACACGTCACCCGACTGCCCGCAGCCGAAGCAGTGGTAGCGGTCCTGATCGGGGAAGACGTAGAAGGACGGCGTCTTCTCGTTGTGGAACGGGCACAGCCCCTTCAGGTTGCGCCCAGATTTCTGGAGCTTGACGCGTTGGCCGACCAGGTCGACGAGCGAGATCCGGTCCTTGATCTCCTCGACGGGGTTCTCGCCGGCCATGGGAGCATGCTACCAGCCGCTAGCTGGCTACTCCAGCGTACAGGAGGGTCATCTGCACGGCGTTGAAGAGGCCGTGCGCGACGATCCCCGGCACGACCGAGCGAGTGCGGTCGTACAGGAACGCCAGGCACAGCCCGACGACCACGATCGGCAGCGCGGTGGACAGGCTCAGGTGCGCGGCGGCGAACATCAGCGCCGACCCGACGTAGGCAATCGGCCTTCCGTAACGCCCGCGCAGCACGCCGAACACGTAGCCGCGGAAGAACGACTCCTCGCAGATCGGGGCGCTAACCGCGACCAAGAGCCAGATCCCCAGGAACTGCGCCGGGCTCGCGGCGCGCACCGCCCCGAACTGCTGCGCCTGGTCGGGGTTGATGCCGAGGAGCTCCTTGGTCGCGAAGGCGGCCACGACGCCCAGGAACAGCACGACGACGCCGCCGACCGCGCCCTGGGCGAGGCGGCGCTCCAGGTGCGTTGTGGTGAGGCCGATGTCCTCCCACGTTAGCGCGCCGGGGCGCACGATCCGCCAGATCAGCACAGACATTATCGCGACCTGGGTCGCCAGCATCGCCACCACGAGCGACGACACGGACATCCGGCTCGGCGTGACCGCCGCGGCCCGGTCGCCGAGGACGACGGGGATCGTCAAGATGTTCGCGAGCACGAAGACGGCGACGAGGCAGCCGAGCACCGTGCGCAACTTGTCGAAATCGCGCCGCGCGAGCCGCGGGTCCAGCCCGGGCACGACCACGTACAACCCGAGCCCGGCCAACGCCGTCAGCCCGCCGACCGCGAACACCCCGCTGGCCGCCAGGCCGTAGGGCGTACCCGCCACCCGCACCAGCGCCTGGGCGGTCGGGGCGGCCAAGAACGTGCCACCCGAGCCGACCAGGGCGATCGAGGCGACGACGCACAGCGCGAAGCCGACGACGAAGAGGAGCCCGCCGAGCCGGGTCAGGCGTGCGAGCCGCTCCAGCGACTGACTGGACCCGGCGGCACTGGCGTTCATGAGGCCGCGAGGTTAGCTCAGTACCGACCAGAGCTTCGGGAAATACGCGTCCTCGAACGCCTTGATCGCGTAGTGGTCGGTCATACCGGCGATGTAATCGGCGACCGCCTGCTCGAGCGGGTCGCCACGCTTGTTCTCCGAGAACTCGGGCGGCATCCGGTCGGGATGCTGGAGGTAGTAGCGGAAGAGCAGCCGCAGCATCTCCTGGGCCCGTCCGACCTCCTCCTTCGCGTCGGAGTCGAGGTAGACGTTCTCGAACATGAACCCGCGCAGCTCGTCGACCGCCGCCTGCACCCGCGGGCTCATCCGCACCAGCGCCTCGCCGGCGTCGGCCCGCCGCGCCACCTCGTCCGCCAGCGCCCGGTACCGCGACTCGCTCTGCCGGGCGCTCTCCTCGCCGGCGCGCACCGGCTCCCAGCTCGTCTCGACGACGTCGCTGACCATCGTGTCGATCCGCGCCGCGTGGCGCGTGCCGAGAACCTCACGGCTCCGGGCCGGCAGCTCCGCCTCGGTCAACAGCCGCGCGCGGACCGCGTCGGCGATGTCGTGGTTCAGGTACGCGACCGCGTCGGCGATCTTGCAGACCTGTCCTTCGAGCGTTGGCGGTACGCCCCACTCGGTCCCCGCGACCGATTCCCGCGGCTTCGAGTGCTTGGCGATCGACTCACGGGTCTCCCAGGTGAGGTTCAAGCCCTCGCCGTTCTTCTCGAGCACGTCGATCACGCGCAGCGACTGGTGGTTGTGCCGGAAGCCGCCTGGCAACAGCTCGCCGAGCACCTCCTCGCCGGCGTGCCCAAAAGGGGGGTGGCCGAGGTCGTGGGCGAGCGCGATCGCCTCGGTGAGGTCCTCGTTCAGGTTGAGCGCCCGCGCGATCGTCCGGGCGATCTGTGCGACCTCCATCGTGTGCGTCAGCCGCGTCACGTAGTGGTCGCCGAGCGGCGCGATGAACACCTGCGTCTTGTGCTTCAGCCGCCGGAACGCCTTGGAGTGGATGATCCGGTCGCGGTCGCGCTGGAACTCGCTCCGCGTCGGAGACGGGGTGTCCGGCCGCAGGCGCCCGCGCGAGTACCGGCTCTTCGCCGCCAGGGGCGAGAGGAGGAACTCGCGCTCCTCGATGCGCTCCCTCACCCGCCCGAGGCCGAGGCTAACGTTGACCATAAGCACACTATAGAGCGTGTGCGTTCAGAGTGGCGCTTGCCTGGGGGCCGCGCGTGCGGCCCCCAAACGACGGCTTTCCCCCTCCTCGAGGGGAGAGGGACGGCCAGGGGGCGAGGATCCTTAGGTGCGCCTCTTCAGGAGCAACCCGCTCACGAAGCTCAGCCCAGCCGTCCCGGCCAGCGTGCCGCCGACCACATCCAGCGGCAGCCCGCCGCTGCGCGGTAGCGGCGAGCCCTGCGCGAGCACCGTGAACGTGCCCTGCATGCCGTTCGCGCGGTGCTGACCGACCGGGCACCAGAACGTGTAGGTTCCGGGCGCGGCGAACGTGTAGGTGCCTGTCGCGGTCTGCCCAGCCGCGACGTTCGCCGAGGCGATGGTCGTCGTCTGGCCGTTCAGGTCCTGGACCGTCAGGTTGTGCGGGAAGCGCCCGGTGTTGACCAGCGTGAACGTCACCGCGTCGCCGGCCGCGAACGTGGCGGCGCCGGGCGTGAACTTGAACTCGGACAACTCGAGACGCGCAGACTGGGCCGCGAACGCGACGTTGGTTGCGAGCAGGACCAGCGACAGGGCCGCCAGGAAGCTCGCGAGCCGGAACGACCAGACGTGCATGCACTCTCCTCGTTGGTAGTGTCTTCCCGTCCTACCTACGAGCAGCGCGCCGGCTCGGTTTTGCAGCGCGCGTCTTCCTGGTCGGGGCGCACGTGGCGCCAGACGGAGTCAACCTTATCACTACGCTGGTTTGACACCTTCTCAACGTCGGTGGTCCGAGGAGGCGGTAAGCTCGGCTGGGTGGACGCCCGGCCGGTACGCCAACCGGCCCGGGCGCAGTCGTGCGTCAGGGTGGCGCACCTTGAGAAGAGTTTCTCGCGCGCGAAGCCAGTGGCGGCCGGGGGTGGCGCGCCCTTTTTGGACTCCAAGCGTCGGGGCGTTCCGTTTTCTCGCCGTGGCGTTTGTGGCGCTCGTCGCGGTCGCCGTCTTCGGTTGGGAGACGAACGGCGCGACGCGGCCATCGGCGGCGCGGCCTGCACTGCCCACACCCCGGCCCGCGCTGACGGACGAGGAGCAAGGCTACATCCAGTCGCTCTGGCCGATCCACGCGGAGGTGGAGCGCAGCACCATGTACGTAGAGCTCGGCGAAATCTTCTACAAGACGGGCGACCTGAGCCGGGACGAGCTCAAGGCCAGGGTGGACCAGGCCGTCGCCACCTACCGCGACGAAGAATCCCAGTTGCGCGCGCTACAGCCACCAGCGTCCCTGCGCGGCGCACACGACAGCTACCTCCGGGCCGTGGAGCTGCTCCAGCGGTCGTCGCTGGAAGTCCTGAAGATGTTCGACGACGGCGACGACAGCCACCTGTTGGCGGCCTACCCGCTGATCCTCGAGGGGAGCGGGACGATCCGCGAGGTGGGCGGCAAGTTCTGGCCGGAGGAATTCATGCCGAACTGACCGCCGCGTGCGGCGTCCGGCAATAGGAGGGACGCGACCGAGAAACGACGTCACATCCGTTAAACCCAACTGCGTGGTTCTATGAAGGAAGGGGACGAATGCGCAGACTCATGCGGCTGACATCGGCTATTGGCCTGCTCGGTCTACTCCTCGGACTGGCGGTGCCGCCCGTGGCGTTGGCTGACCAAGACGGCAAGACGCCGCCGCAGGTCATCGACCAGGGCTTCGAGAGTACCGACCAACTCCAGCGGGACGTCGAGCGCGCCGAGCGCGCGGCGCCGTACTCGGCGTGGCTGGTGGAGAGCAGCCGGTTCGTGAACGTACCGTTCGGCTCTTTCATGCCGGACCGCGACTTCATCAGCCCGACCACGCCCAACCACAACATCCAGTTCATCGACTTCCCGGTCAATGTCGGGATCATCAAGGGGCCCGACGGCAACATCACGCTGTACGACAGCGGCTGGAAGCAGCTCGCCTACATCTACGACTGGAACACCTCGTGCTGCTGGTGGGATCTGCCAAACCAGATGAAATCGATCGGGCTAGATCCCAACAAGGTCACCCGGATCGTGATCGGCCACGGTCACTGGGACCACGCCGGCCAGCTTGACTCGTTCCCGAACGCGACGCTCTACGTCCAGAAGGAAGAGCTGAAGGCGATCGACTTCTTCCTCAAGTACCCGACCCAGTACAACGGCGGCCACATCCGCGCCGTCAACACGATCGATCCGATCACGGGCCAGCAGGTTGGACCACCCGCCCAGGCGTGCGCCCGGACCCCAGTCTGTGGGTACCCGCCCCAGACGGTCGCCGAGATCATGGGCAAGGTTCTCGCCAACAAGGCCGAGATCGTCACCGGCCGGAAGGAGATCGCCCCCGGCCTGATCATCCACCCGGCCTTCCGCGGCCACACCTACGGCTCCCAGCTCCTGCAGGTCCACACCACGCGCGGTGAGCTGGTGTTCGGCAGCGACACGTACTCGTCGTGGGAGGGCATCCGGGACTGGAACGTCGCGAACATCCAACAGACCGATACGGTCCAGCAGTTCCTCGCCTACGAAAAGTGCTACGTGCTGACCGCGGCGCACAACAGCTTCAACAACTGCCTCGCGGCCCACGAGCGCCTCTCGTACAGCACGGACTACCCGATCACGCAGAACTGGTGGACGATCACCAACGCCAATTGTTCGCGCGCCGCCGAGCTGATCCTCGCGCCGGGTGAGGCGACCCACGTCCCGCCCGACGTCGCCACCGGCACGACCACGGTGAACGGCGTCGTGGTGCCCTGGCGGATCGATGCGACCACCTGCAAGAACACGGTCGCCGTCGTCCCGCCTCACCAAATCACCCCGTAGCCCAGAACGGGTCCGGGCCGCCTCCGGGCCGCCCGGACCCGACGGAGAGGCTGGACTTGGGCAGACGGCTCGTGCCCCGCGGTTGCCTCGTCGGCGCCCCCATCGCGTTCGTCGTGGCCACCTGCCTGGCGCTCTCACCCGCCACTGGCCGCGCCCACGACCCGAGCTCCTGGGGAGGCATCTTCCGCTCGCGCGACGCGGGCGCAACCTGGTTCCTCGCCAACCAGGGGCGCTTCGTCGGCGGCGCGCTCGCGCTGGCGATCAGCCCGAACGATCCGAACCACCTGCTGCTGGCGAGCGACAGCGGCCTGCTGTGGTCGGCGAACGGCGGCCGCGATTGGGACTTGGTCGCCAGCGATGACCTGGCGGGCCCTGTCTTCTCCGTCGCGTTCGACGCCGACGGCCAGCGCGCGCTAGCCGCCACGGCCTGGACGATCGCGCGTTCATCAGGCCAGGGCGACTGGGAACCAGCGGCGATGCCCACTGGCGCCGCCGCGCCGATCCGCGGGCTCGTGTCGGGCGGCGCACCCGGCGTCTTCTACCTCTTGGGCCCGGGCGGCATCTTCCGCACCGACGACGCGGCCGAACGCTGGACGGCGGTCGACGCCGGCCTCCCCGCGGAGCCGCCCGCCGCGCTGGTGGCCGCGGCCCGACCGACGCCGGTTCTGTACGCGCTCGTGGGCGGCCAACTCTGGTCGAGCGCCGACGAAGGACGCGCCTGGCAGCCGTCCTCGGCCGGGCTGCCTACCGGCCGGGTCGAAGCGATCGCGGCCGACCGCCACCGCGACTCGGTGCTGTGGGCCGCCGGCGACGGCCGCGTCTTCCGTAGCGACGACCGCGGCGCGACGTGGTGGCCCTTCGGCCAGCCGCTGCCCGAGCCCGACACCGAGATCCGGGCCGTCGCGGCGGGCGGCTCAGGGCTGCCAGTCCTGGTATCGACCCAGCGCGGTCTGTACCGGTGGGCGGGCGATGGCCGGGGATGGACGCTGCTAGCCGACAACCTACCTGCCCACCTCGAAGCGGGACCGCTGGTCGCCGACCCCGTCGACGCCTCGACGTTCTACGCCGGCTTCTCCCTCACGCCGTACGATGAGCTCTGGCGAACCGCGGCGGAACGCCGCCCGGCCACGGCCCGGATCGGTGCGGGCGACCTGGCCGGGGCCGCCGCCGTGATAGTCCTCCTCTGCCTAGGCGCATCAGCGGCGCTCCGCCGTCTCGCGCGCGCAAGGGCCGCCGACGCAGGTGTGGTCGCGTGAGCGCGAATTCGGCGCTGGCCACGCGGCACGTCCACCCAGGCGTCTGGTGGATCGCGGCTTCCGCCCTTGTGGCGCTCGGTGTGCTGCTAGGCATCTGGTGGCGATTCTTCCCATCCGCCGGTGACTTCCGCGAGTATCCGATGCTCGCCCGGACCGACATCCCCGCCGCGATCGCGGCCGGGCCGGACGGCGCGGTCTGGTTCACCATCGACTTCTCGGAGGCGATCGGCGTCGTGCGTGACGGTCAGATCCGAAAGATCCCGAAGGGTGGCGAGAACCTGGAGCCGCTCGGCCTGGCCGTCGACGCAGCCGGCAACGCGTGGTACGCCGACTCGCTGGCTCGTGCGATCGGCCGCGTCTCGCCCGACGGGACGGTCACTCCGTACACGTTGGATGCACCGCTCGCGCAGCTCGGCCGCCTGGCGGTCGGCCCGGACAACGCCGTCTGGTTCGCTGACGCCTGGAGCGGCGGCTTCGTGCGGCTTCGGGACGGCGAGTTCACGCAGTACGCGGTCCAATCGCCGGCCGGGGGCCCGTTCGGCGTGGCAGTGGACCGTTCCGGGACGGTGTGGGGATCGCTCCAGACGGCGAACCGCATCGTGCGGATCGCCGAAAGCGGGCAGGTGGTCGAGCTCGACGTCCCGACGCGAGGGGCCATCCCCAGCGACCTGGCCGTCGACGCCGCCGGAGCCGTCTGGTTCCTGGAGGCGCGCGCCAACAAGATCGGCCGCTTCGCTGACGGTAAATTCGCCGAGTTCGCCGTGCCGATGGCATCGGCCGGGTTGTCCGGACTGGCGATCGGGCCGGATGGGTCGGTGTGGTTCGCCGAGCTGCGCGGCCAACGGCTCGGGCGGCTGCGCGGCGGCGAGATCGTCGAGTTCCCTCTGCCGCGCGCCGACGCGCGACCTGTCGGGATCGCGGTCGACGGGGCGGGCAACATCTGGTACGCCGACCTGAGCGGCTGGGTGGGCGAGCTGCCTGCCGGGCGTGCCCAGGTCCAGTGGATCGATTCCTGGAGGTTGTTGCGCTGGCGCCCCGGCTGAGCGAGCTCGTGGGCCTGGTCGTCCCGGTCGACGAGCCGGGCGACCGTAACCTCAACGCCCTCCGCTGATCACGGCCACGGAGGGAGCGTCCGCCAGGCGGCCACGGTCAGCAGCACCCCGACGCCACTGATCACGGCGGCGGTCCCGATCTGGAGCCGAGCGAGCCACTGGCTGTCCAGCCAGGCGAGCACAGCGCGGCCCACACGTGCGGCTGTCATCCCGACGACGACGAGGACCGACGCGAAGCCCAGGCTGAAGACCACCACCGTCAGCACGCCCAGCACCAAACGTCCCTGGGCAATTGCGGCAAGTAGGACCGCGAGCGCCGCCGGATCCGGCAGCAGTCCGCCGGCAAGGCCCAGCCCGAGCAGCATGAGCCAACTCGGGCGAGTGTCGGCAAGGGCCTCGATCCGGTGGCTGTGCCAGGGCCCAAGACCATGCCGGTGGTACACCGGGCCATCGCCGCCGTGGAGGTGGCCGCCTGCGTGGTGCTGGCCGTCGCCGCTCCCGGATCCGTCGGCGCGCGCCCGTCCCCGCCACCAGCCCACCAGCATCGAGACGCCGAGCCCAACAACGAACACCCCGACCGCCAACGCCAGGTACGACTCGGCCCGCTGCGAGAGTAACGTCGAGCCGAGGGTTGCCAGGACCGCGAACGCCACGATGCCGCTGGTGTGTGCGAGCGTGACGAAGATCCCGAGAGCGACGGCGTCGACCGGCCGACCGCGCACGCCAACCAGGTAGGCAGCCGCGATCGTCTTGCCGTGGCCCGGCGTGGCCGCGTGCATAGCGCCGAGCCAGAACCCGGAGATGAGGTATAGCGCCGCCTCGGCCATCGGCCCGAAGCGAGCCTAGCTGGCCGAGGTTGAGTTGTGGTTGCCGGTGGCTGGGCCGGAACGCCCCTCGCTCTAGCGGTCGCGCACCGCCGGAGCCAGCGCGGCCTGCGCTGCGGCGAGCCGCGCGATGGGCACCCGGAAAGGCGAGCAGCTCACGTAGTTGAGCCCGAGCTGGTGGCAGAACTCGACCGAGCTCGGCTCGCCGCCGTGCTCGCCGCAGATGCCCACCTCGAGGTCAGGCCGCGTCTTCCGCCCGTCCTCGACCGCGATCCGCATGAGCCGTCCAACGCCATTGCGGTCGAGCGCCTGGAACGGGTTGACCGGCAGGATCTTCCGCTCGACGTACTGGAGCAGGAACTTCCCCTCGGCGTCGTCGCGCGAGATGCCGAACGTCGTTTGCGTCAGGTCGTTCGTGCCAAACGAGAAGAACTCCGCGTACTCGGCGATCTCGCCGGCCGTGAGCGCCGCCCGCGGGATCTCGATCATCGTGCCGAACTTGTAGCTGAGTGGGCCGCGCTCCGCCTCGACTTTCTTCGCCTCGGCCTCGAGCTCGTCCCGCGTCACCCTCAGCTCGTTCACGTGGCCGACGAGCGGGATCATGATCTCAGGATGAACGTCGACGCCCTCTTTCTTGACGTCGTGCGCCGCTTCGAGGATCGCCCGTACCTGCATCCGCACGATACCTGGCACCAGGATGCCCAGGCGGCAGCCGCGCAGGCCCAGCATCGGGTTCTGCTCCCGCATCTCGGCGACCTTGCGCAGCAGGTGTTCCTTCTCAGGGTCGACGGATCCCTTGATCCGCTCCTCCGTGACCTCGACGAGGAGGTCGTCGTAGTGTGGTAGGAACTCGTGCAGCGGGGGGTCGATCAGACGGATGACGACCGGGCACCCATCCATCGCCCGGAAGATCCCCTTGAAGTCCTCGCGCTGGATCGGCAGCAGCTCGTCGAGCGCCTTCTGCCGCTCGGCCTCCTCCTCGGCGAGGATCATCCGCCGGACGATCGGCAGCCGCTCCTGCTCGAAGAACATGTGCTCCGTTCGGCAGAGCCCGATGCCCTGGGCGCCGTACTCGCGCGCCTTGGCGGCGTCGCGCGGGTAGTCCGCGTTCGCCCAGACCATCAGCTTGCGGACGTCGTCGGCCCAGCCGAGCAGCTTCTTGAGGTCGTTCGACATCGTCGGCTCGATCAGCGGCACCGCGCCGAGGATCACCTCGCCGGTCGTGCCGTTGATGGCGATCTCGTCGCCCTCCTTCACCACGACGCCGTCGACCGAGAACTGGCGCGCGTCCACGTCGACCTTGAGCGTCTCGGTACCGGCCACGCACGGCTTGCCGATCTGCCGGGCGACGACCGCCGCGTGGCTGGTCGCGCCGCCGCGCGCGGTCAGAACGCCCTGGGCCACGATCATGCCTTTCACGTCGTCCGGGTTGGTTTCCTGGCGCACCAGGATCACCCGCTCGCCGTTCTTCGCCCACTCCTCAGCGCGCTCGGAGTCGAAGACGGCCTTGCCGACCGCCGCGCCCGGCGAGGCGTTCAAGCCCCTGGCGATGACACGCACCTTCGCCGCCGGGTCGATCTGGCGGTGGAGCAGCGCCTCCACGTGGGTCGGCTCGACGCGCCGCACGGCGTCTTCCTTCGAGATCAGACCCTCTTCGACCATGTCGACGGCGATCTTGACCGCCGCGGCCGCCGAACGCTTGCCCGAGCGCGTCTGCAGCATGTAAAGCCGCCCGCGCTCGACGGTGAACTCGAGGTCCTGCATGTCCTTGTAGTGCCGTTCCATCTGATCGGCGATCTTCTGGAACTGCGCGTAGACCTCCGGCAACTCCTCCCGCAGGTGGGCGATCGGCTGCGGGGTACGGATACCGGCGACGACGTCCTCGCCCTGGGCGTTCAGCAGGTACTCGCCGAAGAGCTGCCGCTCGCCGGTGCTCGGGTTGCGGGTGAACGCGACGCCCGTGCCCGAGTCGTTGCCCATGTTGCCGAACGCCATCGTCTGGACGTTCACGGCGGTCCCCAGGTCGTGGGGGATCTTGTAGTAGTTGCGGTAGGTGATCGCGCGCTCGTTGTTCCACGAACGGAAGACCGCCTGGATGGCCAGGCGAAGCTGCTCGAGTGGGTCGCTCGGGAACGGCTTACCCGTCTCCTTCTGGACCAACGCCTGGAACCGCTCGGCGACGCGCTTCATATCCGCCGCGTCGAGGTCGGTGTCTAGCCTGGCGCCCTTCTTCTCTTTCTCGTCCTCGAGGATCTGGTCGAACTTATCGGGGTCGATGTCGAGCACGATCTTCGAGAACATCTGGATGAAGCGGCGGAACGAGTCGTAGGCGAAGCGCTCGTTGCCGGTCGCCTCGATGATCCCGTGAAGCGTCTGCTCGTTCAAGCCGAGGTTGAGCACCGTGTCCATCATCCCGGGCATCGACTCGCGCGCACCGGAGCGGACGGAGACGAGCAGCGGGTTCGCCGGGTCGCCGAACTTCTTGCCGGTCTGCCTCTCGACTTCTTTGAGCGCCGCCAGTACCTGGTCCCACATGCCCTCGGGGAACTGGCGGTTGTTCTCGTAGTAGGCGTTGCACGCCTCGGTCGTGATTGTGAAGCCGGGCGGAACCGGCAGTCCAGCTCGGGTCATCTCGGCGACGCCCGCGCCCTTCCCACCCAGCAGGTTCCGCATCGTGGCGTTGCCCTCGGCGAAGAGGTACACCCACTTCTTGGTCACTTGAGCTTCTCCTGGAGTACCGGAACGAGCTCGGCGATCGGCACGCGCTCTTGTTCCATCGAGTCTCGGTCGCGAATCGTAGCCTTTTTGTCCTCGAGCGAGTCGAAGTCGATCGTTACGCAAAAAGGCGTGCCGATCTCGTCCTGGCGTCGGTAGCGGCGTCCGATCGCCTGCGAGTCGTCGTAGGTGATCATCCAATGGGGCCGAAGGGCGGCGGCGACCTCCCGGGCGAGTGGCGTCAGACGTTCGTTTCGCGACAGTGGGAGCACGGCCACTTTGTACGGCGCCAACGCCCTGTGCAGCCGCAGCACCGTGCGTTTCTCGCCGCGCACCTCTTCCTCGTCGTAGGCGTCGATCAGGAACGCGAGAAGCGACCGGTCGACGCCCGCGGCCGGCTCGACGACGTGCGGAAGGTAGCGCTCGTTCGTCTCGTCGTCGAAGTAGGTCAGGTCCTCGCCACTCGCGGCCTGGTGGCGGCTCAGGTCGAAGTCGGTCCGGTAGGCGATGCCCTCGAGCTCGGAGCGACCGAACGGGAACTCGTACTCGATGTCGACCGTGCGCCTGGAGTAGTGGGCGAGCTCCTCGGGCGGGTACTCGTAAACGGAGAGGTGCTCGCGCTTGATGCCGAACCGGACGTACCAATCGAGCCGATCCTGGACCCAGCGCTCGAACGCCGCCTCCCACTCGTTCGGCTTGACGAAGTATTCGATCTCCATCATGTCGAACTCGCGGTCCCGGAAGATGAACTTCCCGGGCGTGATCTCGTTCCGGAAACCCTTGCCAACCTGGGCGATGCCGAAGGGGAGCTTCTTCCGGCTGGTCGCCTGGACGTTCTTGAAGTTGACGAAGATCGCCTGCGCCGTCTCCGGCCGCAGGTAGGCGACCGCGGCGTCCTCCTCGACCGGGCCGACGAACGTCTTGAACATGAGCTGGAAGCGCCGTTCCTCGGTCACTTCGCCGCCGCAGTAAGGGCACCGGCCGTTTACCAGCTCGTCGGTCCGGCTGCGGCGCCTGCACTGTTTGCAGTCGACCAGCGGGTCGGTGAACGTGGAGACGTGCTCGGACGCCTCCCAGATGCGGGGCGACATGATGATCGAGCCGTCGAGCCCGACCATGTCCTCGCGCTCCTGGACGTTCGCCCGCCACCAGGCGTCCTTGATGTTCTTCTTCAGCTCGACGCCGAGCGGTCCGTAGTCCCAGAAGCCGCCGAACCCGCCGTAGATCTCGCTCGATTGGAAGACGAAGCCACGCCGTTTGCAAAGGTTGACGATCGTGTCGAGGTCGGGCACGCCAAGCTCCTCAGCGGTCAGACGTCAGCACCCAGCGATCGGCTGGACGGACCAAGGTTACGACAGCATCGAACCGCTACAACCGGATTCGCCGGCGCCCTGCTGCCAACAGCGGGTGGCTGATCGCTCAGAGCTACCGTTGTAGGCTCGACACCAGCGCGGCGTACTTGTCCATCAGCACGCGCGCGTTCTCGTTCGAGTCCGACTCGGCGATGATGTGGAAGATCGGCCGATCGACGTC
>DASRFH010000003.1:0-31957 GCA_035651675.1 Chloroflexota bacterium | reverse complement strand
CGCCGGGGCCGCCGCCGCCGGCGTGCTGGCCGCGGCGGCGGCCGGCGCGGTCGCCGCGCTGGCCGCCGGCTGGGCACCGCCACCCGAGCTGGCCGGAACACTCGTCGGCGCGGCCGGCGCAGCGCCGCCGCCGCAGGCAGCCAGCAGCCCGGCCGAGCTAACCGCCACGAAGCTCAAGAACGAACGTCGACCGAGCGCCCTTTTCATCGTGATCTCCCTCCGGGTGCGCATCCTACACCTCGGGCCGCTTCGGAGCAGCCAGCGTCAGCCCCGCCCCGGCGAACAGGAAGCCGAGCCCGGCGACCTCGACGAGCTCGGCGAGCCCGTGGGCGAGCAGGACGACGACGACCTCGAGGTCGTAGGCGACGTAGCACAGCTGCGCCAGCGCGAGCAGCGTGAAGCCCCAACCGAGCACGTCGTTGCCGGCACCGAACCCGCGGAAGGCGAAGAAGCTGGCGAGTAGGAAGACGAGCAGGTGAACGAGCAGGAAGATGGCGGACGGCCAGGTGGCGAGGAAAGCGCCAAGCGGCATAGCAGACAACCCCCGATCAGCCCTATCGTCCGTCGCCGCGCGCAGGACCTGTTTCACACGCGGCCGCCCGGTGCCGCAGAGGTCCTTCGGCTGCGCCGAAGGGCGATAGGAGCACTCGAGACCATTCTCCTGCATCCAGGGGACGCCTGGCCTGCCGCTTGCTCCATTAGGGCGGTTCTACAATCTGGCTGGAGGCCCAGTGGCGCGCCTCGTCAGCGACGTCGACCCGCGCGATCCCGAGGTCGTCGAGAACGACCGGCACAACCGCGCGCTGGCGGCCGAGCTGCGACGACGCCGAGAGCGTGTCTTCGCCGGCGGTGGGCCTGCCGCGGTCGAGCGCTTGCGCCAGCGCGGCAAGCTGCTTCCCCGCGAGCGGATCGACCTGATCCGCGACCCCGGCACGGCCTTCGTCGAGCTCTCGACGCTCGCCGCCGGGGACGTCTACGACAACCAGGCGCCGGGCGCCGGCATCGTGACGGGCATCGGCGTGGTGGGCGACGTCGAGGTGGTGTTCGTCGCCAACGACTCGACCGTGAAGGCGGGCACGTACTTCCCGCTGACGCTCGCCAAGCAGCTCCGCGCACAGCAAATCGCCGCCGAGAACCGGCTGCCGTGCGTCTACCTGGTCGACTCGGGGGGCCTGTACTTGCCGCTGCAGGCAGAGTCGTTTCCGGACCGGAACGGCTTCGGCCGGATCTTCTTCAACATGGCGCGGATGTCGGCCGCCGGCATCCCGCAGATCGCGGTCGTGCTCGGGCCGTGCACCGCCGGCGGCGCTTACGTCCCGGCGATGGCGGACCAGAACGTGATCGTGCGCGGACAGGGCGCCATCTACCTAGGTGGTCCGCCGTTGGTCAAGGCGGCGACCGGCGAGGATGTGTCGTCGGAAGAGCTCGGCGGCGCCGACGTGCACGCGCGCGAATCGGGGCTAGTCGACCACGTCTGCGACGACGAGCCGAGTGCGCTCCTGTTAACGCGCCAACTGGTCCTGGACCTGAAGCTGGCGGCGCGGCCGCCGGCGAGGTTCGCGCCGCGCGAGCCAGCGTACCCGGCCCAAGAGCTGTACGGCCTGATCCCGCGGACAACCCGGCGGCGGATGCCGGTGCGCGAGCTGCTCGCCCGGATCGTGGACGGCTCGGAGCTCGACGAGTTCAAACCGCTCTACGGCGAGACGCTGCTCTGCGGCGTCGCGCGGGTGTGGGGCGAGGAGGTTGGGATCGTCGCCAACGACGGCGTGATGTTCGGCGAGAGCGCCCAGAAAGGTGCCCACTTCGTCCAGCTTTGTGACCGCCAGGGCATCCCGCTGCTCTTCTTGCACGACGTGGTCGGCTTCATGGTCGGCAAGGAGTACGAGCGCCGCGGCATCGCCAAGGACGGCGCTAAGATGGTCAACGCCATCGCGTGCGCGCAGGTACCGATGATCAGCCTGGTCTGGGGCGCCTCGCACGGCGCGGGGAATTACGCGATGGCGGGCAGGGCCTACGACCCGCGCTTCATGTTCTCCTGGCCGAACGCGCGCATCTCGGTGATGGGAGGCGACGAGGCGGCCAGCGTGCTCAGCCAGATCGGCCGGGGCGACGCCGAGGAGATCCGCCGGAGGTACGAGTGCGAGTCCAGTGCTTGGTACGCCACCGCGCGGCTCTGGGACGACGGCGTCCTTGATCCCGTCGAGACGAGGGACGTGTTGGGGATCTTGTTGAGGGTCGTGCGCGATGTGCCTAACGGCGCAAGCGGAGGTCGCTATGGCATCTTCAGGATGTGATCGCGCTCTCCTCTTCCCGGGAGACGGTTAGCGTGAGGGCTCCCTCGTGATCCGCACCGAAGTTGCCGGCGCGCGGGGCTACGTCTGGCTCGACGCGCCGGAGCGGCGCAACGCGATGGACGGCGAGTCGTGGCGCGCGCTGGTCGACGCGGTGCGGGTGATGGAGCTCGAACGCCAGGTTCGGACGATCGTGCTCGGCGCGACTGGCGGCGTCTTCTGCGCCGGAGCGCAGGTCGACTGGATGCGCACCGCGACGCGCGAGCAGCTCGGCGGCATTGGCCCGGCGCTGGCGCGGCTGGGCGAAAGCCCCAAGCCGGTGGTCGCGCGGGTGCACGGCCCGGCCTACGGCGGCGGCGTCGGCCTGGTCGCCGCGTGCGACATCGTCGTCGCCAGCCGCGAAGCACGCTTCGTCCTGAGCGAGGTCCGACTCGGGCTCGCGCCGGCTACGATCTCGCGCGCGGTCGTGCGCCGGGTCGGCGGCGCGCGCTTCCGGGCCTGGGCGATGATGGCGCGCCGGGTGACCGCCGACGAGGCGCTGGCCGCCGGCCTGGTCGACTACGCCGTCGATCCCGAGCAGCTCGACGCGACGGTCGACGAGGTCTGCACCGCGCTCTGCGCCGCCGAGCCCGGCGCGCTGGCGGCCGTGAAGAAGCTTTTCCCCGACGGTCTGGACGGCGCCGCGGCGACGCACATGCTCGCCGACCTCAAGAGCCGGCCGGAGTTCGTCGAAGGTATCGCCGCGCTGCGGGAGAAAAGGCCCGCTTCCTGGGTCTCGTCTCCCTCAGGGGGTGGGGTGGGGTGATGGCGTCGAGACGAGGGCGATGGGGCGTGCACCGACCAGCCGGGGCGCGCCCTCGCCGGGGCCGCGGAGACTGTCTCGCCCGGGGGGCGAGATGACGCACCCGTTGCTCGACTTCGGGTTCGACCGCGTCCGGATCGTCGAGGTCGGACCGCGCGACGGGCTGCAGAACCAGCCGCGCGTGCTGCCCACGGAGCAGAAGCTCGAGCTCGTCGCCCGGCTGTTCCAGGCCGGGCTCGAGGACGTGGAGGTCACCTCGTTCGTGCGGCCCGACCGCGTGCCGCAGCTCGCCGACGCCGACGAGCTGATGCGCCGCGCGATCGGGCTGGGGCCGCGCGCGATCGCGCTCGTCGCCAATCGCCGCGGGCTCGACCGCGCACTGGCGGCCGACGCGCAGGCGATCTCGCTCATCGCCGCGGCGAGCGAGGGGTTCAGCCGCGCCAACACCGGCCGGAGCGTCGCCGAGGGGCTGGCCGAGCTGCGCGAGCTCGCCAAGGCGGCGAAGGAGCAGGGACTCTGGGTGCGCGGCTACGTCTCGACTTGCTTCCACTGCCCTTACGACGGGCCGGTCGCGCCCGCCCGAGCGCTATCCGCCCTCGACGCGGTCGCCGAGGCGGGGGTGGATGAGGTCGTCGTCTCGGACACGCTCGGCGATGCCGACCCGGCGCAGGTCGTCGCGCTGTGCGAGCCGATGCTGCGCTCCGTGGGCCCCGACCGGTTGGCGCTGCACCTGCACGACACGCAAGAGATGGCGGTCGCGAACGTCCTCGTCGCGCTCCAGCTCGGCGTGCGCAATTTCGACGGCTCGATCGGCGGGCTCGGCGGCTGCCCGTTCGCGCCCGGCGCCCGCGGCAACGTGGCGACGGAGAAAGTGGTGCGGCTGTGTGAAAGGCTGGGACTGACGACGGGCGTCGACCTGGAGAAATTAGACGTGGCGAAGAGGGTGCTGGGCTGCCGGTCGTCCCCGACCGTCGAGCAAGCCCAACCCTAGCGATGACGGGAGGTGCTCAATGGCGAGCACGCTGCTGAGAGATCTACAGGGTGTGGAGGCGGCAAGGGAGGAGGCGCGGGCGCCGAGCTTCATGACCGGGCTGTTCGCCGGAGAGCCGGACCTCTCTCTCATCGTCCCTTTCCCGGTGCAGTCGCCCGAGGAAAAACGGATCGGCGACGAGTTCTGCGTTCGCGTCGAGGGGTTCCTGCGGGAGCACGTCGATCCCGCCGCGATCGAGCGGACGGGCTGCATCCCGCGCGACGTGATCGACGGCCTGGCCGACCTGGGCGCGTTCGGGATGGTCATCCCCCGCGAGTACGGTGGCCTCGGCTTCTCGCAGACGAACTACGACCGTGTCCTGATGTTGGTGGCCTCCTACTGCAACGTCCTGGCGCTCGTCCTCTCGGTGCACCAGTCGATCGGCGTGGCCCGGCCGATCATGCTCTTCGGCACGGAGGAGCAGAAGCGGCGCTGGCTGCCGCGGTTGGCCCGCGGCGCGCTCTCCGCGTTCGGGCTCACCGAGCCGCTGATCGGCTCCGACCCGGCCAATATGCGCACCACCGCCGAGCGGCAGCCGGACGGCTCGTACCTCATCAACGGCGAGAAGCTTTGGACGACCAACGGCCCGATCGCCGAGGTGATGGTACTGACCGCCAAAGTGGACGGCAGAGTCACCGCGTTCATCGTCGAGACCGCCTCGCCGGGCGTCGAGGTGCTGCACCGCTGCGAGTTCATGGGCTGCCGCGGGATCGAGAACGGCTGGCTGCGCTTCACGAACGTCCGCGTACCGCCCGAGAACGTGCTCGGGCCGGTCGGCAAGGGACTGCGGATCGCGCTGACGCTGCTGAACGTGGGCCGCGTCTCGGTCGCGGCGATCTGCCTGGGGATGGCCAAGCAGCTCCTGCCGCCGACCGTCGCTTGGGCGAACCAGCGGATGGCGTTCGGCAAGCCGATCGGCCAGCACGAGCTGAACGCGCAGAAGATTGCGCGGATGGCGGCAGACGTCTTCGCGATGGAGGCGCTGGTCGCGCTGGTCGCCGGGATGGTCGATCGGGGCGGGTGCGACTTCCGCGCCGAGGCCGCCGCCGCCAAGCTCGTCTGCTCCGAGCGCCTCTGGCGCGTCTGCGACAGCGCGCTCCAGATCCACGGCGGCCGCGGCTACGAGACGGCCGCGTCGCGCCGCGCACGCGGCGAGCGGGACGCCGCGCCGATCGAGCAGGTGTTCCGCGACGCGCGGCTGTACCTCATCGGCGAGGGCGCCAGCGAGATCTTGAAGCTGTTCATCGCGCGCGAGGTGTGGGACCCGCACCTCAAGCGCGCCGCGCCGTTCTTCGAGAGCCACGGCCCCGAGAAGCTGGCCGAGGCCGGCAAGCTGGCGCGGTTCTACGCCGGCTGGTACGCCGAGCGGTTGATCCCACACCGCGACCGCCACAGGCCGGCCGAGCCGGTCGTCGGCGGCGCGGCCGGCTGGCACCTCGACTACGTGCGGACGACCAGCCGCCGGCTGGCGCGCGCCGGCTTCGAGCTGATGGTGCGCCACCGCGCCGGACTCGAGCAGCGCCAGGCGCAGGTCGCGCGCCTGGCCGCGATCGGGGTCGAGCTGTTCACGCTCGCCGCGGTCGCGGGCTACCTGCCGCACCGGCCCGGCAGTGAGCCGCTCGCCGAGCAGGTCTACCGTGACTGCCGCCGCACGATCGAGGCGTGCTTCCGCGCGATCCGCCACAACGACGACGGCGCGACGACGCGGCTCGGGCGCGGCGTCCTCGCCGGGTCGTTCGACTGGCTGACGCACGGCGCGGTCGGGCCGGCCGCCGGCCCGCCTGGCACGGCCGATGCTCCTCTCGAGGCGGTGGCCAGATGAGCACCGTTTCGAACGAGGCGCTGGTCTCCCTCTACCGCACGATGCGTCTGGCGCGGGCGGTCGACGAGCGGCTGTGGATCCTGAACCGCCAGGGCAAGCTGCCGTTCACCGTCTCCTGCCAAGGGCACGAGGCGATCGGCGCGGCGCTTGCCCACGTGCTGCGGCCGGGTCACGACTGGGTCGCCCCCTACTACCGGGACCTCGCGCTCGTCCTCGGCCTCGGCGCGTCGGTCGAGGACGTCTTTCTCCACGCCCTCGCCAAGGCGACCGACCCGGTCTCGGGCGGGCGGCAGATGCCGGCGCACTGGAGCTTCCCGACGCTGCGAGTGCTCACCACGTCGAGCGTGACGGGCACCCAGACGCTCCACGCGGTCGGCGCCGCGCTCGTCGCGAAGCTGAAGCGGAGCGACGAGGTCGCGGTGACGACGCTCGGCGAGGGGGCGACGAGCGAGGGTGAGTTCCACGAGGCGTGCAACTTCGCGGCGGTCCGGCGGCTGCCGGTGGTTTTCGTGGTCGAGTCGAACGGCTGGGCGATCTCGGTGCCGAAGCGGGAACAGCTCGCGGTCGCCAGCGTGGCGGTCCGGGCGGCCGCCTACGGCTTCCCGGGCGAGGATTGCGACGGCACCGACGTCGCGGCCGCGGCCGCGTCCTTCGGCCGCGCGGTCGAGCGAGCGCGGGCCGGGGAGGGGCCGACGCTGATCAGCGCCGAGTGCACGCGGCTGACCGCCCACACATCCGACGACCAGGACACCGTCTACCGCCCGGCCGAGGAGGTGGCCGAGGCACGCAAGCGCGACCCGATCACGATCGCGCGCCACGCCCTCGTGGCGCGCGGCGCCTGGGACGACGCGCGGGAGGAGGCGCTCGCCGCCGAGCTGCGCGCGGAGGTCGACGCGGCGCTCGGTCGGGCGATGGCCGCGCCCGATCCCGCGCCCGACACCCTGGCGCGCGACGTCTACGCCGAGGGACGGTACGAGGGTGCAGGGGGTGTCTGTAGGGACACCTCTGCCTCCTTCGTCCGCGAGGCAGCTTGACCGTGGTCGTCGGCGCACGCGCGGACGTTGGGCCTGTCGTCTCGTCCGCCTCCTCCGCCGGCAGCGGCCGCCCTCCCGCCCAGGAGAGCCCCACCTACCTACAGGCGATCCGCCTTGCGCTGATCGAGGAGATGCGGCGCGACGAGCGCGTGATCGTTTTCGGCGAGGACGTCGCCGGCAAGAAGGGCGGGGTCTTCCGCGCCACCGAGGGGCTGGCGGAGATGTTCGGCGACGAGCGGGTCTTCAACTCGCCGCTCGCGGAGGCAGGGATCGTCGGCGTTGGGATCGGCGCGGCGATGGCTGGCTACCGCCCGGTCGTCGAGATCCAGTTCGCTGACTTCATCTTCCCGGCGATGAACCAGATTGCCAACGAGGCGGCACGGATCCGCTACCGCTCGAACGGCGGCTACGGCTGCCCGATGGTGATCCGCGTGCCGTACGGCGGCGGCATCCACGGTGCGCTCTACCATTCGCAGTCGCCCGAGACGCTGTTCGCGCACATCCCCGGCCTCAAGGTGCTCGTGCCGGGCACGCCGCGCGACGCCAAGGGGCTCTTGAAGAGCGCGATCCGCGACGACGACCCCGTCCTCTTCTTCGAGCACAAGAAGCTGTACCGCTCGCTGCGCGAGCCGCTGCCCGGCGACGACCAGCTCGTCCCGATAGGCCGGGCGCGTGTCGCGCGCGAAGGGGACCGGCTCACGATCGTGACGTACGGCTACTACGTGCAGATCGCACTGCAGGCGGCCGAGCGCGTGGCGGCGGGCTCGGGTCGCCAGGTCGAGGTGATCGACCTGCGCAGCTTGGCGCCGTACGACCGAGAGCTGATCTGCGAGTCGACGAGGCGGACGAGCCGCGCGCTGGTGCTGTACGAGCCCAACATCTCCTTCGGCTCCGGCGCCGAGATCGCGGCGCACATCGGCGAGGAATGCTTCGCCTGGCTCGACGCGCCGGTCACGCGGGTGGCGTCGCCGGACGTGCCGGCGATTCCGTTCAGCGCGAAGCTCGAAGAGGCGTACCTCGTCTCGGTCGAGGGGTTGGTCGAGAAGATCGAGGCGCTGCTGGCTTACTGAGCGTCCCACGATCAGGGGGACGCCATGTAATGGTCCCCGAGCTCCATCCCGGCGTACACGAGCGTCCCACGATCAGGGGGACGCCATTCCTATTGTGAACGAGCCATCCGCCCCGGAGACTGGCCCCCACAGCCGAGTTTCCGAGGGAGATCCGGATGCACGCCTTCTTCTCGCAACGCCGCGGTCGCCGCGTCCTGCTGAAGGCCGGGCTGGCGTTCACCGCCCTGGCGGCGCTTGGCGCCTGTGGGCAGGAGCCCGAGACGATCATCGCCACGCCGCCTCCGGCCCGGCCGCCGGACCAGCCGACCGCGACGCCCGCGGTCACGCCGACCCAGGCCGCGCCGACCGCCGTGCCGACCGCATCGGCGGCGCCGGTCCTGCCGACGTCCGTGCTGCCCGCGCCCAGCGCGCCGCTCGCGCCGCCGAAGCCGCGCCCGACGGTGGCGCCGGCGCCGCCGACGACCGGCCGGCCGCAGTACCAGGGCGACGCCCAGCACACAGGGCGAAGCCCCCACACGGGCCCAACCAGCCAGCCGGCGCTCCTGCGCACGTTCGACACGACCAACCCGGGCGTCGACCTGCCCGACCCGGGCTGGACGAATCCCGACATCCAATGCTCCTGCGCGATCGGACCGGACGGAACCATCTACGTGGGCAACTACCTTGGCAACGTCTTCGCGCTGCGCGACGGCGCCGCGGCCGACAAGCTCGAGCTGGCGTGGCGCTTCCATCCACCGGGCGGCACGTCCTGGCACGCCACACCCGCGCTCAGCCCGGACGGCATTCTCTACGTCGGCTTCAGCACCGGCGGCAACGGGCCGGACGCCAGGGGTACGTTCTACGCGCTGCGGGCACCGGACAAAGGCGTTGACGCGAAGGTCGTCTGGACCGCCGACCTCGGCCCGGGCCGCACGACCTCGTCGCCCACGATCGCGCCGGACGGCGCGGTCTACGCTCTGGCCGGGCAAGGGCGTCTATTTGCCTTCGCACCGGACGGCAGGACGCTCTGGTCAGCGCAGACCGGCCCGACGCTGAAGTCGGCGCCCGCGCTCGGGCCCGAGGGGCAGGTCTACGTCGCGAGCATGGACGGCAACCTGTACTCGGTCAGCCCGCCGCGCGATGGCAGCAAGGAGGGCAGGGTCGTCTGGAAGTTCGACTTCGGCAAGAACCTGGGCTCGAAGCCACTGGTCGTCGCCAAGCCGCCCCCGGCCGGCGCCGACGGCGTGGGGACCGGTGCCTCGCCGACCGTCGCGCCGGACGGGATGGTATACGTCGGCGCGAACAACTCGAACTTCTACGCCGTCGACCCGGACGGAAAGATGGCCTGGCTGTTCGAGGCCGAGCGCGAGATCGCCGGCATCTGGTCGACGGCCGCGCTGGGCGAGGACGGCAAGACGCTGTACTTCACGGCCAACAAGGGCGGGGTCTACGCCGTGAACCGCGAGGATGGCGCGTTGCGGTGGCAGTTCCCGGTCTACGGCTCGATCTACAGCTCGCCGACGCTGGACAAGCGCGGCACGCTGTACACGGCCAGCAACGTCGGGCACGTGTTCGGCATCGACTCGCACGGCGCCCAGAAGCTGTTCGACTGGTTCGGCGGCGGCCCGCCGATCTGGACCGCGCCGGCGGTCCGCCCGGACGGCACGCTGGTCGTGGGCGACCGGACGGGGCGCGTGATGGTGTTGGGGTAGAGCACGACGGGGAGAGGGGGCCGCCCTACGCGGAGTGGACTTCGACGGAGTGCCAGCCCGCACCGCCGTCCGGTTGGGGGAGGCTGAACGGCTCCTCCTGGAGGGCGCCCGAGCCGTCGGTGGCGCGCGAGACGAGCGTGAGCTGGGCGCCCGGGTGGATCGTGAACTTGCCGAACCAGCGGACCCAGCTGTCGGTCCCGACCGGCTTCTCGACGAGCTCCGCGACCTGCCAGCTCTTGCCTCCGTCGGCGCTGTACTCCACCTTCGCGATGCCGCGGTCGCCCGCGTAGGCGACGCCGGCGATGCGCTGGTCGCCGGGCGTCAGCGCCGCGCCTGGGGCGGGCGTGTCGATGCGCGTCATCGTGCGCACGATCCCGGTCTTGCTCCAGCTGCGCTGGCCGTACCAGTCGACGAACTCGCGCCGCATCGGGCGCAGCGCGACGACCCACTTGGCGTTCTTCAGCCCGTACCGGCCCGGCACGAGCACGCGCACCGGGAAGCCGTGCTCGATCGGCACCGGCTCGCCGTTCATCTCGTAGACGAGGAGCGTATCCGGCGCCATCGCCACGTCGATCGGAAGCGCGGTCGTGTACTCGTCGGCGCCGATCGCCGCCAGCGCGACGACGCCGGGCCTCAGCCCGCCCGCCAGGCCTATCACGTCCGATAGCCGCGCGCCGCGCCACCGCGCGGTGCTCATCAAGTCGCAGCCGAACGGAGCGAGCTCGCACTTGGTGACGAAGTTGCTGATGCACTCCAGCGTCTTGGTCACCTCGACGGCCGGTAGGTTGCGCAGGCTCTTGAGGTCGAGCTGGATCGAGCGGCTCACCTCGCCGTCGACGACCAGCCGCCAGTCCTCGGCCCTGAGCTCGGGGTCGGCGACCGGGTTCTTGCTGACGACGTAGTGTGCGCCGGGCGGTGTGATGAGCTCGGCGAGCTCGCCGGGCTTGCGCGCGGCTGCCAAGACCGCGCCGTCTTTGTCCCGTGCGAGGGCACGAGCGGCGCGGACGACCGTCGGCGTGGCGGTCGGGCGGGCCGGTGGAGGCACCACGTTCGGCGCGTCAGCGGCGGACGGCGTCGGCTGCGCCGCGGCCGCGGCCGGTTGCGCCGGCTCGGTCGGGCCGGTTACCGCCTGGGCGGTTCCGGCTGGCGTCGTGGTGGCGCCGGGTGGGTGCGGGGCCGGCGGGTCGATGCCGCCCGACGGGAGCGGCTCCTGGGGGTCGAGCACGACGACGCGGGTCATGCCGTACTGCGGGCCGCGGCGCGCCGCGAACGTGGCGATCGCGAGCGCGGCGAACGAGCCGCCGAGCGCGCCGACCGCCGAGCGGCGCGTCAGCAGCGCGCCCAGGTCGGTCGCCGGCAGCGTCAGCGGATCGGGCTCGTCGAGGAAGCCGCGCGCCGCGGCGAGTGTGCCCCCGTAGGCGAGTCCCGCGGCCAGGTAGGCGAGCAGAGTCGCCCACGTGCCGCCGAGCAGTCCTGTCGCGAAGAAGCCGGCGCCGGTGAGCGGCATCAGGACCACCATCGTCGCCAGCCAGAGCACGCCGCCGAGCCCCACGAGCCGGACCGGCGGCTCGCCCCGCCGAAGCGCGTAGGCGCCAAGCGCGCCCAATGCGAGCAGGACGACCAGGATGGTCGCGAACAGCGCGTAGCGCTTCGCCTCGAAGCCGAAGCGCTGGATGCCGCCCTCGAAGATGTCGAGCGGCACGAACAGCAGGAGCCACTCGAGCAGCCGCTCGGGCACGGTCCGCACCTGGTCGAGTGAACGCGCCAGCGTCATCACAAGCGCCGCGGCCAACGCCGCCGCGCCGCCGCCCAGGATCGAGATGAGCTCGCGTCGTTCGCGCGGTCCCATCAGCTCGCCGCCTGGACCTGGAAGCGCTCCAGCGTGACCTCGTTGCCGTCGCCCCCGACGAAGATGCCCACGCGTCCCTCCTTGAGCTCCGCGTCCTCCAGGTTCGCCACGACCTGATCGTTCACCATCAGCGTCAGGCGCGAGCCGAGCGCCAGCGCCGTCAGCTTGTTCGTGCCATCGCCGGGCTTGACCACATCCGAATGGGTCCAGGTCAGCAGGTCGATCCAGCGGTCGTTCTCTCGGCGCCACGCCCCGATCTCACCGCGGTCGCCGACCTCGAGCACGTAGTAGCGGCCGCCCTGCGCCACGCCGTCGAGCGGCTGCTGGGCGCGCAGGACGATGCCGTAGCCGCCGCCGTCGGGGCCGCCCGTCTTGCGGTAGGTCGCCGTGACGGCGACGTCGCCGAGGCTGTCGCCCGCCGCCGCGGTGATCGCCACGAACTGGCCGGGCTGCCGGGCCGCAAGGTGGTAGGCGCCCCCGGCGGCCCAGGCGGTCGACCGCGGGTTGTTTGGCCAGCCGCGCGCGCCGGCGCCGAAGCTTTCGTCCAGGATCAGGCGCGGCGCCGCGGTGGGCTGGCGCGCGGGCGCGGCGGTCTGTGTCGGCGGTGGCGCCGCCGTCGGCTGCGCCGGTGGTGGCGCGGTCGGCACGGGTGGTTGGGTCGGCTGGGCCGTCGGGACCGCCGGCGACGGTGCTCGGGCCTCGCCTGGAGTGGGCGGGGCCGTCGCGGCTGACGCCGCGCCGACGGTCGGCTGGGGCGGTGGGGTCGACGCCGGCACAGGGGTGATCGTCGGCGCGGGCGACGGCCGCGCGCCGCTGGCGTTGGCAAGCGCGAGACCAACGCCGCCGACCACCAGCACGCCGAGCGCGGCAACCCCGCCCACGACGCGCCGGCGGGAGACGCGCGGCGTCGCGGGACGACCGACGGCCGGATCGGACGCCGCCAAGCCGCGACCTGGCCCGACCGCGGCGGGTGGCGGCTCATGCCGAGGGGCGTCGTTTTCGGGCATGGGCTCCGGCTCGGCGTGGCCCGCGGCCGGGACGGACGCCGAGGCCGTGGGCGGCACTGCCGTCGGCCCCAACGCGTCGACGATGGTCGCGATCGCGCGGCCGAGCGGCGCCTCGCGGGCCGCCTCGATCGTCGCTTCGGCGCCGATCCGGTCCTCGGGGATGCGCCAGGCGACGGGCAGGTCGGGTGGTAGCTCGACGCCCGGCCGGGCCCGGTTGAGGACGATCTTGACGCGCGCCGGCTCGTAGCGCCGTTCGCGCAGCTGGGCGACGAGCGCCGACGCCGAGCGCAGGCCCCGCGGCTCGGGGGTCGCGACCAGCAGCACCGTCGACGCGGCGTCCAGCGCGGCGAGGGTCGTCCCGTCGAGCGTCGGCGCGGTGTCGGCGACGACGAAGTCGTAGTGTGGCGCCAGGGCCAGCAGCAGGCGCCCAACGCGCTCCGGGTCGACGGGCACGGCCGGCTGGTGACCCGGCGATGCGAGCACCTCGAAGCCAGCTCGCGCCCACGCGAGGTGGGTCAGCAGCCGGCCGGCGTCGTCCAGGTCGAGCGCCTCCAGTGCGGTGAGGACGTTCTGATGCGAACGCACGCCGACCGTCGTCGCGATCGTACCGAGCGCGAAGTCGAGGTCGACGAGCGCGACGCGCCGACCGCCGGCCGCGACCAGCCGACTCGCGAGGTGCACGGAGAGGAGCGTCTTGCCGACGCCCGCACTGGCGGCCGCGACGACCACGATCTTGCCTCGCGCGGCCGCCTCGCCGGCCGGCTGGCCGGCGAGCCAGGCTGGCAGCGGCCCGGCGGGGGCCTGCCGCGGCAGGGTGCGCAGGACCTCGTCAGCCCACGAGGCGGGGGTGCGGTGTTGGTCGGCGGCGCGGTCGTACTTCTCGATCACGGCGCGCCCATCTTTGCGGCACAGGTGCCGCGCCGCCCCTAACCGGTTGGGGGCAATTTCGCTGGCCTGTTCTGGCTAAACGGGGTTGCTCCATCCTCGGGGGCCACGCGTGGGTCGTCCGCGCCCGGCGTGGCGCTCGACCACCGCGCGGCCTGTCGCGCCCGTTCGGGCGCTCGTCTCGGTCAGCGTCGAACGGCGCCGGCCAGCTCGTGCGGGGCAAGCAGCGCGCAGTAGTGGTCGACCTGCTCGGCCAGGTGGGGCGACGGTGCGAAGAGGTAGTGCAGGCGAGCGCGGACCTCGTCGAAGGGAACGCCGGCCGCGAGCCAGCGAGCGCCGAGCTTCTCGATCGCCGGGCGCACGTCGTGTGGAAAGACCACCCATTCGTCCTCGACCTCGTGGCCCACGAAGTCGGGACGAAAGACCGACCGGCGCTTGAAGATGAGCGCCCCGGTGTGGATGCTCGCGGCGCCGGCCTCCAGGACGCGGTCCCGCGCGACCGGCATCGTACCGCCCCGGTCGACCACCTCGTCGAGCAGGAAGACGTGCTTGCCGCGCACGTCGGCCGACAGGTCCTGCACGACCTCGGCTCGGGCGCGCACCTGGTCGAAGTCGTAGTAGCTCATCCCGATCGTGACGATCTTGCCGCTGTTGCCGAGATGGTTGTGCACGGACAGCGAGTAGGGCAGCGCGCCGTTGGAGATGACGACCGTACACTCGAGCGGGATGCCGGAAGCGCGCACATCCAGCGCGAGCTGGAAGCCGATTTGGTCCAGCTCGACCAGCGTCGGCGCGACGTACGTGGTGTGGTCGCCAGGGAAGGAGGCACGCAGCAACAGACCGGCTCCTGGCGTTTCCGTCATCCTAGCAAAGTGGCGGCGCGTTCTTAGGGCAGTTCCAACGCCCAGGTCGCTAGATTGGGCCGGGGGGCGAAGTCAACGCGCACGCCGGCAGCGGCGTGGGAGGTCACGGTGGAGAAGCTTGCGCTGATTGCCGGACTGTTCGCGCTCGGGGCGCTCGCCGTGCCGATGGCGCTGGCCGAGACGGTTGTGGGGACAGTCGCGGTCGGGAGCGGCCCGTGGGGCGTCGCCGTGAACGCGACGACCAACCGCATCTACGTCGCCAATGGCGGTGCCGGAAACGTCTCGGTCGTCGACGGCGGCACCAACGCGGTCGTCGCGACGATCAACGTCGGCAGCGGACCGCGCGGTGTGGCCGCGAACCCCACGACGAACCGCGTCTACGTCGCGAACTTCAACGCGGGCACGGTGTCGGTCGTCGACGGCGGCTCGAACTCCGTCGTCGCGACCGTCGCGGTCGGATCGCAGCCGTTCGGCGTCGACGTGAACCCGACGACGAACCGCATCTACGTGGCCAACCAGGGGTCGAACAACGTCTCGGTGATCGACGGCGGCAGCAACGCGGTCACGGCCACGATCCCCGTCAACGGCGCCGGCGCGGTCGCGGTGAACCCGACGACCAACAGGATCTACACCGCCAACGGCGGCCAGAACAGCGTAACCGTGATCGACGGCAGCAACAACAACGTGCTCGTCCCCTCGATCTCCGTCGGCGCTTCCGCCTTGTCGGTCGCCGTCAACCCGGCGACCAACCGCGTCTACGTCGGCACGGCCAGTAACAGCGTGACGATCGTCGACGCCGGGGCGAACGCGGTGCTCGGGACGGTCGCCGTCGGCCACGGACCGTACGGGCTGGCGGTCAACCCCGGTCGCAACCGACTCTACGCCGCGAACCAGGGCGGCAATACGCTCTCGCTCGTCGACACGGCCCAGAACGTCCTGGCCGCGACCGTCAACGTCGGCAACCTGCCGAACGCGGTCGCCGTGAACCCGAACACCAACCGCGTCTACGTCGCCAACACCAACGGCAACAGCATCACCGTCGTCGACGACCCGCCGACGTCGCCAACGGCGTCGGCGACGGCCACGCCGACGCCGACGGTCACGACAACCGGCACGCCGGCGACGCCGAGCCCGACAGCTACCCCGGCGCCGAACGTCACGAGCACCCCGGCTCCGCGCGACAACCGCTACTTCGCGCAGACGGGGTTCCGGATCGACAACGACGTGATCTGGGACTACTTCAACCGTCGGGGCGGGATCGCCACGTTCGGCTACCCGGTCAGTCGGACGTTCCTCTTCAGGGGTGTCACGGTCCAGTTCTTCCAGCGGCGCATCGTCGAGATCGGGCCCAACGGCCAGGCGCGCCAGGCGAACCTGCTCGACCCGGAGCTGATGCCGTACACGACGATCAACGGCGCGAACTTTCCGCCGGCGGACCAGGGCGTCACGAGCCGCGCGCCGAGCCCGAGCGACGCACCTGCCACGCTCGCTTTTGTTCAGCAGGTTGCGGTGGACACGTTCAACAACCGGCCGGTGAACTTCTTCCGTACCTTCTCGAACACGGTTCCATTCCAGGTCGCCTTCCCGAACGGCGGCGACCCGAACCTCCTGCTCGGCATCGACCTGGAGATGTGGGGCGTGCCGACCTCGAACCCGGCGTTCGACCCGAGCAACCAGAACTTCGTCTACCAGCGGTGGCAGCGCGGGATCATGCACTACGACGCCGGCTGCAACTGCACGCAGGCGATCCTGCTGGCCGATTACCTGAAGGCGATCATCACCGGCCAGAACCTCCCAGCCGACCTCGACGCCCAGGCGCAGGGGTCTGCGCTCTACAAGCAGTACAACAGCGCACAGCCGAACGGGATGAATCGGCCGCAGCTGTTACCGAGCACGAACATGCAGTACGCGTTCGATCCGCAATGATGGTGTGAACAAGCGAAACTGAAACCGAACTGCAACCAACGGGCTCGCGCAGCGTCGGGGGAACACCTACAGTGGCGTTGATGGCAGTGGCAGTGGCGGCGGCAGAGGTCCCCCTGGGGAAATCGGCCCGCAGCATCGCGGTGTACCTGACCGAGCTGCGCGACCTCGTCGACCGGGCCACCGCGGTGCGGCAGAGCTGGATCCGTGACATCGGCAAGGTGGCGCGGGCGGTCAGGGAGCGAGATCCGGCCGCCGCCGTCGAGGCGGGGGTGATCGGCGCCGAGCAGCTCAGGCGCTTCGTGCCGTTCCGCGAGATGCTCGGGCAGCTCGTTCCACCCGGGCCCTGCGAGTCCTGCCACATCGCCGTGGTGAGCTGGCTCGACAAGCAGATCGCCGCCTGTGAGGTGATGGTTGAGATCGGGCAAACGGGTAACGTCGATCTGCTGCGCGGCACGACCGGCCTGCTCGCCGAAGGCCGGATCGACACCGCCCGGTTCCGGGCCGAGTACACCAATCTGGTGGCGGCGCTGAACGAGCACCTCAAGGCGCGCAAGCCGGCGCGGCGGAAGGTCGTGCGCTGGCCGTTCGGGCGGAGTCGACCGGCGGAGTCCTCACACTAACCCTGTCCGGGGGAGAGTGCTTTTCCCAGAAGGGATCAGACCCGGGCCGCGGTGATAGACGCGACCCAGTCCGCCATCGAGGCCGCGATCGGGGCCTCGTAGCCGGCGTAGCTGTGGTCGGCGCCCTCGAACATACGCGTCTCGACACTCGGCGCGGCCGACGCGTTCTGGCGGATCAGCACGAGGTCGGCGGCCGTGCCGACGGTTGGCTCGTCGGTGCCGTAGAGGGCGTAGATTGGCACGTGGACCCGGCCGACCAGCGGGCTCGGCGTCTCCTTACCGTAGACGTCGACGTTCACCCGTATCCGGTTCAAGTACGTCTGGGCGCTCTGCGTGCCGGCGCCGGCGGGCATCGAGTTCCAGGGCAGCAGGTCGCGGCCGCGCCCCTCGGCGACCAGCCGCTCGGCCTCGGCGATCAGCTCGGGGTTGCGGCGGCCGGCGCGCATGGGCGGCGACCCGGCGATGAGCCCGACGACGCGCGGGTCCTGCCGCATCGCCTGGTAGTAGCAGACCTTCAGGGCGCCGAGCGAGTGGCCGAACAACACGACGTCGCGCGCGCCCTGGTCGACGGCGAAGCTGATCCAGCCGGCGACGTCGAGCGGCGACTCGTCGAATAGCTCCCAGCCGCCCCCGTAGATGCGGGGCTCGGCGTCGGGTGCCGGGCGGTACGGGTAGCCGAAGTCGTGGCCGCGGTTGTTGCCGGCCACGAAGCGGTAGCCGCGGCTGGCCAGCTCGCGCCCGATCGTGATCATCGAGCGGCTGTAGAACTTGCCGGTCAGGCCGTGGACGAAGACGACCGCCGTCGGGAACGGTTCCCGGTCCGAAGGCTCGATGAGTGCCCCTTCGAGCGGGAGTCCGTCCTCAGCCTGCGTGTAAACGAGCCTTTCCACGCTCATCCTCCCGAGATCGCCGGGATGAAGTGCACCTCGCTCGACTCGCCGACGCGCTCGAGCAACCCAAGGCGGCTGACGTGCCCGTCGACGGAGACCTGCACCCGCGGGCTGAGCGCGTCCCCCTCCACCAGCCGCGCGGCGATGCCGGGGTACGCGGCATCCAGGTTGGCGACGATTTGCCGGACGCTCCGGCCCTCGACGTCGACGCGGTCGCGTCCGGCGGTGAGGTCCCGCAGCAGCGAGGGGATGAACACGGTCGCCATCAGCCCTTAATGCCCGACGTTATCACGCCGCGCACGAAGTAGCGCTGCGTGCAGAAGAACAGCACGAGGCATGGCGCGGTGACCATCACAGCCGCGGCCATCAGCAGGTGGTCGAGTGGGTCGGTCTCGTTGCCCCGGTTGTTGAAGAAGCGGAGGCCCACCGACAGCGGGAACTTCTCGGTCGTGTTCAGGTAGATGAGCGGGCGCAGGAATTCGTCCCAGTTGGCGATGAACGAGATGACCGCGACGGTCGCGAGCGCCGGCTTGGCGAGCGGCAGCATCACGTTCCAGAAGATCTGGAAGCCGCTCGCCCCGTCGATCCGCGCCGCGTCGTCCAGGTCGCGTGGGATGGTCATGAAGAACTGGCGCAACAGGAAGATGTAGAAGGCGCCACCGCCGAGCCAGGCCGGGATGATCAGCGGCCAGAAGGTGTCGAGCAGATCGAGCTGGCGGAAGCCGAGGTACTGTGGGATGATCGTCACCTCGGCCGGAAGCATCATCGTGCTCAGCGTCGCTATGAAGAAGAGGTCGCGCCCCGGGTACTTGTAGCGTGCGAACGAGTAGGCCACGAGCGACGCGGTCAGCAGCGTGCCAGCCATCGCGCTGCCGGTGATGATGAAGGTGTTGACGACCCACTTGCCGAACGGGACCCGCGTCCAGACCTGGACGTAGTTGCCCCACTGCGGTGTCTCGGGCAGAAGCAGCGGCGGGAACTGGAACAGCTCTTTGATCTGCTTGAGTGAGATGCTGACGGTCCAGAAGAACGGGGTGATGAACAGCAGAGTGAGGACGACCGCGGCGGCGTAGAGCAGGGGTTGGTTGACGCCGCCAAGGCGCGCCTCGGCGCGCTCCTGGGCGATCTCGTGTGCGCGGGCGGCCACTATGGGCCCTCCCCGGCGTAGTAGACCCAGCGGCCGCTCAGCCTCACCTGGAAGTACGTGATCGCGAGGACGATGACGAAGAAGACCCACGCCAGCGCGGCGGCGTAACCCATCTTGAAGTTGACGAACGCCTCGTTGTAGATGTGCAGCGCGTAGAACCAGGTCGCGTAGGCGGGGCCGCCCCTGGAGGCGACGAGCGCGCTGGCGAAGACCTGGAGCGCGCCGATCACGCCGAGCACGAGGTTGAAGAAGACCGTCGGCGAGAGCATCGGCACGGTGACGTAGCGGAAGCGGTGCCAGGCGTTGGCGCCGTCGATGGCGGCCGCCTCGTACAGCTCGGCCGGGATGCCCTGCAGCCCGGCCAGGAAGATCATCATCGTGTTGCCGCCGGCCGCGCGCCAGAGGTTCATGATGATCAGCGCCGGGATCGCCCACTCCACCGAGGACAGCCAGCCAGGGCCCTTAACGCCCGTGGCGTAGTAGAGGGCGGTGTTGATCAGCCCGACCTCGGGGTTGAAGATCACCTTCCAGACCAGCGCGGTCGCGACGATCGGCGTGAGGTGCGGCAGGAAGTAGAGTGTGCGGAAGACGTTGGTGCCGGCCAGCCGCTGGTTGAGCAGCGTCGCCAGGAGCATCGAGACCGTCAGGCCGACCGGCACGACGACCAGCGCGTAGTAGAAGGTCTTGGCGAGCGACGGCCAGAACTGTGGGTCGAGCGTGAAGGCGCGGCTGAAGTTGTCGACGCCGACGAAGACCGGCGGCCGGGCGATGTCGTAGCTCGTGAGGGACAGGTAGAGCGAAGCGAGCATCGGTCCGGCGATGAGGACGACGAAGCCGACGGCCCACGGGAGGAGGAAGAGGTAGCCCTCCAGCATCTCGCGGCGCGCACGGGAGCTCATGTCGTTCCGAGACGAGCGAGGGGCTTCGACCGTCGCTCGGACCAGCGGCGCCGGGCGAAACCGCCCCAGCCGCGATTCCTCGTCGCCGACGCCCCTCGGAATGCCACGAGCGTGCCTGGGCTTACCTGGGCTGGTCCAGGATGGCCTGCATCTCTTTGGTCATCTTCTCGGCGCCTTCGGCCGGCGTGACCTTGTTCAGCATGATCTCGGCGACCCGCTGGATCATCACGTTGTCGACCTCGGCGGTCCGCAGGTTGTAGGCCATGTTCGGCGCCTTGGCGAGCTTGAAGATGTCGTTCGCCTTGGCGTACCAAGGGTCGAGCTCGGTCAGGCGCTTGTCGGACCAGACGTCCGGGCGGGCGCCGGGCGAGCCCGAGCCCATCAGCACCTTCTGGACGCCGACCTCCTGGGTCAGGATCGACTTCAGGAACTCCCAGGCCAGCCCGGGCTCTTTCGCCTGGGTGGTCAGGCCGGTCGTGTTCACGTGCACCGTCGCGCCGTGGAAGCCGCCCGGGCCCTTCGGCCAGGCCTGCGGCGCCCACTTGAACTTGTCGCCGATCGGCTTCTTGTAGACCGAGATGTTGGCGACGTTGTTGCCGTTCATCGCGACCTTGCCGGCCGTGAACATGTTCCCCGTGTTGTCCTGGATCTTGTCCGGAGTGGGAGTCGCTTTGTGCTTGTAGCGCATGTCGTACTCCCACTGGAGGGCGGCCTTCGCCTGGTCTGAGTTCATCAGCGCCTTCTTGCCGTCCTCGGACAGCTCGTCGCCGCCGAAGAGCCGCACGCGCTGGATGATCTGGAACCATGAGCTCAAGTCGGCGGCGAAGCCCCAGATGCTTCCGTCCGGCTTCGTCGTCTGTTTGGCGGCCTCCACGATGCTGTCGATGGTCAGCGAGTCGTCGAGCGGCTTGGCGCCGGCCGCCTGGAAGATGTCCTTGTTCCAATAGATGTTGATCTCGCCGGGGTGGCCGACCGGCGGCATCGAGTAGATCTTGCCCTCGAAGCGGCAGGCGTCGATGCAAGCGTCGTAGAACTGCTTGAGGTCGTAGTTGTCCTTCTTGATGTAGTCGTCGTGCGGGGCAAGGATGCCCTTGAACGCCCAGGTGGCGTTGTAGCCGCTCGAGTTGTAGCCGAAGACCAGGTCACCAAGCTGCTTGGCGGCGAACAGCGCGGTGACTTTCGTGAAGTACTCGTTGGCCGGGATGTCCTCGAAGACGACCTTCGTGCCGGTCTTCTTCTCGAACTCGGGACCGTAGACCTTCCGGACGAAGTCCTCGGTCGAGCTGTCGCGCTGCTGGTACTTGATCGACTTGCCGGTCGCCGGCGCGGCTGGCGCGCCCGCGGCCGGCGTTCCCTGAGCTGGCGAGCCGGCCGGCGCGGTTGCGCCGGCGACGGGCGAGGCCGCGCCGGAGGCCGCCGGCGCGGCGGTGGCGCCCGTGGCCGCGGCCGGCTTGGTGGGGACCGCTGGCGCGGTGGTCGGCGCCGCGGTCGGCGCCGCGGCACCGCCGCACGCCGCCAGCAGTGCGCCGACGGCGCCGAAGCCCAGCAGCCGCCGGCGCGTAATCGTTTCGCTCATGTGCCTTCCCTCCGTTCCACTGGCGCGCTCCGAGTGGGACCTCGACTGCCCCGGCCTCGCTCGGAAGGGTCCGGCCGCGGTCGAGATCGCTCGGCGCTCATGCTCCTCGGGATGACGGCTTGGCGCCGCCGCCTTAGATCACGCCACTCTCCTCCAGGATCTCGCGTGGGGACATCGGCAGTCGCTTCATGCGGACGCCGATCGCCTTGTGGATCGCGTTGCAGATGGCGGCCGGCGGCGGGACGATCGGCACCTCGCCCACCCCGCGGACGCCGAACGGGTGGCCGGGGTTCGGCACCTCGACGATCACGGTGTCGATCATCGGCAGGTCGTAGGTCGTCGGCATGCGGTAGTCGAGGAAGCTGGCGTTCGTCATCTCGCCCTTGGGGTTGAAGACGTACTCCTCGTTCAGCGCCCAGCCGATGCCCTGCACGGAGCCGCCCTGCATCTGGCCCTCGACGTAGCTCGGGTGGATCGCCTTGCCGGCGTCCTGGACGACCGTGAAGCGCAGGATCTTCACCTTGCCCGTCTCAGGGTCGACGTCGAGGTCGACGATGTTCGTGGCGAAGGCGCCGCCATGGCCGCCCGCGTCGACGTTGGCGCGGCCGGTGATCGGGCCGCCGGTGTGGCCGAGCTTGCCGGCCAGCTCCTTGAACGCGATCGACTTGTCGCCCGACTTGAAGGTCGCGCTGTCGGCGTCGTACGCGACGTTCTCGGCGTCGGTCTCCCACAGTAGCGCGGCGCGCTCGTTCATCTGCCGCAGGACGTCCTTGGCCGCTTCGATCGCGGCCAGGCCGGTCGCGAACGTCGTGCGGCTGCCGCCGGTGACCTGTGTGTAGCCGATCGAGTCGGTGTCGACGACGGTCGGCCGCACGTCCTCGGCACGCAGGCCGAGCACCTCGGCCGCCTGCATGGCGATCGACGTCCGCGTCCCGCCGATGTCGGTCGAGCCCTCGGCCAGCGTCACCGACCCGTCCTGGTTGACCGAGATGGTCACGCTCGAGGCGAGCCCGACGTTGAACCAGTAGCCGTGGGCGACGCCGCGGCCGCGCTTCATCCCCGCCGGGGGTGTGCCGAGCGGCGACCGGTAGTGGTCGTGCTCCCTGGCGGCCTGGAGCACCTCGACGCCCCCGATCCGGTTGTAGACCGGACCGTCGATGCGGCGGGTGCCCTCTTTCGCCGAGTTCTTCAGCCGCAGCTCGATCGGGTCCATGCCGAGCTTTTCGGCCAGCTCGTCGAGCGCGACCTCGCTAGCGAACGCGGCCTGCGTCGCGCCTGGCGCCCGGTAGGCGAACGAGCGCGGCTTGTTGACGAGCACGTCGTAGCCGTCGATGCGGCCGTTCGGAATGTTGTACGGCGCGAAGATGCACATCGCCGCCGCGCCGACCGCCGAGCCGGGGTAGGCGCCGGCCTCGAAGTAGAGGTCGGCCTCGGCGACGACGATCGTGCCGTCCTTCTTCGCACCGATCTTGCAGGTCATGTACGAGCCCGGCGTCGGGCCGGTGCCCTGGAATACGTCAGCGCGCGTCATCCACAGCTTGACCGGCCGGCCCGTCTTCTTCGCCAGGAGAGCGGCGACCGGCTCGAGGTAGATCGGGATCTTGCCGCCGAAGCCGCCTCCGATCTCGGTCGGGATCACCTTGATCTTCGACACGGGCACGCCGAGCACCTGGGCGAGCTGGTCGCGCACCGGGAAGGCGCCTTGCGTGCTGGTCCAGACGGTCAGGTTGCCGTCCTGGCTCCAGACGGCCGTGCCGTTATGTGGCTCGATGTAGCCCTGGTGGACGGTCGCGGTCCAGCACTCGCGCTCGACGACGACCTCGGCCTCCTCCCAGCCCTTCTTGACGTCGCCGAGCTCGTGGCGGAAGTGGTTGGCGACGTTCGAGGGCTTGCCGGTGTCCTTCCCGAGCTCCTTCGTCGTGACGTTCTGGTGAAGCAGCGGCGCGCCGTCCCTGGCGGCCTCGCGCACGTCGATCACCGCCGGGAGCACCTCGTACTCGACCTCGATAAGGTTGAGCGCCTCCTCGGCGACATGGACGTTGGTCGCCGCGACCGCCGCGACGGCGTGGCCCTTGTAGAGCACCTTGTCGCTGGCCAGGACGTTGTCGCTGAGGAACTTCATGTTGACCGGGCCCTCGCCCAGGTCCTCCCAGCGGTCCTCGGCCGGCGGCAGGTCCTTCGCCGTCGCGACCGCGCGCACGCCCGGCAGCGCCTCGGCCTTCGACGTGTCGATCCGCTTGATGCGGGCGTGCGCGTGGGGGCTCCGCAGCACCCGGCCGTACAGCATGCCCGGCAGCCGCACGTCGGCGCCGTAGATGGCCCGGCCGGTGACTTTGTCGGCCCCATCGTGGCGGACGGGGCGCGTGCCGACGACGCGGTACTGGGTGGTCGACAGAACGATGTTCGACGGGCTCAGACGATCGGCGGTCCTAGCCACGCTTCGCCTCCTGCATGCGCCCCGCGGCGTCCTGGACGGCGCGGATGATCTTGTCGTAGCCGGTGCACCGGCAGAGGTTCCCCGAGAGCCAGAAGCGGATGCGCTCCTCGCTCGGGTTCGGTTCCTGGTCGAGCAGCGCCTTGGCCGAGACCAGGAAGCCTGGCGTGCAGATGCCGCACTGGAGCGCCGCGTTCTCGAGGAACGCCTGCTGGAGTGGGTGCAGCTGCCCCGGCTCGGCCAGCCCCTCGACCGTCGTGATCTCGGCGCCCTGCGCCTCGACGCCGAGCACGAGGCACGAGTTGACGAGACGGCCGTTCAGGATGACCGAGCAGGCGCCACAGTTGCCGTCGTTGCACCCCTCCTTCGTGCCGGTCAGCCCGATCACGTCGCGCAGGCACTCGAGCAGGCTCTGGCGCGGCTCGCACAAGAAGTCGGTGGGCTCGCCGTTGATGGTCGTCGAGACGTGCACGCGCGCGGTGTCAGTGGACGTGGGCACCGTGGACCTCCTCCCCGCGGGCTCGCGCGATCGCGCCCGCCAGCACGCGGCGGGTCAGCACGCCGACCAGGTGCTTGCGCTGGGCGGCGGTGCCGCGCATGTCGTCGATGGGCCTGGCGGCGTTCCTGGCGATCTCGGCGGCGGCCGCCAGCGACTCCTCGGCCGCCGGCTTCCCCTCGAGCGCCTGGCCGGCCTCGGGCACGAAGAGCGGCGTCGGCGCCACCGCGCCGAGCGCGATCCGGGCCGACCTGATCGTCCGCTTGTCGTCCGAGAGGACGACCCCAGCGCCGACGCCGACCACCGCGATGTCCATCTCGTAGCGCGGGATGAAGCGCTGGTAGTGGGCGCCGCTGTTCGGCGGCGGCGCGGGCAGCTCGATCGAGACGACCACCTCGCCCGCCTCGAGCACGTTGCGGCCCGGCGCGGTGCAGAACTGCTCGACCGGCACCTGGCGGCTGCCCCTCGGGCCCCGGATGTTCACCTTCGCGCCCATCGCGATCAGCACGGGGATCGTGTCGGCGCTGGGCGACGAGTTGCAGAGGTTGCCGCCGAGCGTCGCGCGGCCCTGGATCGCGACGCCGCCGACGATCGACGCGGCGTCGATCAGGCCGGGGTAGGCGCGGGCGATCGCCGTGTCGGCGTAGATCTTGTAGCAGGGGACGGCCGCGCCGATCGTCAGGCCGCCGCTGGCGTCGTAGCGCAGCTCGTTCAGCTCGGGCACGTTCTTCACGTCCACGATCCGGTCGGGTGTGAGCCGTCCGGCGCGCATCTGGACGAGGACGTCGGTGCCCCCGGCCATCGGCCGGGCGCGTCCGTTCATCTCTGCAAGCAGCCTGATCGCCTCGTCGAGCGTCGTGGGGGCGGCGTACTCGAATTGCTTCACAAGGGCTCCCTCTTCCGCGCGTTCGCTTCCGATTGGGTGCCCGTCATTGTACGCCCCCCGGCTCGGGCAACGAACACACGCTGGCGCCTGCCCACCTGGCTGGTAGGATTGCACCAACTCCATTGAAGATCGAGGAAGGGATGACGCGATCCAAGCTCACGCGTGGTCAGCTCTTGAGGGGTGCCGGTGCGGCGGGTGCGCTGCTCGCAGCGGGTCGGTGGGTTCCTGCCGCGGCGCAGACGGTGCCGAACGATCCGGTGGGCGTCCGGCCGATCCACGGTCGGCTGCGCTTCGGGCAGACGGCGACCTATCCGTTCTTCTACCCAGGCGACCAGACCGTCTGGACCATCCAGATGGAGGTCATACCGGACGGCGCGGCTGGACGGGCGGGGTTCAAGGTGTTCAACCCGACCGGGAGCGTGCAGGTGGTCGGCGGAGCGCAGAACCAGCTCCAGCCGAACGTGCAGGCGAACGTCGTCTCGGTGACGCGCGGCACCTACGTCATCCAGGTCTACAACGACAACCCCGGCCTGACGGTCGACTACTGGATCCGCGTGCTGCCCGGTCGGCTCGAAGGCCAGCCCGTGCCAACCGCGGCCGGGATCGGCGCGTCGGCGCGTCGGCCGATGATCGCCTACGTCGGCTGCTACACGACGCCGGACCGCCAGGGCCACGGCAAGGGCATCGAGGTCTACGTGGTCGACCCGGCGACCGGCGGCCTGAGCCACGCGCAGTCGGTCGAAACGGCCGGCAATCCCTCGTTCCTGGCCGTCGATCCGACCCAGCGCTTCCTTTACGCGATCCACGGCGGCAACGTGAGCCAGGTGAGCGCCTGGATGATCGACGCGATGACCGGCAAGATCTCCTTCGTCAACAGTCAGTCGTCGAACGGGACCAACCCCGTCTACCCGGCCGTGTCGGCGGACGGCGCCTGGGTGCTCGTCGCCAACTACACCGGCGGGACGATCGCGGCCTACCCGGTCAACACCGCCGACGGCTCGCTCGGGCAGGCGACCGACGTCGTCAAGCACTCCGGGCAGCTCGGGCCGAACACGGCGCGCCAGGAGGCGCCGCACCCGCACGAGATCACCTGGGACCCGGCCGGACGCTTCGTCTTCGTCCCCGACCTGGGGCTCGACAAGGTGCTCGTCTACCGGTTCGATCAGACCACCGGCAAGTTCGCGCCGAACGATCCGCCCTTCGCCGAGCTGCCGCCGGGCTCCGGCCCGCGCCACATCGCCTTCCACCCGAGCGGCGCCTACGCCTACACGGTCAACGAGCTGGGCAACACGATCGCGGCGTTCGCCTACGACGGCGTTCGTGGCGCGCTGCGCCTGATGCAGGTCCTGACGGCCACGCCGCCGGACTTCAAGGGCGACAACGCGCCGGCCGAGGTCGTCGTCGCCCCGTCGGGTCAGTTCGTGTACGGCTCGAACCGCGGCCACGATTCGATCGGGGTCTGGGCGATCGATCAGGCGAGCGGGCTGATCGCGCCCGTCGGGTGGACGCCGATCCAGGGGAAGACGCCGCGCAACTTCAACATCGACCCGACCGGCTCGTGGCTGTACGCCGAGGGGCAGGACTCCGACACGATCGCGGTGTTCGGGGTGGACGCTTCGTCGGGCGTGCTCACCCCCACCGGCGAGGTCGAGCAAACCGGCTCGCCGGTGAGCCTGGTTTTCGGAGGCGTCTAGGGACGAGGTTCCGACCGCCCAGACTATCGCTGGCAAGACCGAGATCCCCAGGCAGGGACGGCGATCTGACAGCCGCTGTCGTTCTCCGCCAGGGGGACGGTGGCATCACCACGCCGCGCGCGTTGCGGGCATAACGCCATTCGTTATAGTGCGGCGTGATCAGGTCGTTCCGAGCCGGCGAGACCGAGCGGATATGGCGAGGCGAGCGTTCGCGCCGGTTGCCGTACGAGGTCCAAGTCGCGGCCCGGCGCAAGCTGCGCTACCTGGACCAAGTCCGCCGACTCGCCGAGCTGGCGGTCCCACCCGGAAACCGCCTGGAGGCTCTATCGGAGGATCGCGCTGGTCAGTACAGCATCCGGATCGACGATCAGTGGCGAATTTGTTTCGCGTGGAGAGACGGCGATGCCGAGGATGTTGAGATCGTCGACTACCATTGAACCCACCCCGCCAGAGCGACTTCCGAACCCACACCCGGGCGAGGTCTTGCTCGAGGACTTCCTGAAGCCGATGGGGCTTAGCCAGAACCAGCTCGCGCGGGACATCGGGGTTCCGCCGCGGCGCGTCAACGAGATCGTGCTCGGCAAGCGAGGTGTGACCGCCGACACCGACCTGCGCCTGGCGCGCTACTTCGGCATGTCGGAGGGCATTTGGCTCGGGTTGCAGGCGGCGCACGATCTAGAGAAGCGCCGGCTGGAGCTGGGCGATCGCCTCGAACGGGAGGTACGGCGCCGCGCGGCCTGACCGAGCTCGTGGCTCCGCGCGCCGACGGCTCAGCCGCCGAAGACCCGCTCGAAGACGCGGAGGTAGTTCCCGCCGAGGATCTTGGCCAGGTCGTCGTCCTTGTAGCCGCGGGCCATCAGCTCGGCGGTCAAGTTCGGCAGCCTGGCCACATCCTCGAGGTCGGTCGGCACGGTATCCGTGCCGTCGAAGTCGGATCCGTAGGCGACGTGGTCGGGGCCGACGAGCTGGACGGCGTGGTCCACGTGGTCGGCGACGGCCTTGACGTCGCTCCTGCCCTCGGACATGAACGCGTTGACGACCGAGATGCCGAAGACGCCGCCGTGGGCGGCCAGCGCCCTGATCTGGTCGTCGGCGAGGTTTCGGCGGTGGTCGAAGAGCGCGCGGCAGTTGCCGTGGGTGAAGAGCACCGGCTGCTCGGAGAGGTCGAGCACCTCGAAGAAGCCCTGGCGGGTGATGTGCGACAGGTCGATCGCCATCCCCAGGCGGTTCATCTCCTTGATCAGGTCACGGCCGAACGCGCTCAGCCCACCGCCGGGCTGCTCGGCGATGCCGTCGGCGGCGTCGTTCCGGTGGTTCCAAACCGGCTGGAGGACGCGCACCCCGAGCCGGTACAGGCTGCGCAGCACGCCGAGCTGGCCGTGGAGCGGCTCGGCGCCCTCGACGTTGACCAGCACGCCGAGCTTTCCGTCGGCGTGGCAGGCGCGCACCTCAGCCGCCCTGGTCACGAGTCGAGCGTCCGGCGAGCGTTCGACCTCGGAGAGGATCGCGTCCACCATCGTGAAGACGCGGCTTGCCGCGACGGGGTAGAACGACGGCGCTGGCCAGGCGGTCTGGACGGTGCAGCTCAGGCCGGCGTCGCGCGCGCGCGGGAAGTCGATGTGGCCGCGGTCCGAGCGCTCGGCGAGGGACCGCCTCGGCTCGCGCCGGTCGGGCGGTGCGTGGGGGTCGTCGAGCGCGCCGAGGATGGAGTCGGCGTGCCCGTCCACCACCGGCACGCGCCTGTGCAGCTCCAGCGCCCGGTCGAATAGCTCGTGCACGCGCGCAGGGTAATACAGGTCGCGAGCAGGGTGTGGCGCGCCGGTGGAAACGGACACCGCTGGTGGAGTAAAGATTGCGGCGTGATCCGACGGCTGGACGGGCTCGACCGCCCGTCGCTCGCTCAGCTCGTGGACGTGCTCGTCGCCTGCGTGGACGACGGCGCCTCGATCGGCTTCCTGCCGCCGCTCGATCCGACCGAGGCCGAAGCGTACTGGCTCGGCGTGCCGAAGCCGGGCGTCGTGCTGCTCGTCGCCCACGACGACGCCGGCGCGATCGTCGGCACCGTTCAGCTCCACCTCGAGTCGCGGCCGAACGGCCGCCACCGCGCCGAGGTCGCTAAGCTGATGGTCCACCCGCGCGCCCGCCGCCGCGGCATCGCCCGCCGCCTGATGCATGAAGCAGAGGCGATCGCCCGTGCCGAGGACCGGACGCTGCTCGTCCTCGACACGCGCGCTGGCGATCCCTCGAACGACCTCTACCGCTCGCTCGGCTGGGTCGAGGCCGGGCGCATCCCCGGCTACGCGATCTCGGCGACGGGCTCCAGGGACGCGACCGTCATCTACTACAAGGAGTTACGATAGGGGCAACCGACCAGGAGTGCGCGCAATGGCTACCGAGATCGCGAGCCCTCACCACGCGCCGGCCGTGGCGCGGCGCATGGCCGAGGCGGCGAAGCGCTTCCTCGCCACCTTGACCACCGAGGAGAAGCGCCGCGCGGCGACGTTCCCCTTCTTCGGCGACGAGCGGTACAAGTGGAACTACCGGCCGATGGAGTCGATGCCGCGCAACGGCCTCTGGCTCATCGCCATGACCGCGGACGAGAAGCAGGCGGCGCTCGACCTGCTCGACACCGGCGTCTCGGCGCGGGGCGCCGAGCAGACGCGGCGGATCATGCAGCGCGAGGCGACGCTCCGCGAGCACGAGCGACTCGAACGGCGCGTCGCCCCGATGGTGCGCGACCCCGAGCTCTACTGGTGGAGCGTCTTCGGCGAGCCGGGCGGGCGCGAGCCGTGGGGCTGGCGCGTATCGGGCCACCACGTTGGACTGCACTTCACGGTCGCCGGCGACGACGTCGCGGCGGTGCCGCTCTTTTTCGGCTGCAACCCGGCCGAGTCTCAGCTCGGTCCGGACAAGGGCGACCGCGTCCTTCCCGAGGAGGAGGACATGGCGCGCGACCTGCTCGCCTCGCTCGACGAGCCACGCAAGGCGCTCGCGATCTACAGCCCGGTCGCGCCGGCCGACATCATCACCGACGTCCACCGCCGCGTCTGGCCCGGGATCGTGCCGCGCGGCCTCGCGTTCCGGCAGATGGACAACCGCCAGCGCGACAAGCTGGTCGGCCTGATCCGCCACTACCAGACCCGTGCCGCCGACGCAATCGCCGACGCCGCCTGGCGCCGCGTCGAGGCCGATGGGCTCGACGGCGTCACCTTCGCGTGGGCTGGCCCCGAGGCGAAAGGCCATGGCCACTACTACGCCGTGTCCGGGCCCAGGTTCATGATCGAGTACGACAACACGCAGAACGGTGCCAACCACATCCACTCGGTCTGGCGGGAGTGGGACGGCGACTGGGGCGAGGACATCCTCGCCGAGCACTACCGCTCGCTCCACGCGAACGGGCACCCGCACTAAAGCGCCTCGTGCGGCCGCCGGCCGCGTGCTAGCTTCACGACGATGGAGCTGCGCGCGACCGGCCGGCTGCTCTTCTCGTTCGGACTAGCTGGCGTCGCCTTCCTGCTCTACGCCTTCGCGGCGGGCATCTGGCCCGATTCGGAGGCGCTCTTCCGGCTCTGCGGGTGTGGCGGCTAACGCTCGGCGTGCTCGTCGCGATGCGGCTTGGGCTGGAGCTGGTCGGGCTTGCTTCGGTGAACCTGACGCCGCTCGGGCCGCCGAACGGCGACTGGAACGCCCTCGTCGGGGCGAGTGGAGAGCCGCTCGCGCTGTCGATCTGGCAGCGGTGGGACGCGCTCTGGTACCAGCGCATCGCGGAGGACTGGTACCGGGCGGACGACGGGACGGTCCACTTCGAGCCGCTCTACCCGCTGTTGGTCCGAGCGACGAGCGTGATCGTGCGGCCGACCGTGCTCGCGCAGCTGGTCGTCACCAGCACCGCGTTCGTCGTGGCGGCGTGGCTGTTCGTGGAGCTCTCCCGGCTCGACGTCGGAAGCGAGGCCGCGTGTCTGGCGCTGCTGCTGGTGGTCGCGTTCCCGGCCGGCTTCTTCCTCTTCGCGCCGTACACCGAGAGTCTCTACCTTGCGCTCAGCCTCGGCGCTTTCCGGCTTGCCCGCGCCGATCGCCCGTGGCTGGCCGGCGCGTGTGGCTTCGTCGCGGGCTGCACGCGCACGGTTGGCGCGTTCCTCGTCGCGCCGCTTGCCTACTCGTACCTCGAGAGGCGTGACAAGCCTGGCGCGGCGCTGCTCGCCGCGCTCGGACCGGGCCTCGGCCTGGCGCTCTCGACCGCCTACCTGCGGCTGTCGACCGGCGAGCACCGTTCGATGGTGGCGGTGGCCGAGCCGTGGGGCGACCGGCTCTCGCCGCCATGGCAGGCGCTGGCGGCGAGCTGGGAGTTCATCTGGGGCCTCGGCGGCGACCCACCGGAGCTCGTCAACTTCGTGGGCCTCCTGGGTGCGATCGTGCTGGCTGTCCTGGTCACTCGCCGCCTCCCGCTCGCCTACGCGCTGTACGTATGGCCGTACCTCGCGCTCGTCGCCAGCCGCCAATCCGCCGCCGCACCACTCGAAAGCGTCGCGCGGTACCTCGTCGTGCTCTTCCCGCTCTTCGTGGCGCTGTCCGGGCTCCTCGTACGAAAACCAGTTCTGGCGATGGCGACGCTCGCCGTTTCGCTGATGCTGCAGGTCGTGCTCTTCGAGCGCTGGGTGCATTTCGGCTTCGTCGGTTGATCGTGCTCTGGTTGCTCGGCGCCCTCTCGGCCGCCGTCTACTACGTCGCCTACACGAGACGCTTCCCGCTCGCGGACCACTACGACAAGCTCTCCGACCTGGGTGCGCTCGGCGGCACCGACGCGTTGGCGGCGGCCAAATACCTCGGCCCGATCGCGCTGCTCTTCGTCCTCTACGCCGCCGCGCTCTGGTGGGCGAGGCGCGTCCGCGGCTGGCGGGGGCTCCTGCCGGTCTACGCCGGGGCGATCGCCTTCGCGGCGATCGCCGCGTTCGAGTTTCCGGTCACCGCGATCGACTTGTTCGTCTACCTGGTCAACGGGCGACAGTGGACGCTCCACGGCACCAACCCGCTGGTCGCGGCGCCGG
>DASRFH010000002.1:0-20313 GCA_035651675.1 Chloroflexota bacterium | reverse complement strand
CCCTGCGCGCCGCGCACCATCGCGACGCGGCCGGTGCGCACCATCTCCTTGATGCCGAACGGTCGGATCAGCGCGACGAACGCGTCGATCGCCTCCTCCTCGTCGGTCATCTGCAGGATGACCGAGTCCTGCGCCACGTCGACCACCCGGGCGCCGACGATCTGCGCGAGCTGGACGATCTCGGCCCGGCTGTCGCGGTTGGTCGAGACCTTGATCAGCGCCAGGTCGCGGAAGACCGTCTTGTCCTGCGTGACGTCCGAGACCTTCAGCACGTCGATCAGCTTGTACAGCTGCTTGACGACCTGCTCGACGTCGGTGTTCGTGCCGTCGACGACCACCGTCATCCGCGAGATGTGCGGCTGCTCGGTGTGGCCGACCGTCAGGCTCTCGATGTTGAAGGCACGCCGGGAGAACATGTTCACGACGCGGTTGAGGACGCCGGGCTTGTCCTCGAGCAGCGCGACCAGGGTGTGCTTCACAGGAACAACCCCTCCGGTTGGGGTCTGGGGGCAGCCCAAACCCCGGCAGGATGTGCGTGCACCTCTAGTCCCTATCCGCCGGCTGCAGCAGCATGTTCTGGATCGAGCCGCCCGGCGGGATCATCGGGTAAACGTTCTCCTCGGCCTCGACCTGCAGATCGCAGAGCACCGGCCCGTCGTAGGCCATCGCCTCCTCGATCACCAGGCGGCACTGCTCGCGCGTCTGGGCCCGCAGCGCCTTGATGCCGTAGGCGTCGGCCAGCTTCACGTAGTCGGGCCCGCCGAGGTAGGCCGACGAGTACCGGCGGTTGTAGAAGATCTCCTGCCACTGGCGGATCATCCCCAGGTAGCCGTTGTTCATCAGCGCGATCTTCACGCCGATCCGCTCCTCGGCGATCGTCGCCAGCTCCTGGATGGTCATCTGGAACCCGCCGTCGCCGACGATCGCCCAGACCGTCTCCTCCGGCCGGGCCACCTTCGCGCCTATCGCCGCCGGCACGCCGAAGCCCATCGCCCCGAGGCCGCCGGACGAGATGAAGCTGTACGGCTTGTCGTACCAGAAGTGCTGCGCCGCCCACATCTGGTGCTGGCCGACGTCGGTCACGACGATCGCGTCGCCCTTGGTCGCCTCCCAGATCGCCCGCACCGCGACCTGCGGCACGAACCGGCTGCCAGGCGGCAGGCTGGTGAGCGGCATCTCGCGCTTCCAGCCCTCGATCGTCTCGAGCCACTCCTTGTGCTCGGCCGGCTGCACCTCGGGGATGAGCTGGCGCAGAACGTGGCGCGCGTCGCCGACGATCGGAACGTCGCAGCGCACGTTCTTGCCGATCTCGGCAGGGTCGACGTCGACGTGGATGATCTTCGCCTTCGGCGCGAACGCCTCGACTTTGCCGGTCACGCGGTCGTCGAACCGCTGGCCGATCCCGACCAGCACGTCGCACTCGTTGATCGCCATGTTCGAGTAGCCGGCGCCGTGCATCCCCGGCATCGCCAGCGAGAGCCGGTGCGACTCGGGGAAGGCCGAGAGGCCGAGCAGCGTCGTGATCACCGGGATCTCCGCCTTCTCGGCCAGCGCGACCAGCTCCTCGCGCGCCTGCGCGATCGTGACGCCGTGCCCGGCCAGGATCACCGGCCGCTTCGCCTGGTTGATCAGGTGCGCGGCCGCCTTCACCTGCTTGGCGTTGCCCTGCAGCGTCGGCTTGTAGCCGGGCAGGTTGATCGTCTCGGGGTAGTGGAAGGTCGCCTCGTTGATGAAGACGTCCTTCGGGATGTCGACCAGCACCGGGCCCGGCCGGCCGGTCGAGGCGATGTGGAACGCCTCCTTGATCGTGCGGGCGAGGTCCTCGACGCGCGTCACGAGGTAGTTGTGCTTGGTGATCGGCATCGTGATGCCGAAGACGTCGGTCTCCTGGAACGCGTCCTTGCCGAGCACGCTCGTCGCGACGTTGCCCGTGATCGCGACGATCGGGACCGAGTCCATCATCGCCGAGGTGATGCCGGTCACCAGGTTCGTCGCGGCCGGGCCGGAGGTGGCGAGGCAGACGCCGACGCGCCGGCCGGCGCGGGCGTAGCCGTCGGCGGCGTGGGCGCCGGCCTGCTCGTGCCGCACCAGGATGTGGCGGATCTGCGGGTAGTCGGGCAGGACGTTGTAGAGGGGAAGTACGACGCCGCCCGGGTGCCCGAAGATCGTGTCGACGCCCTCGCGGATCAGCGACTCGCACAGGATGTGCGCGCCGCTCATGCGCTGGCCGTCGGCCTTGCCGTTCCGGTGCTGGATGTCTTGCCGGGTCGGTTCGCGTATCGCCATGCAGCTCCCCTCTGCGTTCTCACGGCCAACAAAAAAACCCGTCCCCGAAGGGACGGGAAGTCTGTGGTCCCGTGGTGCCACCCTAATTGACGCCGCGCGGCACGGCGAGTGCCGTCGTCGTCCACTCTCGGCGCGCTATCGGGCGCCACTCGCCGGGTCTTCGGTCCGGCCGCTCGGGGGCGAGTTCGCTGGCCTGGTCGCCGCCGGATTTCCACCATCCCGGCTCGCTGGAGGCGACAGGCGCGCTACTACTCCCCGTCTGCGCGGGGTATGCGGTTGGCGGCACTCTAACATCCGCCTTCCGAAGCAGTCAAGCTTTGCTTGAGCGCTTCTGGCTCACGGTGCCGCGCGCCGCGCTTGAGGGCGGCGCGCGCGAAGAGATCGGCGCGTTCACGGTCGCCGGCCGTCCCGGGCTGGCCGGGGTCGGGATCCATCCCGGATCGTCGCCGGCGCGATCGCCGCCGAGGGCCGATCCATGCGCCGCGGCCACCGGCCCGCGGGCGAGGCGAGGCTGGCCGCCGCCGACGCCTGTGTTAGCCTCGGCGCGTGCAGCCGGAGGTCGCGCAGTCGAGCGAGGCGGGCGCCGGGGGCGATCCGGCCGGGCGGCGTGAGCGGCTGGCCTGGATGCTCGGCTTCGGCATCGGCTCGCTCGCCTGGAACGTCTGCTGGCCGTTCCTGCCGCTGCAGGTCCGCGCGGTCGGCGTGGGCGACCTGGCAGACGTGGCGCGGCTGGCCGGGCTGCTGGCCGGCGGTACCAACCTGATCACGGCGCTCCTCGGGCCGCTCTGGAGCTCGCTGGGGGAGCGGTTCGGCTACCGGCGACAGATCCTGCGCGCCCACTTCGGCACGGCGCTTTCGATGAGCCTGCTCGGCCTGGCCAGGACGCCGCTCGCGCTGGTGGGCGGCGGCGCGGCGCTCGGCGCGCTCGGCGGCAACTACCCGCACTACATGGCGCTGGTCGCGACGCGCACGCCGGCCGCCGAGGTCGGCCGGGTCGTCGGCGATATGCAGGCGGCCGGGCAGATCGGCGGCACGATCGGCCCGCTGATCGGCGGGGTCGTCGCCGGCGAGCTGGGGCTCCCGGCGGCGTTCTTCGCGTCGAGCCTGGTCGGCCTCTCCGCGATCGTCGTGGTCGCCCTGTTCGTGAGGCCGGACGCGCCGGCGAGGCGCGGGGTCGCGGCTGCCCCGGCACGCGGCAGCCTCCGCGGCGCGATCGCGCGGCCCGAGCAGCGGCGGCTGATGCTGCTCCTCCTGGTCGGCGACACCGCGGTCCAGGGCCTGCGGCCCCTGATCCCGGTGATGATCGCGGCGCGCTTGAGCGACCCAGCCGCGGTCGCCGCCGCGACTGGCCTCACCACCACGCTCACCACCGCCGGCACGGTCGTCGCCGCGCTCGTCGTCGGGCGGCTGAGCCGCCGCGTGCCGCCGCGCCGCATCCTGATGGCGACGCTGCCCGCCGCGGTCGTCGCCGCAGCGCTCGTCCCTCTCCCGAGCGACCTCCCGTTCCTGATGGCGGGCTGGACGCTGCTCGGCCTCAGCTCAGGCGCGACTGTACCGGCGATCTTCGCCTGGCTCGGCCGCATCGCACCGTCCTCCGGCGGGGGCTTCGCCCTGCTGGCGACGACCAGCATGCTCTGCTTCGCGATCGGCCCAATCCTCATGGGTCAGGCCACCGTCTACGGCCTCGACGCGCCGTTCCACCTCGCCGCCGCCGCGACGCTGGTCGGCGCGCTCCTCGTCGTCGTCGGCGCCCCGCGGCCCCTGTCCGCTCAGGCGGTCGGGTAGGCGCCGATCCAGCGCACGAACCGATACCGGTCGCCCGCCGGACGAGCCACTCGATCGCTGGGCTGGTGTCGACGCAGCACACTCGCCGCGAGGCTGCCGGGCGCGCTGTTCGCGGGCCTGGCGGATCAGCACCTTTAGAATGGCCGCGGCTTCGGGGACCGAAACGAAGTCGTCGAGGGACTCGATCGCCGTACGTTTCCCCCTTCGCGTACGTTGGCACTGATCTGCACGTAGGAGCGCACTCGTGCTCGACTCCGTCCTCGGCGCCATCGGCGAGACGCCGCTCGTCGCGATCGACCGGGTAGCCAGGGGGCTGCCTGGGCGGGTCGCGGTCAAGCTCGAGTACTACAGCCCCGGCGGGTCGGTGAAGGACAGGGTCGCGCTCCGGATCGTCGAGGACGCCGAGCGCGACGGCCGGCTGAAGCCGGGCGGAACGGTCGTCGAGCTGACCAGCGGCAACATGGGGATCGGGCTGGCGGTCGTCTGCGCCGTCAAGGGCTACCGGATGATCGCGGTCATGTCCGAAGGGAACTCGGTCGAGCGCCGGCGGACCCTCGAGGCGCTCGGCGCCACGGTCGAGCTCGTCCCGCAGGTCGGCGGGCCGCGGCCGGGGCAGGTATCGGCCGAGGACCTCCAGGCGGTCGAGGAGCGCACCCAGCGACTGGTCGAGGAGCTGCGAGCGTTCCGACCCGACCAGTTCAAGAACCCGAGCGCGGTCGACGCGCACGACGCCACGACCGGCGAGGAGATCTGGCGGCAGACCGACGGCAAGGTCACCCACTTCGTCGCCTCCGTCGGCACCGGCGGGACGTTCGTCGGCACAGCGCGGGCGCTGAAGCGCCGCAACCCCGCGGTGAAGTGCTACGCCGCCGAGCCGGCCACGGCGCCGTTCATCGCCGGAAAGCCCGTGACCAGCACGAGCCACAAGATCCAGGGGACCGGCTACGCCCTCATCCCGCCGCTCTGGCAGCCCGAGCTCGTCGACGGCTTCCTGGCGGCGACCGACGACGACGCGATCCGGGTCGCGCGGCGGCTGGCCAGGGAGGAGGGGATCTTCGGCGGCTTCTCGACCGGCGCGAACGTCGCCTGCGCGCTCGAGCTGGCGCGCACGGCGCCACCCGGCTCGCTGGTCGTCACGCTCGCACCGGATACGGGCCTGAAGTATCTTTCGACGGATCTGGTTGAGTAGCGTTCAAGGAGAACGACGATGCCCGAGCACGCGCGCTACCTCTGGTGGAACGGCAAGATCGTGCCGTGGGACGAGGCGAAGGTCCACGTCACGATCCTCGGCTGGTCGACCATGGGCGCGGTCTTCGAGGGCATCAAGGCGTTCTGGAACGAGGAGGACCAGGAGCTCTACGGGCTCCAGTTCGCCGAGCATTACGACCGCTTCATGGACTCGATGCGGCTGCAGCGGATGGAGCTCCGCTGGTCGGCGCGGGAGCTCGTCGAGGCCTCGGCCGAGCTGCTGCGCGCCAACGGCGTCAAGTGGGACGCCTACGTCCGCCCGATCGCCTACTTCGGCGACACGACGTGGTTCGGCACCTGCGCCGACTCGTCGACCGACGTGTTCATCTGGACGACGCCGTTCAAAGCGGTGCTCGGCTCGGGGCGCACGTTCAAGGCGTGCGTCTCCTCGTGGACGCGGCTGAACGACAACATGATGTCGCCGCGCATCAAGTGCATCTCGAACTACCAGAACAGCCGGATGGCGCTGATCGAGGCGCAGCGGCACGGCTACGACTCGCCGATCCTGCTGAACGACCAGCAGAAGGTGACCGAGGGGCCAGCCTCGTGCCTGTTCATCGTCCGCGACGGCGTGGCGATCACGCCGGCGATCACCAGCGGCATCCTCGAGAGCGTGACGCGCCGGACGCTGCTGCGGATGTGCCAGGAGGACCTCGGGATCCCGACCGAGGAGCGCGAGGTGGACCGCACCGAGCTGTACGTCGCCGACGAGGTGTTCTTCTGCGGCACCGGCGCCGAGATCCAGCCGGTGGTCGAGGTCGACGGCTACCGCGTCGGCGACGGGGCGATCGGCCCGGTCACCGCCCGCATCGAGCGGGCCTACCACGACATGGTGCGCGGCCGGTCGAGGCACGCCGAGTGGCGCGTGCCGATCTACGGCAAGGTGCCGGCCCGAACGTAACGCGGTCGCTCCGTCCCCCTCCGCGGAGGGGGACGCGGCCGCTAGCTTGGCATCGGCTGGCGGCGGTTGGGGAGCACGTCGGCTCGCCGGCGGATGGCCGCGACCCGCTGGCGGAGCTCCTGCGCGAGGCGCGCGTACTCGTCGTTGAAGCGGTGGGCCTGCGTGCGGGCGTCGGCGAGGCGGTCCTGGGCGACGCGCAGGCCGGCCATCTTGCCGGTGCGGCCGACCTCCTCGAGCGCCTCGCACGAGCGCTGCAGCGCCTCGGCCCAGGCGCGCACCGACGCGTGGCAGAGGTCGCACTCCGGCGGTGGCATGAGGATGTCGATCCGTGCGCGCACGCCCCGGAACTGGCTGCCGAAGTCGCGCCCGAGCGCGCCCGCGCCGGCGGTCACCTTGGCGGCGTTGCCCGTGCGCGCATCGGCCATGAGCTGGCCCAGCCGGTGCACCCACTCGGCGCGGACGGCGCACGCGTCGGTCAGCACCGGCCGCAGGCCGACCAGGTAGCGCGCGACGCTGCGCGCCGAGGATGGGTCCGGTGCCCCCCGCGGCCGGGGGTGGGCCGGGGTCCTCACGCCCCGCTTTCGCCGGCGGCCGTCGCCTCGACCTCTTCGAGCAGCGGACCGAGGTCCGGCACGTCGGTCGGCAGCAGGGGCGGGCCGGTCCGCAGCGCGGCGCGGATCAGTCCTCGGTCGGCCTGGCTGAGGCCCCGCCGCTTCGCGGGGTACGGCACGGGCGGCAGCCGGCTCGGCGGGATCCGGTAGCGCGGGGCAATCTGGAGCATCTCGTCACCTCGCGGGCGCGAGTATGCCGGCCGACGGTTGTTAAACCCATAGAAGAAAAGAGTGGGACCTGCGACGTTGGTCACCCCGGCAGGCTAGGACCTTGTGGTGCCGCGCAGCCAGCGCCGCAGCGTCGCCCGGTCCACCGGCGGCCCGCACCGCGCCAGCCACGGGCCCCACAGGTCGAGGTGTTGCCGCCGCTCGCCCCGCCGCTGGATGCGCATCCCCGCCGGTCCGTTGGCGTCCGCCCAGGCCCGCAGCTCGCGCTCCGCCGCCTCGACGTCCTCCAGGTCGCTGAACACGTGCACCAGCCGGTCGCCGCGCCGGATCCCCAACCGCGGCGTGTCCGCGTGGGCGACGTGGTAGTGGAAGCGGATCAGGGTGGGCTCAGATGTAGTACGTGTGCGACTGCGCCGACTCCTTCGCGGCGAGGTCGGCGACGGTGGTGCGCTGGAGGACCTCGAGCGCGGCCTGGGTCGCCTGCCAGAGCAGCTCGCGGATGGCGCCGCCCGGGGCACGGCGGGCGCCGGGGCCGGGCGGGCGGTCGAGGCCGTCCGCGATCGCGAGCGAGCCCTCGAGCGTCTCGAGCACCTCGGCCACGGTGATCTCGCCGGGCGGGCGGGCCAGCAGGTAGCCGCCCGAGGCGCCGCGGACGGAGTGCACGAGGCCAGCCCGGCGCAGGCCGACCATGAGCTGGCCGAGGTACTCCTCCGGCACGTGCTGGCGCTGGGCGATCTCGCGGACCTGGACGGGGATGCTCGTGTCGTGGTGCTGGGCGAGGTCGACCAGCGCCCGGAGGCCGTAGTCCCCTTTGGAGCTGATCCTCACGGGGGGCCCGGCGTCAGCCGGCGTCGCTGGTGTCGCCCAGGACCTCGTCCACCTTGCGCAGCAGGGTCAGCGGGCTGAACGGCTTGGTGAAGTAGCCGTTGGCGCCGGCGCGGCGGGCGCGCTCCTTGTCGACCTCCTGGCCGAGCGCGGTCAGCATGATCACGGAGATGTCGCGCGTCGTCGGATCGCCCTTCAGCGCCTGGCACACCGACACGCCGTCCATGACCGGCATGTTCACGTCGAGGAAAATCAGGTCGGGGTGCTGCTCGCGGGCGAGCTGCAGCCCCTTGCCGCCATCGCCGGCCTGGAGCAGCTGGTAGCTCCCGCCCTTCAGCGTCGCCGCGACCAGCTCGCGCACCATCTCGTCGTCGTCGACGAGCAGGATCTTCCTCGATTCCGCCACGGCCCTAGTTTAGCGGCCTCCCAGCTAGTCTAGAACGGCGGTCCCATCCGCTCCATCACCGCGCTCAGCTCGCGCATGTCCTGCTCGTCCATGTGCGACGCGTCGGGCTGGCGCAGGTGCGCCGCCTTGAACACGCCGATCCGGCGCAGCACCTCCTTGGCGCACAGCAGCGGGAACTGCCGCCGGAAGAAGGAGAGCGGCGTGAAGTGGTCGAACGCGGCGCGCGCGCCGGCGTGGTCGCCAGCCATCCAGAGGTCGTAGGCGCGCGCGAGGTCGCCGACGCCGACCGAGCCCGGGATCGCGCCCTGCGCCCCGCGCGCCAGGTCGTCGAGCAGGTAGCTGCCGCCCGAGAGGACGTTCAGCTCGGGGCGCAGCCGCTTCAGCTCGGAGATGCGGTGGCCGGCGTCGAGCGGCGCCTCTTCCTTGGCGTAGCTGACGTTCGGGAAATGCTCGGCCAGCCGCGCGACCTGCGCCGGCGCGACCGAGACCTGCGCGTCCTGCACCATCACCGGGATGCCGACCGCGCCGGCGACCGCGCCGTAGTGGTAGCGCAGCGTGTCCGGCGTCACGGCGCCGAAGAGCGGCGGCGTCGCGAACACGGCGCGGGCGCCGATCGACTCGGCGTGGCGGCTCAACGCGACGGTGTCGGCGGTGTTGGTCGCCGAGGTGCCGACCACGACGGGAACGCGGCCGCGCGCGAACGCCACGGTCCGCTCGGCGAGCCAGGTGCGCTCCTCGAGCGTCAGCTTGTGGCACTCGCTCGCCCCGCCGACCGCGGCCAGCCCGTGCGCGCCCTGGCCGATGAGGTAGTCGACCAGCCGCTCGAGGTCCTCCTCGTCGATCCGGCCGTCGGCGTCGAAGGGCGTGTAGACGATGGGGAGGATGCCGCGCAGCGCGGTTGAGGGTCGAGGGTCGAGGGTTGAGGGTTGGTTCTCCGGGCTCATCCTACCGGGGTCGTAGTGCGCGCGGGCAGCAGCGAGCTCGGCGTCCACGTCTCGGGCAGGCACCGCCGGCTGGTCCGTCCCTCAACGCTCAACCCTCAACCCGTCCGCGGCGTCCGCGCGCGCTCGGCGGTCGCCTCGTCGATGCCGCGCGGCCAGGAGCGCTTCTCGGGGTCGCGCACCGAGAACACGAGCGCCGGCCAGTCCTCGATCCGCATCGAGACCTTGTCGCCGTCCTGGAGCGCGCCGAGGCCCTGGTGGTTGGTGCCGGTGCAGAGCACGTCGCCCGGGCGCAGCGTCGTGACCGAGGAGGCGTGCTCGATGAGCTGGGCGGTCGTGTTCGCCATATCGTCGGTGCCGTAGCGCTGGCGCGGCTCGCCGTTGACGTCGAGCTCGACCTTGAGCCGCTGCGGGTCGGGCACCTCGTCGGCCGTCACGATCGCCGGGCCGAGCGGGGCGAAGGTGTCGAACGACTTGCCGATGAAGAAGCCGCCGAACAGGCCGCGTGCCGAGACGTCGACGAACGGCAGGTAGCCGAACACGTAGTCGAGCGCTTCGCTGGCCCTGACACGCCGCGCCGTCTTGCCGATCACGCACGCGAGCTCGGCCTCGTGGTGGAAGATGGTCGCCTTCTGCGGCGGGAGCTCGACCGTGCCGCCCGGCTCGAGGATCGCCTCGGGCGACTTCAGGAAGAACTCGATCGGCACGGACTGGTGCACGCCGTTCTCCCGGTAGTTGCGGGCGGCGCAGACCAGCTTCTGCGGGCGCGGCACCGGCGCGCGCAGCCGCAGCCCGGCCAGCGGACGGACGGCGCCGACCTCGACCAACCGGTCGATCTGGCCGCGGATGTCGGAGAAGCCGCCGATCAGCGTCAGCAGCCGCTCCTGCGGGCTCAGCGTGGACACGTCGCCCAGCGCCGGCGTGACGTCGTGCACCCGGTCGCCGCGCACGACGCCCAGCCGGTAGTCGTCGAAGAACACCAGCCGCATGGCCGCCTCCTCGTCGGGTAGCGATCGGCGGTCAGCCGGTCAGCGGTCAGCCCACCGCACCACGCCCGGGGCCGATCGCCGACCGCTGATCGCCGACAGCAAGGGGAGCCGAGTATACCAGCGGCTTCCGTTCAGTCCGGCAGGAGCACGAACCGCCCGACGTGCCGCGGGCGGACACGGCCGAAGTGGCGGCGGTCGAGCGTGACGATCGTCTCGGCGCCGAGCCGTTCGGCCAGCGCGACCACCGACGCGTCGGTGCCGCCGAGCGGGAAGTCGGCGTACTGCTCGACGAGCTCGGCCATCCGCACGAAGTCCGCCGGCGTGGGCGCCTCGACGTCGAACTGGGCGAGGCCGCGCAAAAACGCGCTCTCGGCGCGAGGACCGAGCCGAGCTCCGACGAAGTAGATCGCCTCGCCGGCGACGAGGGCCGGGAGGATCAGTCGCGCTGGAGGGCGCTCGAAGAACTGGCGGGCCACCTCGTGGTTCGCGTCGCGGACGTCGGCCGCGGCGAAGAGCAGGCCGGTGTCAAGGATCGCGGTCTCGTTCGATGTCGTCCGCCCACGTCTCAGCAAGCAACTCCTCCATGCGTTCGCTGACGTCGCGACGCCCGCTGTCGAAGAGGCCGATGATGCCGGCGTACCGGCTGCTCGGCGCGTTGCCGTTCATCCCGAAATGCTCGCTGAGAACCCGCCGTACAACCTCCGACACCGACGCGTCGCGCCGCTTCGCCTCGCGCTCGAGACGCCAGACCAGGTCCTCCGGAAGGCTTACGGTTGTGCGCTTCATACGTGCATCATAACATCACGTGGTGCGCATCGGGTTGATCGGCGTCGGGGCGATCGGCCGGTACATCCTCGACGGCGTCCGCCGCGGCGAGGCGGGGGCGGTCCAGGTCGTCGGCGTGGCGGACGTTCCGGCGGCCGAGGCGAAGCTGCGCGAGGTCGCCGACGCGGCCGGCTGCGCGTGGACGACCGAGCCGGTCGGGCTGGTCGGGTTGGGCGCCGAGCTCGTCGTCGAGGCCGCCTCGCAGGCGGCCGTTCGCGAGCACGCCATCCCCGTCCTCGAGGCCGGCGCCGACATCCTGGTCATGAGCGTCGGCGCGCTCGCCGACGGCGCCTTCCTGGGCGACCTCGCGGCGGCGGCCGAGCGGTGCGGGCGTCGGGTGCACGTGCCGTCCGGCGCGATCGGCGGGCTCGACGTGCTGCGCTCGGCGCGGGCCGCCGGGCTGGACGAGGTCACGCTGACGACGAGCAAGCCGCCGCGGGCGCTCGTGGGGGCGCCGTACCTCGCCGCGCGCGGCCTCGACGTGGCGGCGGTGCGCGAGCGCACGGTCGTGTTCGAGGGCCCGGCCGCCGAGGCCGTCCGCCACTTCCCGGCCAACGTCAACGTCGCCGCGACCGTCGCGCTCGCCGGCGTTGGGCCCGAGCGGACGACGGTCCGCGTCGTCGTCGATCCGACGCTCAGCCGGAACGTGCACGAGCTGCACGCGCGCGGCGCCTTCGGCGAGCTGACGCTGCGGTTGGCCAACCTGCCGAGCCCCGCCAACCCGAAGACGAGCCTTCTGGCCTGCCTGAGCCCACTGGCGCTCATCCGCCGCCTGGCCGAGCCCATCCAGGTCGGCTGATCCCACCCGTTGCCAGCCGGCCCGCCTTCGCGGCATGATGGCGTAGGGAAGGTAGGAGCGCCGCGATGTACTTCAAGCAGATCCTGGACGAACGCTGTGGCTGCGCGTCGTACCTGATCGCCTCGCGCCAGACGCACGAGGCGGCGATCGTCGACCCATCGGTCCGGCTCGGCGAGTACGGCGTGCTGCTGGAAGAGCGTGACTTCACGCTCCGCTACGTGATCGACACGCACGTGCACGCCGACCACGTCTCGGGCGCGCGCCGGCTGGCCGCCGAGCACGGGGCCACGCTCTGCCTGCACGAGTCGGCCCGCGTTGCCTACCCGTTCCGCGGCCTGCGGGACGGCGAGGAGCTCGAGCTCGGCCAGCTCCGCCTGCGCGTCGTCCACACGCCCGGCCACCGCCCGGAGCTGATCTCGATCCTGGTGGTCAACCCCCCGCGCAGCCCCGAGCCCTCGATGGTCCTGACGGGCGACTCGCTGCTGGTCGGCGACGTCGGCCGGCCGGACTTCGGCGGCGGCGACGCCCTCCAGCAGTACGACAGCGTGACGCGGCTGATGCGGCTGCCCGACTGGGTCGCGGTCTTCCCGGGCCACTTCGAAGGCCCGTGCGGCAAGGGCATGTGCGGCCGCCCGTCGACCACGGTCGGCTTCGAGCGGCTCTTCAGCCCGCTGCTCCGGCTCGACCGCGGGCCGTTCGTCGAGGCGCTGACGAGCGGCGTGCCTGCCCGGCCGCTGAACATGGTCGCGATCGAGGCGACCAACCGCGGCCTGCTGGACGCCGAGTGGGCGATGCTGACGCAAGCGCCGTCCGTCGAGGAGGTCGACGTCGAGGCGGCGGCCGGCCGGCCGGCGGACGCGGTGCTGGTCGACGTGCGCGAGCCCGAGGAGTACCACCACGGCCACGCGCCGGGCGCGGTCAACGTGCCGCAGGCGGAGCTGGCGAGCCGGCTGGGCGACTTGCCGCGCGACCGTCCGATCCTGACGATCTGCCAGGCCGGCTACCGCTCGCTGCGCTCGGCGCAGTTCCTGAAGCAGGTCGGCTTCGTGGACGTCAAGAGCGTGCGCGGCGGCACCGAGGCGTGGATCGCGGCCGGTCGCCCGCTCGCCTACGGCGACACGACGGTCGAGAAGCCGCGCGTGGTCGAGTCCGAGTGGCCGCACGCCGGCGCCGGGGCGGGCGCCTGGGCGTCGGCGATCACGATCTGAGGGGCGGTGGCGCTACGCGGCTTCGACCGCCGCGTCCGTCCCGAACGAGCGGAGCGGCGGCAGGCTGAGCTCCCTGGTCACGAACTCTTCGGCTGGCACGTCTTTGAAGACGAAGACCGGGCAGGCGACACACGCATCGGGGTTGGCGCGCCGGAGCGCGCAGTCGTTCTTCTCCCAGCAGGGGCGGGGGTCGAGGCGCAGCGCCATCAGGCGCGCGCCGATCAGCAGGCCGCCGCCGGCCGCGCCGGCGGCGATGGCGACCAGGAGCGACGGGTCCACGCTAGCTCCGGCGGCCGGGGAGGTCGAGGATGACGAGCGTGCCGTCCTCGAGCCGATCCCAGCGCTGGGCGCGCCAGGCGCGCAGCACCTGCTTCCCGGCCTGGCGCAGCATGGCGCGGCGCGGCCGCTCGTCGGCGGCGATCTCCTCGAGCTGCTCCTCGAAGTCGAGCGGGTCGGGGTTCAGCCGGATGAAGTGGGTCAGCAGGATGCCGAGCTGGAGCGTCTGGATGCCGAGCGGCGTGGAGGGGCTGGCCAGGACGCGCCGTCTCTCCCAGAGCGCCCGACAGAACTCCTTCGGCGTGACGACGCCGATGCGCTTGCGGCTTCGGCGCCGGGTGACCCCTGTAGCGGCCGCGACCATCGTGAGCACCTCCGAGGGAATGGCCGAAGGGTACGGAGCCCCCGCTTAACCCCTCGTAAGAGCGCCCGAGCCACGGGTAAGAAACGCACGCCGGCGAGCGGTCAGCCGACCAACGGTCCACGCCCGTGGGAGTAATCGCCGAGAGCTGACCGCTGATGGGCCGACCGCCCGCTTCCTCCGCGCCCCACGAACGCGATCACGCCGGCCGTCAGCCCACCCACGACCAGCAGCTCGACCAGCGCGGCCAGTCCGATCGGGCCGAGCGCCGGGACGTGCAGCACGAACAGCGCGACGAAGAGCGCCGCCAGCACGACGTGCGACCAGTAGCGCAGGCGCCGACCGTACTTGTTGACGAGTCCGATGCCGGCCAGCCCCAGCAGCGCGGCGAAGGCGGCGATCCCGGTCCACTGGATCCAGCCCGAGCGGGGGAAGACGAGGAAGTAGAGGCTGTGGCCGCCGGCCAGCGCGACGAGCATCCAGCCGACCACGTCGTGCTGGCGCCAGACGAGCAAGAAGAGCGCGCGCGTCTGCGCCGCGATCGCCGGCCGCGCCTTCGTCCACCGGTAGACGAAGCGTGTGCCGATCAGGCAGATCGAACCGATCGCGAAGAGCGGCGTGAGGTCGGTCTCGGCGCTGCTGAACCGGAGCTGAGAGACGCGGTCGCCGGCTTGAAGGTACGGCCAGATCGGTTCGAGCCAGTCGAGCGCGATCGACGCGGTCGTCGCCACGCCGGCCACGACGACGAGCCAGCCGACCGTACGCAGGGCGCCCGCCAACCCCGGCAGCAGCGCCAGCACGAAGAGCGCCCCGACCAGGCAGCCGCCGACCAGGCCGAGCTCGACGAACACGCTCAGCGCCGACTGCCGGAACCAGCCGGTCTGGATCGGGACGAGCGCGGCGACGAGCCAGAGAAGGGTGAGGCCGACCGCGGCGGCAGCCTGGCGGCTCATGCCGTCCTGAGCGTAGCGAAGAACCTCGCTGCACGGCAGGGCCTCTCCCGTTCGGCTGGGGCCCCAGGCGCCGCGGCGCCGGAATTGAGCGTGCCGCTGAGTCTTTCGGCTGCGCCTCGGGACGACGGCGCCTAGTTCAGGTACTCGGCCAGCTTGCGCCGCACCGTCGGGCGGCGCAGCTTGCGGAGCGCCTCGGTTTCGATCTGCCGGACGCGCTCGCGCGAGATCTGCAGCTCGTCGCCGACCTCGGCCAGCGTGCGCGCCAGGCCGTCGCCCAGGCCGAACCGCAGCTCGACCACCCGCCGCTCGCGCGGGTTCAGCCCGGCGAGCACGTCCTCGACCGAGTCGCGCAGCAGGCTGCGCGAGACCTGGTCGATCAGCGGCTGCTGCTGTGGGTCCTCGACGAAGTCGCCCACCGCCGAGTCGGCGTCCTCGCCGACCGGCGCGTCGAGGCTGACCGGGAGCTGGGCGGCCTGGTGGATCTCCTCGGCCTTGGCGACCGGGATCTCGAGCCAGGCGGCGACCTCGTCGACGGTCGGCTCGCGCCCGAGCTCCTGGGCCAGCCGGCTCGAGGCCCGGGCGTAGCGCGAGATCTGCCCGGTCATGTGGACCGGGATGCGCACCACGCGCGACTGGTCGGCGATCGCGCGGGTGATCGCCTGGCGGATCCACCAGTAGGCGTAGGTGGAGAAGCGGAACCCCCGCCGCCAGTCGAACTTGTCGACCGCCCGCGAGAGGCCGATGTTGCCTTCCTGGATCAGGTCGGAGAGCGGCAGGCCGCGGTTCAGGTGCTTGCGGGCGACCGAGATCACGAGCCGCAGGTTCGACTCGACCAGCCGGCGCCGCGCGCGCTCGCCGGCGTTGGCGGCGGCTTCGAGGGCGGCGCGCTCGCCGGCGGTCAGCTCGGCGCCGGCGCGCAGCTTCGTCTCGGCGGCCCGCCCCTCGTCGTAGGCACGCGAGAGCGTGATCTCTTCCTCGGCGGTGAGCAGCGGGAAGCGGCGCACCTCGTGGAGGTAGATGCCGAGCAGCTCGAGCACGCCCTGGTCGAGGAACGCTTCGTCGACGGCGGCCTGGTCGACCGCCTCGACCTCGGCCTCGAGCTCCGGCGTGATCTCCGGCTCGTCGAGGTCGTCGACCACCGGCACGGCGTCGGCCGCGTCCGCGTCGGCGGCCTCGTCGATCTCGGCCAGCGGCTCCTCGTCGCCGAGCGCGGCGTCGAGCGGCGGCGGGACGACCGGGACGACTTCGTCGCCGTCGTCGCGCTCGGGGAAGCGGTCGCTCCGTATGTCTAGCGCCATGGTGGACGCTCCTAGGCGATCGGATCGCCGGCTGGCTGCCTACACATCATCGGCGCCGACGGCCTATCTGTAAACAGATACGCGCGGGCTGGTCCCATGGATGCGGCGCCACGCCCAATCGTACGGGCAGTCGAGCGAGCGCACAATTAGGATCGCGGAAGAATCGTCGCCGCGAGCCAGGCCACCGCGCGGTCGACCGCCTCGTCCTCGCGCCGGCCGAAGTCGTGGCCGACGCCGGCGAGCACGCTCAGCTCGACGTTCGGGTTGGCGCCGGCGATCCGCTCGAGGACGGGGAGCGGGCCGAGTTCGTCGCCGTCGCCCTGGACGACCAGCGCCGGGCAGGCGACCGCCGCCAGCGCTGCCTCGTCGGCCGGCCGCGGCCGCTTCGGCGGGGCGATCGGGTGGCCGAGCAGCACGAGCGCGGCCGGCGGCTCCTGGGCGGCGAGCATGGCGCACATCCGCCCGCCGAACGAGCGGCCGACGAGCAGGACCGGCCCGCCGTGCGCCGCGACCATCTCGTCGCGGGCCGCGCGCAGGTCCGCGAGCTCGGCCGCGTAGCCGCGGCTCGGCCGGCCGCCACGCGTCGAGAACGCGATCGGCCGGGCGGCGACGCCGAGCTCCTCGAGCCGCCGCGCCAGCTTCCGTAGGATCGGCTGCTGCGCGGTTCCACCGTAACCAGGCGCAAGGACCGCTATCACTTATCGTTAACCCACTATATTTGACAATAATGGTCGATTGCGAGCACGCGCTTTGCTTGTCGCTTTCTAATAGGACTAAGGCTAAGATATTCGCCTCTAGCCGGGGGGAGCCTTCTATGCCGCGGCCGATTTGGAAGGGCGTGATCACGTTCGGGATGGTGAGCATCCCGGTCGGCATCTACACCGCCACCGAGAGCAAAGACGTCTCGTTCAACCAGCTCCACAAGGTGTGCAACAGCCGCGTCCGTCAGCGGCGTTGGTGCCCGGTCTGCCAGGTGGACGTCCCGACCGACGAGATCGTCAAGGGCTACGAATACGCCAAAGACCAGTACGTGATCATGAGCGACGGCGACTTCGAGTCGCTGCCGGTGCCGAGCAAGCAGACCATCGAGCTGTCGGCGTTCGTCGAGCAGGCCGAGGTCGACCCGATCTACCACGAGAAGACGTACTACGTCGAGCCCGAGCAGATCGGCGTCAAGGCGTACGCGCTGCTGCTGAAGGCGCTCGAGACGAAGGGGCTGACCGCGGTCGCCAAGGTTGCGATCCGCACGAAGGAGCGGCTCTGCGCGCTGCGCCCGAAAGACGGCGCGCTGGTGCTCGACACCCTCTTCTGGCCGGACGAGATCAAGATCGAGTCGGCGCCGCACATCCCCAACGTGCTGGTGAACGACCGCGAGCTGGCGATGGCGAACAGTCTGATCGACATGCTCACCGAGCCGTTCGACCCCGAGAAGTACACCGACGCCTACCGCGAGCAGCTCCTGGGCGTGATCGAGCGGAAGGTGCAGGGCAGCGAGGCGGTCGAGGCGCCGCGCCCGGCCGCGGCCGCGCCGAACGTCACCGACCTGATGGCCGCGCTCAAGGCGAGCGTGGAGGCGGTCCAGAAGAACAAGAAGCCCGCCGAGAAGGTGGCGTAGAGCCGAGGTGCCCCCACCGCCTGGCCCCCTCTCCCGCGTGGCTGGAGAGGGGGAAGTGGCTTCGGGAAATGCACCCGCACGCCCGGCGGCGGCTCCCCCCGCAGATGCCGGCGCGCTCTCCGAGTACGCGGCCAAGCGCGACTTCAGCCAGACCGCCGAGCCGCCGGCCGTCGTCCCCCGCTCGCGCACGGGGCCCCTCGTCTTCGCCGTCCAGAAGCACGACGCGACGCGGCTGCACTACGACCTGCGGCTCGAGCTCGACGGTGTCCTGAAGTCCTGGGCCGTCCCCAACGGCCCCTCGCTCGACCCGGCCGAGAAGCGCCTGGCCGTCCAGACCGAGGACCACCCGATGGAGTACGCCACCTGGGAAGGCGTCATCCCCAAGGGGCAGTACGGCGCCGGCGAGATGATCGTCTGGGATCGCGGCAGCTACGCCCCCGAAACGAAGCCTGGCGACGCTCAGCTCCCGCGCGAGGAGCAGGAGCGGCGGCTCCGCGAGGGGCTCGCCAAGGGCAAGCTCGCGCTTGTCTTCAACGGCCAGCGGCTGCGCGGCGCCTGGATGCTCGTGCGCACCTCGCGCAACCCGAGGGACTGGCTGCTCATCAAGAAGGCCGACCAGCACGCCGCGCCCGGCCGCGACGTCCTCGCCGAGGGCAGCTCGGTCCTCTCCGGCCTGACGATCGAGCAGCTCAGGGTGGGCAAGCGGCCGGCGGCCGACGCGATCACCGTCGGCGCGGGCGGCGCCGACCAGGTCCCGGGCGCCAGGCCGGCGCCGTTCCCCGGCCCGATCGCGCCGATGATGGCCGCCGTCGCCGAGCGACCGTTCTCCAGCCCGGACTGGCTCTTCGAGCCGAAGCTCGACGGCTACCGGGTGATCGCGGCCGTCCGCGGCGGCCAGGTGCGGCTGTGGTCGCGGCGCGGGCTGGACTGCACCAGGGACTACCCCGGCGTCGTCGAGGCGCTGGGCGCGATGGGCGGCGAGGCGGTCTTCGACGGCGAGGTGGTCGCGCTCGACGAGCACGGCCGACCGTCGTTCGACCTGCTGAAGCAGCGGCTCGAGCAGATCCACAAGCACAGGCTCGGCGGGCCAGCCACGAGGTACCCCCTCGTCTACTACGCGTTCGACCTGCTCTACCACGATGGCCTTGACCTGCGCGGCGTGCCGCTCGAACGGCGCAAGGTGCTGCTGCTCGACGCACTCTCCCCGTCCGACGTCGTCCGCCCGCTCGAGGCGCTCGAAGGCGACGGCGTCGCCGTCTACGAGGCGGCGCTCGCGCTCGGCCTGGAGGGGCTGGTGGCCAAGCACCGCCGGTCGCCTTACGAGAGCGGCCGCCGCTCGCCCCACTGGCTGAAGCTGAAGGGCACGCGGGCCGACGAGCTCGTGATCGGCGGCTACACCGAGGGCAAAGGCGCGCGGGCCGACACGATCGGCGCCCTCTTGCTCGGCCAGTACGACGAGGAAGGGAAGCTCCGCTACGTCGGCCACGCCGGCTCGGGCTTCGACGAGCGCACGGCGGCCGAAGTACGCCGCAAGCTGGACGCGCTCCGCGCCGACGTCTGCCCGTTCGAGGGCGAGTACCTGGCGAACAGCCGCCCGACCTGGGTGCGCCCGGAGCTCGTCGCCGAGGTGAAGTTCGCCGAGTGGACGAGCGACCACAAGCTCCGCGCGCCCGTCTTCGTCCGCCTGCGCGAGGACAAGGCGCCCGAGGATGCCGTTCGGGCTGAGGTCATCTCCTCCCTCCCGACGGGAGAGGGTGGCCGCGGGCTAGGCGCGGGCGTTCCCCCCGACCTGGTTGCCTTGGTCCTCGACCAGCTCGCGCGACCCGCCGCCGAGATGACGCTCGAGGTCGGCGAGCGCCGCCTCAAGCTCACCAACCTCGACAAGCGGCTCTGGCCCGATTTCACCAAGCGTGACCTGCTGGTCTACTTCGCCAGGGTCTCCCCCTGGTACCTGCCCCACCTCGCCGACCGGCCTCTCACGCTGATCCGGATGCCGGACGGGATCGACGGGCCCCGCTTCTACCAGAAGCACCCGCACGCGGGCCAGCCCGAGTGGATCGAGACGGTGGTCGTCTACTCCGACCACAACGTCGGCAACGAGACGCTGCTGATCTGCCAGGAGCTGGCGACCCTGCTCTGGCTGGGGCAGATGGGCGCGCTCGAGCTGCACTCCTGGTATTCGCGCACGCGGCCCGAGCCCGACGGCGGCGAGGGGACGCGCGACTTCGCCGACTCGCTCGACAACATGCGCGGCTCGCTGCTCAACCACCCTGACTACGTCGTCTTCGACCTCGATCCGGTTCGGCCCGACGAGAAGGCGGCGCCGACGTTCGATGAGGGCCGCTTCGCCAACGTGCGGCGCGCCGCGCTGTGGCTGAAAGAGGCGCTCGACGGCCTGGGGCTGCCGGCGCTCGTCAAGACCTCCGGCCGGTCGGGCCTGCACGTCTACGTGCCGATCGCCCGGAACGTCGACTTCGACCTGACGCGCGCGGTCAGCCAGACGATCGCGCAGTACCTCAAGCAGCACCACCCGCGCGAGATCGCGCTCGAGTGGGCGGTCGCCAAGCGCGTCGGCGAGGTGTTCGTCGACACCAACCAGAACGTCCGCGGCAAGACGCTCGCCTCGGTCTATTCGCCGCGCGCCGCCCCGTGGGGCTCCGTCTCCATGCCGCTGCGCTGGGACGAGGTCGAAACCGCCGACCCGCGCTCGTTCACGATCGCCACCGCGCCCGCCCGCCTCGCCGAGGTGGGCGACGTGTGGGCCGACTGGCTCGCGCGCAAGGCCGACCTGCGCCGCCAGCTCGGCGTCGGTTAGAGC
>DASRFH010000001.1:0-24933 GCA_035651675.1 Chloroflexota bacterium | reverse complement strand
CGAGATGCCGACCGCCGTCGCGACCGTCGAGCCCGCGAGCACCGCCGACCGGGGGGCGATCGAGGCGCTCCTGGCGCGGCTGGGGCTGCCGACCGCCGGGCTCGCCGAGCACCTGGCGAGCGCGCTGGTCGCCCGCGAGGGGGGCGAGGTCGTCGGCTGCGTCGCGCTCGAGCTTTACGGCGAGGCGGCGCTGCTCCGGTCGCTGGCCGTGCGCCCCGACCGCCAGGGCGCCGGGCTCGGCACCCGCCTGACCGAGGCCGCGCTCGACCGCGCGCGACGGGAGGGCGTGCGGGAGCTGTACCTGCTCACCGAGACGGCCGACGGCTTCTTCCGCCGGCTCGGCTTCGCCCCGGTCGCGCGCCACGACGTCGCGCCGGCCGTCCACGGCTCGGTCGAGCTCACCTCGGCGTGCCCCCAGAGCGCGCGGGCGATGCGGCTCGACCTCGCCGACCCGGCCGGCATCCGCGAGGCTGTCCGCTCGCACTATGCCGCCCACGCCCGTCGCTTCGTCGAGCTGGGGCCGGTCCCGTCGGCCAGCGGCTGCTGCGGCACGACGAGCTGCTGCGGTGCCGAGAAGAGCGTCGTCACCGCCGACCTGTACTCGGCCGAAGAGGCGGCCGCGCTGCCCGAGGCGGCGCTCCGGGCGAGCCTCGGCTGCGGCAACCCGACGGCGCTGATCGACTTGCGCCCTGGCCAGGTCGTGCTCGACCTTGGCTCGGGAGGCGGCGTCGACGTGCTGCTCTCGGCCCGGCGCGTCGGCCCGACCGGCAAGGCGTACGGCGTGGACATGACCGACGAGATGCTCGCGCTCGCCCGGCGCAACGCGGCCGAGGCCGGCGCGGCCAACGCCGCGTTCCTGAAGGGCACGATCGACGCGGTGCCGCTGCCGGACGCCTCGGTCGACGTGGTGATCTCCAACTGCGTGATCAACCTGGCGCCCGACAAGAGCGCGGTCCTGCGCGAGGCGTTCCGCCTGCTGAAGCCCGGCGGGCGCTTCGCGGTCTCGGACGTGGTCGTCGAGGGGCCGGTGCCGGCCAGCCTCCGCGGCCGGATCGAGTCGTGGGTCGGCTGCGTCGCCGGCGCGCTCGAGCGGAGCGACTACGAGGCGAAGCTTGCGGCGGCTGGCTTCGACCAGATCGAGATCGTCCCGACCCGCTACTACCGCGCCGAGGATGTCGGGGACCCAACCCTGTTGGCCTGGCTCGCCGCGCAGCCCGCGGCCGAGCGAGAGCGCCTCTCGCGCGCCTTCATGAGCGCGTTCGTCCGGGCGGTGAAGCCGGCCGCGTGAGACCGCCGGCCGGCGGCGGTCGGGGCTCGCCGGGGATCAGCCACCCGACGACCGCGCCGTCGCGCCTGCCCTCGACCGCCCACGTCGTCGATCGGCGCGTCCTGGCGTTGCCGTCGTGGAACGCGCACCTGGGGGAGCTCACCGTGCGACGCCGTCCACCACCTCGGTGACGCGCGCGACCAGCGGGCCGTCGGCGAGCAGCGCGGTGTGGGAGGGGGCGACGCGGCCGAGGGGACCGTCGGCTGGCCAGGCGGGGTCGACCGGGACCGACAGGCGGACGGCGGTGCCGGGCACGTACTGGGTCTCGCGGTCGTCGCTCGAGCCGACGAGCTCCGCGTAGGGCACCGCGCACCCGGCCATGCGCGGGAAGTACAGGCAGTCGCCGCCGCTGCCGACGGTCGCGACCTTGACGCCGCGGCCGCCCGCCCAGGCGGCGAGCTCGGCCCAGGCCGGCGCGAGCTGGTCGGCGCGGGCGTACAGCCCGCCCAGTTCGTCGAGCACCGCGCCGCCGCAGCCGCCCAGCGCGCCGGCCAGCCGTTTGTCGGCGCCGATCCCGCGCAGCGGCGCGTCGACCGTCACGACGCCGGCCAGCGGCGCCGCGGCGGTCTGGCCGCTCCGCAGCGCGGCGAGGTACGACCAGGCGACGAGCCCACCCAGGCTGTGGCCGACCAGCACGTAGCGGCGCCCAGGGTGCGCCGCCGCGTCGGCTGCGAGCAGCGCGGCGAGCGCCGCGACGTCCCGGGTCACCGGCCCAGCGGTCGCCGGGCAGCTGTACGGCGCCGGTTGCCACGCGCCGCCCACCTCGGCCCCACCCGCGTAGCCGAACGGCACGAAGGCGTGCCAGCCCTTCGCCGCGAGCGCGGTCTGGAGCGGCGCGAAGAGCAGCGCGGCCGCGGCCGGCGTCGAGCCGTAGCCGGGCAGGAGCACGAAGGCGACGTCCGGCAGCGCCTCCCAAGGGAAGCGCTCGGTGTTCAGCCGCGTCTGCAGGCCGAAGGGGCCGTTGACCCAGGTGCGGTAGCCGTCGGTGAACGCGGTGAAGTTGTCGGCCTTGCGCCAGACCAGCAGGCCGCCGGTGGTCTCCTGCAAGCCGTCGCCGGTGGCCGGGTCGTGGTGCTCGTCGGCGCGGCAGTCGCCGACGACGTGGGGGATCAGGTCGTGCAGCGCGCGGAAGCCGAGCTGGAACGTGCAGCCGGCGGCCGCGGCGCGCGGCGGCCCACCCACCAGCGCGAGCGCCAGGACGACCCCGGCGATCGCGCGGAGGGTGGGCCGCATCGCGCCGAAGGCTACACCGCCTCCCGGGCCGGAACGCCACTCGCCGGCGCGGGCAGCGCGACCACCGGCAGCCGCATGACCGCCACCGTGTCGTCGTCGGCCGCGACGCGGCAGCGCCGCTCCAGACCGCAGCCCAGGCAGCGGTGCAGCACGGCCTGCTCGCCGCTCGGCCGGACGATCACGCCGACCGGCCGCATCAGGCTGCCGCAATCGCTCGCGCGGTCGCCCGGCACGCGCCGGTCGACGTGGCGCGACCAGAGGCAGTACGGGCAGTGGTTGCGGTGGTGGCCGCCGCTCGGGACGGGGAAGACCATCAGCTTGCAGCGCCGGCAGCGGAACTCCTCGGCGTGGAGCATGAACGAGAGGCGCCGGCGCTCGGCGCCCCGGTAGGTGCGGGACAACGTCTTCTCCTGCGCGCGAATGGACGCGTGGCTGAGCGCGGAGAAGCACGGACCGACATTAGGGCCTCCTCGTGTGCGCGAACGCCCACCGAGTGCCCCTGGCAGGAGGGGTGTGTTTCGCTGGAAACACACCCAGGCTGACGGAGCTAGCCGGCCGTCCCGGTGGGCAGGGCAGAGTGGATCACGACCAGGACGCGGACGACCCTCACCAACGACCCTGCCTTTCTAGCGGGGCGATTCTTGCCCGACGCGCCAATTGTTCCCGACCGGCGGTGGCGCGTCAAGCCGCCGGCGGCGGCGCAGCCCCCATAACGGTTCACTTATTAAGCACCGGCGGCCGCGGGGGACGCCCTCACCCTGGCCCTCTCCCAGAGGGAGAGGGGACGTGGGCGGGGCCGGACCGCGCGATCGGCGACGGCCTCGAGCTCGGGGATGCCCCGCCCCCGGTCGGCGGGGGGACGTGGGCGGGGCCGGACCGCACGATCGGCGACCCTCACTGAACCGTATTGGGCGTAGCCCGGGCCCTACGCGGCCTGCTGCCCGTCGACGCACGCGCTTAGCCGTGGCACGCGCATCCGGCTGAGGGCGCCGAGCGTGACGAACAACACCACCAGCGGCGCTTGCGCCGCGAGCACGGCCTTGTCCACCGGCAGGCTGTAGACCAGCGCGGCGCGGGCGATGGCCTCGAGCATGAAGCCGACGCCCCAGACGACCGTGAGGAGCCGCAGCTCGCGCCGGAACGGCTCCGACGCCGTCCAGCAGCGCTCCCAGGCCACCTCGCGCTTGGGGTCGCCCTTCGTCGCGAAAGGCCGCGCGGTCTCGTAGACGAGCGGCCGGCCGGCGAAGGCGGTCGCCAGGCAGTACGCCCCGCCGATCGCGATGTAGAGCGAAGGCTTTAGCAGCAGGAAGCGTGGGTCGCCGGTCACGAACAGCAGGACGATGCTGAGCGCGAACTCGAACAGCACGAGCAGCGCTATCTTGTCCACCCGCCGGTCGCGCACCACCCCGACCAACGCGTTCGCCGCGCTCACGACGCCGCCGGCGGTGAGCGCGAGGACGTCGCTGGCGCCGAGCGCGTGCAGCGCGTAATAGACGAGGACCGGTGCGGCGACGTCGACGACGAGCGGCAGGAACGGACGCAGCTTGGCGGCGGACGAGGACGCGGGAGACGCGATCACGCCGCCACGACCCGCCCGTGCGGTAGGAGCAGCCGCCGCATCGCCGAGCTGATGGTGTCGGCGCCGACCAGCAGATCGACGTCCTCGGCCGCCCGCCACGCCGCCAACCCCACGCCGGGCGCGGCCGCGTCGGCGTACGCCACGCGCACCGGCCCTCCACCAACCACGATCACGCGCAGTCCCATCGGCAATACGCAGCACCGATATTATCTGTCTATAGATTATCTATGGCTAGTATATTTCGCGAGATGCCGCCGCGTCAGCTGACCGAGCTGCCCGCCTTCCTCGTGCAGGCCGTGCACCGCCGCGGCCGGCGCGTCTACAACGCCGCGCTCAAGCCACTTGGGCTCGAGGCGCGCCACGTCGGCGTGCTGGGGCTGCTCGCGGCGAGCGGGCCGCTCATCCAGCGGCAGATCGCCGAGGCGCTCGACATCGACAAGTCCTCGGTCGTGACCATCGTCGACGACCTGGAGCGGGCCGGCCTGGCCGAGCGCCGCCCCGCGCCGCGCGACCGCCGCGCCTACGCCGTGCGCATCACCGAGCGCGGCCGCGAGCGGCTCGCCCAGGCCGTCGCAACCAGCGCGCGCGTCGACGCCGAGCTGTTCGGCTGGCTCCCGCCGGAGGAGCTGGCCGCGTTCACGGCGACGCTGCGCAAGCTCCTGGCCCGCATGCCGGCCGACTGACTACAACGCCGGCCCGGTGTTCGCCTGCCCGGCCTCGGCGGTCGTTCCGGGCGGAGCGAGGAACCTCGACCGGCGCGCCGTGCGCCGGCGCCCCGGGGGAGCCGGGGACGGCGCGACGGCCCAGATCCCTCGCGTCCCTCCTCGGGGTGACACCAGTGGGCCGGCGTTCTAGCCTTCGCGACACACCTCGATCCGCACGACGCCGAAGTGGTATCGTACGCCCAGACCGGCGCCGTGAGACGGCGCGCGAACACCGCCAGGACCGCGTCGAACAGCGTCAGCGCCTGGTCGGGAAACGCCTCGACCAGCTGGGCGCCCCACGCGTAGTCACCGGGGGTCGGATCGACCCCCAGCGCACCACGCGTCACCTCGGCGGGCCAGCGGCGCGCGGCCCGGAACGCCCAGCCGGTACAACGCCAGCGAGTCGGCTTCGAGAATCGTCGGCCACAACACCGCGACCGAGCTGCCAGCACGGGCGAGCACAGCCATCTCGGCCTGCGCGCGGCGGTGGTACTGGTCGTCCGGATCCAGGGCGGCGTAGAGCGGGCCGGTGTCGGCCAGGACCGTCCACGTCACGCGCCGCGTGGGCGCTCGGCGACGTACCGGTCATGCGCCGTGCTGACGTCGCGCGCACCGTCACCCGGGCAGCTGGTGTGATGCGAAGACCCCCACCGCCGAGCGCCGCGCCGTAGCCCCGCCGCGCCAGGTACTCTCGATCGCGGCCTGAACGACCCCGCTCAGCGGCGCGGGGACCGGCTGGTCGCGCCGGAGACGCTCGATGGCGTCGCTCAGCTCGTCGGGCAGCGTGATCGTCGTGCGCCTCATCTCGACGAGCGTATCGCACAGGTACGCAGCGTATGCCCGGCTCCGCGCGTGGCCAGCGCGATCGCGCGGAAGTCCGCCTCCCGGCAGCTCGTACAGCCACCGCCAGAACGGAAGCCCCGGCGGCACCGATGGGGAATGAACGCAGCCCCACCACAGGCGGCTCGATCGGCGCCTTCTGAAGTCGACGCGGCGGCGCCAGGGATGGAACGTCGCCGCCATCTCCGCCCCGATCAGGACGACCGCCCGCCGTGCGCCATGCGAAGATGGGCGCGCCGGAGGAGCACATGAACGAACAGGCGAACGCGCGTGTCAAGGCGCTGCTCGACGAGATGGTCGGCGACGGCCGCGAGGTCGGGCTCCAGGTCGCCGCCTACCTGGGCGGCCAGCTGGTGGTGGACTGCTGGGCCGGGGTGGCCGCCCGCGACGAGGGCCGCGCCGTGGACGGCGACTCGCTCTTCACCGTCTTCTCGACCGGCAAGGGCGTCGCCGCGACGGCGCTGCACATCCTCGCCGAGCGCGGCAAGGTGGACTACGACGCGCCGGTCGCGGCCTACTGGCCCGCGTTCGCCGCGAATGGCAAGGCGCGCGTCACCGTGCGCGACGCGCTCACCCACCGGGCCGGCATCCCGCAGATGCCCGACGGCCTGGTGCCCGAGGACCTGCTCGACTGGGACAAGATGGTCGCCAAGGTCGCCGAGCTCCAGCCGATCCTCGAGCCAGGCACCACGACCGCCTACCACGCGCTCACCTACGGCTGGATCGTCGGCGAGCTCGTGCGGCGGATCGACGGGCGGCCGATCGGGCGGTTCGTGCAGGAGGAGATCTGCGCGCCGCTGGGAATGCGCGACATCTACTTCGGCATCCCGGAGGAGGCCGCGCCGCGCGTCGCCCACCTCGAGCGCGCCGAGCCGGAGCCGGGTGTGCCCCAGCCGGCGCCCGACTCGATCGCCGCCCGCGCCGCGCCGCAGGAGCTCGTGCGCATCATCGCCCAGCCGCCCGGCTGGCGCGCCTCCATCCCGGGCGGCAACTGCGTCGCCAGCGCCCGCTCGCTCGCCCGTATGTACGCCGCCCTGATCGGCGAGGTCGACGGCGTCCGGCTGCTCCCACCGGACCGCGTCCAGGTGGCGACAGCGCTCCAGACGGGCGAGGTCGACGCGAACCTCGGCCGGGCGGTCAACAAGGGGCTCGGCTACTTCCTGGGCGGCACGCCGGGCGCGGCGATCGGGCCGCGTGTCACCGCCTTCGGCCACTCCGGCGCCGGCGGCTCGGTCGCGTTCGCCGACCCGGAGCACGGGCTGGCCGTCGGCTTCGCAAAGACGCTGCTCACCACCCACGCCGACCCCGCGCGCAGCCACACGCTGCTGGTCTGCGACCGCGTCCGCGAGGCGCTCGGCGTGGCCTGATCGACCGAGGAGACACAGCATGCCAATCGACCGACGCGGGACTGTGGTCGGCGCCAGCCCCAACCGCTTCCTCGAACCGGCGCCGCCGACCCTCGGCGCCGGGATCGAGACGCACGAGACGGCGTGGGTGGGCGCGACGTGATCGCCGAGAACGTGCGCGCCTTCCTGGAGGTGCCCCACTTCGCCGTGATGGCCACGATCAACCGCGATGGCTCGCCCCAACTCACCGTGATGTGGTACGCCCTGCATCCGACCGAGGACGTCGTGCTGCTGAACGCGACCCGTGGGCTTCTGAAGGAACGGAACCTTCGCCGCGATCCGCGGATGGCGATCTGCGTCGAAGACGGCATGCGCTACGTCACCTTGAGCGGCACCGCCGAGCTGGTCGAGGACCGGGCCGTCCAGGAGCGCGAGGTGAACGAGCTCATCGCGCCGCGCTACATCGGCCAGCGCCTCGGCTCGCGGCGGTGGGACGTTATCAAGGGCTCGGACCGGATCGGGATCCGGCTGCGCGTCGAGAAGGTCCACGCCCGCGGCCTCTGAGTGACGGGGCGTGGAGCACGCGCGGGCCAGCGTCTGGGGCTGGCTGCCGGCCGGTGCACGGCGAGGTGGCGCCGCACCTCCCCGGCGCTGGCGGCCGGGAAACCGCGTGGCCGTGGAGACCGAGGCCCCTATCGGCGATCACCCGGTCGAGCCGCCACGGACCGACGCATCCGGCGGCCGCGGCCTCCCCGCTGGTTCATCCGCACGCAGAGCCCGCGGCCCGCAACACCGCTCCCGCAGGACGTCGAGACGGAGCTGATGGAGCCGCGACATCAGCCGATTGGCGTCGATCTCGCCCGCGCGGTACAGCTCGTACAGCTCGAGGCAGGCCTGTGCCAGGCGATCAGCCGAAGAGCAGGAGGCCAACGCAGATCGCCGCGCGTGACGCGGCCACACCCCTGGCAATCGCCTTGTGTCCGCGGAAACCTGAGATAACCCGCCCCCAGGACCTCGCCCAGCCGGCCGGATCGATCGCCAGCCAGGCGCAGTCCAGCAGTCCCCATACGGCCAACGTCCGCACAACTGCTTGGCGCACGCCGTCACCTCCGCGCCGACGCTCCATCGACCCCCACTGTGCGGTCGCCGGCCTGACGCAGGCCTGGCCGCCGCGTCGGCCACCTGCACCCGGCCTGGACAAGCCCTGGCCAGGGCCCGCGGTTCAGGGTGCATCCATGGCCCTGGAACGCCGGTTCAGCAAAGGTCGGTCGGGCCAGTCCTAACGTCGCGGCATGCGGCGCCCAAGCTGACCCGCCGCTCCGGCCGCACCACCAGAGCCGGACGTGCCTGGCCAGAGGCGCCGACAACCACGATCGTGGAGGTTCCATGCGCGAAATCACCGTGCCGACCCGCACCAGGCTGCTCGCACCGCTCCTGCCCCTCGCGGGGGCGCTGCTGCTGGCGGCCTGCTCGCAGGCGGCGCCGACGCCGACGGCGGTTCCGGCGAAGCCGATCCCGCCGACCGCGACGGTCGGCCCCGCCAAACCAATCGAGACCCTGCCCGCCGCGCCTAAGCCAGTCGGGCCCGCCAACGGCGCCGCCACCAGCGGCGGTGCCGCTACGACCGGCGGCGCGGCCCAGACGTCCGCCCCCCCGTCGACCGCCGGCGGCGCGGTCGCGGCCACGCGGGTGAGCGGAACGACGTCGTCGACGACGGCCGTCAAGCCGGCCGCGGTCGCGACCGTCGGCACCGCGCCCGTCACGGCCCCGGTCACCGGTGGGCCGTCGAACACGACCGCGCCGAACACGACCGCTCCCAAGCCGGTGGCCGTCGCGACCGCCGGCACCGGGCCCGTCACGGCGCCGGCGAGCGGTGCGGCGCCGAACAGCGCCGCGGCGACCACGAGCGCGCCGAACACGTCGGCGCCGAAGCCAGCGGCCGCTCCGACGGTCGCACAGCCTGCCAACGGGCAGCCGGCTAAGCCGGCGAGCCCTTAAGCGGGAGGAGGGGTCGAAGCGCGCCGGCCGCCGCGCCACGCGCTTCGACGTCGTCCGATGAACCATGACGGCCACGCTGGCGGACTGCTGCCCCGGCTCTGGGCGGCGAGCTTCGGCTTGCCGATGACGGACGGGCTGCGGGGTCTGGCCATGCGGGTCGTCAACGACACGTTCGTGGTAGGGGCGTTGGCCGCCATCGAAGCACCCGACGGACGGGGCTACCTGCTGGCACGGCACAGCTACCCGATCGACGGCGAAGGCGAGGTCTGGGGGCTGCCCGGCGGCGCCGTGCGGTCGTGCGAGACCGTTCGGTCCACCGTCCGACGGGAGGTCCGGCAGGAGACGGGGCTCGAGGTCGCGGTCGACGGCGTGCTGGCGATCGACCAGTCGAGGCAAGGCCGGCTCGACCTCGTGTTCGAGGCCTGGATCGTCGGCGGTCGCTTCCGTCGGAGCTCCGAGGTCGTCGAGCTGGGGTACTTCCCGGTCAACGCCCTCCCCGCGAACACCTCGCGCCACCACCGAACAGTGCTCGAACGGCTCGGACACTGCCCGACGCCCGCGTTCGGGCAGCAATGAGGAGACCCGCGAAGATGCGTCGTGCCTGGATTCTCGCCGCGATCCTGCTTGCGTCGGCCGCCTGCTCGGCCGCCTCTCCCTCCGACTCCGAGGCCCCGCCCGAGGCGACCCAAGAGGACATCTCGTCGACCGTCGGCGAGCCCGAAGTCGCCGCGGCCGAGCCGGCCGCGGTCGGCGCGGCGTCGACGGACGACGCCGAGGCGGTCGAGGCCACGCCGCAGGAGCCACCAACCCCCATCGCGACCCCGACCCCACGTCCGACCCCGCTCCCGACCGCGACGCCGATCCCACCGAGCAAGGAGGTCGAGCCGACGGCGGCCAACCTCGCCACCAAGCTCACCGCCTACCGCACCGCCCTGAAGGGCAAAGATCTCGACATCGCCCTGCGCGCCGGACGCGAGCTGCTCGCCGCCGTCGACCAGGGCGAGACGGCCCTCAAGAACGACAAATCGCGGCAGGCCGCGGCCCTGATGACGACGATGTCCAACATCCGCGCCGGCATCGTCGGCGATAACCAGGCCATGGACCACGCAGACGCCGCGCTGCGCCAGCCGACTGGCGCGGGGACGAGCGGGGCGGCGACGAGCGGGCTCGTCACCTCGGGCACGGCCGCGACGCCGGGCGTCGAGATGAGCCTGGCGTTGAGCGACCTGGCCGACAAGCTCAGGAGCTTCCGTCAGGCGGTGCACGATCACAGCGTCGAGAGCGCCGTGCGGCTGCAAGGCGACCTGCTCATCGATTTGACCGCGCTCGAGCGCGCCAACGTTCAAGACAAGTCCGACAAGGGGAAGTCGCTCAACGCCGCCTTCGCCGACCTGCGCAAGGGGCTCGACGGCGACCCGAACGCGCTCGCCGCGGCGGCCCAGGTCATCGAACGGCAGAGCGGCACGTCGGCGGGAGCCGCGGTTGACATCCCGGCGCTCGCCCTCTCCCTCTCGACCAAGCTCGACGCCTTCCGCACTGCCTCCGCCGGCGGCAGCCGTGACGACCTGCTCCGTCTTCAGCGCCAGATCCTGGCCGAGGCGGACCAGACCACCAAGACGCTCGGCTTCGACGAGTCGGGCCCCGCCCACGAGCTGCGGGACGCCATCGCGGCGACCCGCGCCGCGGTGTCCGGCGAGACGAACAAGATGGACGGGGCGCAGAAGAGCCTCGCCAAGCTGGCCGGCACCCAGGACGACGCCGCCGCGGCCCTTGGCGCCCCAGGCGCGCCGAACCCGATCACCGACCTGCCGAAGTTCGCGAGCGAGATGGAGCAGACCATCATCGCCTTCCAGGCCGCGATCAAGAAGGACGACACCGGCGCCATGCTCAAGCTCCAGCGCGACCTCGTCGACAAGACCGACCGGTCCGACGCCGCGTTGAAGACCATCTCGACCAAGCCGGCTGAGCAGATGCGCTCGGCCAACGCGACCATCCGGACCGCGTTCGCCGGCGACATGAGCAAGCTCGACGAGGCGGCGGCCCAGCTACGCCAGATCAGCGGCAGCGCGGCGGCGAAATCCGCCGTGCCGAACGCCACGGGCGCCAAGACCGCTCCCCAGCCGAGCCAGAACTTCGACCCCAAGGCGGTCACCAACGAGCTCCGCAACAAGCTCAACGGCCTCAAGGAAGGCGTCACGATTCAGAACCAGACCAAAGGACAGCCCTTAAGCGGAGACGAGATCGCCGCCCGCAAGGACGACATGGCGAAGCGGCGATCGGCGCTCCAGGCCGAGCTCAGCAAGACCGAAGACGCGTTGAAGGCTTTCGACGAGAAGACGACCGCGCCGATGAAGGACGTGCTCCAGGCGATCCACGAGGCCGCCAACGGCGACGACGCGAAGATCGACGCGGCCGTCCACGCGCTGGACGCGGTCACCGGCCAGCCGCACTAACCGCCGCCGACCGTAACCCATCCGGGGGCCGCGCTCCACGCAGCGCGGCCCCCGGCTTATTTCTGTGCGCGGCTGACCGCCGCGAGACCGACGAGTGACCGTCGTTAGACCGGTCGTCCCCACAATGGGCGGTATCCCCCACTGGAGGCTACCGCCTTGCCTTGGACCGAACCTGGACGCGCCCCAGCCCTGCCTGAACGTGCACTTGACGCTCGCCGGACGGACCCTGGACGGGGACGCCGCTCCGCCCACTCGAGACGTGGCGTGCTCCGGCTCGCGCTCGGCGCGCTCGCGCTCGCGGCGACGCTGACGCCGGTGGGCGCGGCCGCGCAGGCCACCTCGGCGTCCGCTCCCCCGCCGAGCCAGCCAGCCATCGGCTCGATCCGCGGCGACGGCGCCCGCCTCGTGGACGGCGCGGGGAACGAGATACGGATCACCGGCGTCAACTGGTTCGGCATGGAGACGGAGACGTTCGCGCCGCACGGACTGTGGACCCGCAACTGGCAGGAGATGCTGGATCAGATCGCGGTGGCGGGCTTCAACACGATCCGGCTGCCCTACAGCAACCAGCTCTTCGATCCGGCCAGCAAGCCGAACGGCATCGACTTCAACAAGAACCCCGACCTCGCGGGTCTCTCCGGCCTCGAGATCATGGACAGGATCGTGGACGGCGCTGGCCGCCGGGGCCTCAAGGTGATCCTCGACCGGCACCGCCCGACTGCCCAGGCGCAGTCCGACCTCTGGTACACGGACCAGGTCTCCGAGGCGCGCTGGATCCAGGACTGGGTGATGCTGGCCGGGCGCTACAAGGGGAACGACACCGTGATCGGCGCCGACCTCCACAACGAGCCGAGGGGCCCCGCCACGTGGGGTGACGGCAACACCAAGACCGACTGGCGACTGGCGGCGGAGCGCGCCGGCAACGCCATCCTCGCCGTCAACCCGGACTGGCTCATCCTCGTCCAGGGGATCGAGCAGCAGTCCGGCCAGTGGTACTGGTGGGGCGGCAATCTGATCGGCGCGCAGACCGCCCCGGTCCGCCTGTCCGACCCGACGAAGCTGGTGTACTCGCCGCACGAGTACGGCCCGGGCGTCTACGGGCAGCCGTGGTTCCGCGCCGCCGACTTCCCGAACAACCTGCCGGGCCTATGGCGGCAGTTCTGGGCGTACCTGCGGCTCGACAACGTCGCGCCCGTGCTCGTCGGCGAGTTCGGGGGCCGATCCGTCGGCGGCGACGCCGAGGGCACGTGGCAGCGGAACCTGGTGGCGTTCCTGAGGGAAAACGGCATCAGCTACACGTACTGGTCCTGGAACCCGGACTCCGGCGACACGGGCGGCGTCCTCCAGGACGACTGGTTCACGCTGAACAAGGCGAAGGAAGACCTGCTGGCAGGCTACCAGTGGCCGCTGCTCGGCGCACCGCGGCCGGACGCCGCGAAGCCGATCGCCGCGGCGCCGTCGATGAGCGACCGGACGGCGCCGGCCGCGGGGGCGCCGGCGGGCGCGCCCGCAGGGAGCAACACGCCCTCAACCGCTCAGGGCGCGCCCCAGCCGCCCGTGCCCGTCGCCGCGGGCGGCGTGGTCGCGCTCGGCGGCCCGTTCGACCCCGACCCCGTCCACGTCAGACAGGGCATCGGCGGCCCGAACGATCCGGAAGCTGCTCGTCGCGCTGCCCGCCAGCGCGACGAGCAGCGCTACCTCGACCAGTTCGGCAAGCCCTGGGACCAAGCGGCCTACGTGACCGGCAACACCGACCCGGGCTCGTAGGCGGACGCCAGTCCGGCGGCCGGCGGCGGCCGCCGGAGAGCGAGGCGACCGGGCAGACGGCTCACCCGCCGAAGGAGAGCTCCAGCCAGGGTTAGCGACCCACCGAAGGCGGCGACGACCGAGAGGACGACGTCGCTCAAGCCGCCGCTCTTGGGCAGCTGCGCCACGAACGCGGCCGCGAACGGTTGGAACTCGGCCAGCGACTCGTCGGCCTCACCGCGCGCCTGGTCGAGCCGCGCCCGCGCCTCGTCCGGGGTGTTCGCCTGCGCCGCCTGGCTCAGCGGGGCCGCGGTCGCCCGAATGTGCCCGCGCAGCCCCTCGATGCGCGAGCGCGACGCGTCGTCGGGCGCCATCGGGAGCGCCTGGTCGAGGGCGCTCAGGACGCCGTTCGCCGTGCCGAGCGCGGTGCTCGACTGCGTCTTGACGGCCGTGAGGTCGCCGGGACCGAGCGCCGACTTGATCTGCAGCGACAGGTCTTGGTTGCCGCTCAGTCCTTGTTGGACGAGCGTCGCGAACGTGGGGGTCTGCGCCCCCGCCGACGGAACGGCCACGGCGGCCAGGCCGAAGGCGAGCAGGACGGACAGAAAGAGGCGCGAGCGAAACACGGGTCTCTCCTCGATCGGGCGCGCGCTGGCGCCCTGTTCTGAGTGGCGTTGGCGGCTAGGCAGCCGCCGGACCGCACGATCAGGCGCCGGCGCTGGACCGCCCATGGCAGAACGGCGCGTGCGCCTGGACGCGGCCTGGACGCACCCCGGCGCGACCGTCGGGTGCATCCAGCGCACGTTCAGGGCCAGCCGTCGGGGGGTAAGGTTCGGACCGCCGGTATCCGGGTAGCGTAGGGCAGCATGCCAGGGAGCCTCTCCTCTTCCCGCATCGGCGCGACCCGTCGGCTCCTGGGGGGTACCTCAGTGGTCGGCCTCGCGCTCGTCTCGATCGCCATCGGGGCGGTCCATCCAACCGGCGCCCAGCCCGAGCAGCTCGGACCCGACGACGCCCGCGCCGAGGCGGCCGCGTTCGCCGCGGCGTACGCGGGCACGGCGACCGGCGTGGCCGAGGCAGCGCTCGCGACGCCGACAGCCACGGCCACCGCGACGCCGTACGCACCCCTCGCCACGTTCGCCGCCGCCGCGACCGGGACAGCGGCCGCGCTGGCCACCGCCACGCCGACCACCCCTCCGCCCGTGGCGAGCCCAACGGCCGAGGACGTGATCTCCACGTCCGCGGCGACGGAGGCCCCACCAACCGTGCCGACCGACTCGTTCGGAGCCGAGCCGGGCGTCACGTCGGAGCCACCGGCGGCCGCCCCCGACACGCCGACAACCGTGCCGGATACGCCCACAGCCATCCCGGTCACGCCGACCGCAACCGCGGAGCCGCCGACGGCGACACCGGAACCCCCGACGGCGACGCCACCGCCTCCGTCAACGCCCACCGCCGAGGCGACGGTGCCGCCCACGGCGACCGACGTCCCGTCGGCGCTGGCCGCCTCGATCGCCGCGACCGCGACGGCAAGCCGTGCCAGCGCGACGGCCACAAGCGCTCCGACCGCGACGGCTACCGCCGCCATCGTCCCGACCGCGCGCGCGACTGCCCCAGCGGCCGGCACAGCCACGCCAGCCGCTCCGAGTACCGTGACCGCGACGCCGGCGCGGACGACGAGCGCGACCCCCACGTCGGCCGCCACCGCGACGCCAGCCCGGACCCCCTCGGCGAGCCCAACGGCCGCCAGGACGGCGACCGCCAGCCCGACCGCGCCGATGCCCCCGACCACCCCCACCGCGGGCCGCACCCCAAGCCCAGCACCAACCGCGACCGCGGCGCGCGCCCCGACCGGAGGCGCAACGCCGGCCAAGACGCCCACGACGACCCCAACGCCAATCCGCAACTTCAAAGAAGCTACGCTGACCGAGACTCCAGACCCCCGGCCCACGGCCACGCCCGCGCCCAGCTCGACACCGCTACACCCCACTCCCACCGGCCTGCTCCATCCCGTACCGACCGCCACCAGCCCACCCAGCCCGACGTCGCCCCCGCATCCGCCCGCGTCGACGGCGACGGCGCCGCGCCCCAACCAGCCGACGCCCAAGCCGACGCCGTCGCCCCAGCCATCTCCCACGCCGCCGCGGCCGCGGTGACGCGCGCCGCCGTCGAGGAGCGAACCGAATGCGAACACCGCGCTTGTTGTGTGCCCTCGCGCTGCTGGTTGTGAGCTGCCGCAGTCCGCTGCGCGACGGCGAGTCACCCTCCCCCATCATCCAGGCGGCCGCGACAGCCGCGGCGGGCGAGACACAGGCGACGGCGGAGACTTTCCCAGCGGCGGGCACCGCCGGGCCGCCCGACGCTGGCCGTACTGGGGTCCTGTCGATCGCGATCGAAGGGCCGGTCGGCGCGGTGCCCGCCGAGCTGCCCGTCAGATTGATGGTCACCGCCACCGATCGAGCGGGCGTCCCCTTACGTGGCCTCGACCTCGCCGTGCGGGTCACCGACGACGACGGCAAGCTGGTCTACGGCGCGGCTGATCTGCGCGAGCCGCTGGGCGCGCACCGCTTCTGGGTCGGGCCGCTGGCGCCCGGCGCCTACCACGTCCAGGCGTCGGCCTCGGCCAGCGACGCGACCCCCGCCGACGAGGCGTTCGCCGACACGCTCGAGAAGGGGGTAGACCTCGTCGCCCAGCCCGGCGGCTTCGGCCGCCCGGCGCTGCTCGCGCTCGCCGTCGAGGGCCAGCCCAAGGCGGGCGTGCCTGCCAAGGTCACCTTCTCGGTCAAGAACCCCCAGGATGGCAACCCCATCCTCCATTCCGACAACCACCTGCGGATCGGCCGCAACGGCGCGCTTCCGTTTCGCCTCGACGGGCTCGAGGCCGGCGGGGGCACGCAGACCTTCCAGTACACGTTCCCCGAGCCGGGCAAGTACCAGGTCGCCTTGACCAGCTTCCCGGTACCCGGTCGGAGCAGCGTGTCGTTCGCGCCGACGGCGAAGACGATCGAGGTCGAGGTAACTGGCGAGCCATCCAGTAAGCCGGCCCCAACGCCCGCGCCACCTCCCGGTCCCACGCCAACCGCGGTCCCAACCGCCACGCCCGGCCGCCCTCGGCTGGCACTCCAGATCGACCCACCGCTTGGCCCGGTGGCGGCCGAGCTGGGCCCTCGATTCCGCTTGACGGCGCTCGACGCCGCGGGCCTGCCGATCGGCGGGGCGACCATGGAGCTCGAGATCAAGGACCCGACCGGCGCGACGGTCTTCCAGACGTCGGAGATGCGGGCCCCGCTCGGGGTGCAGGAAGCCTGGGTCGGACCGCTCCGGCGGGGTCGCTACCGCGTCCTCGCCAAGGCAACCGCCTCATCCGACACGCCGAAGCTGCAGGCCGACGCCATGGGTGCCGGCCTGCTAGCGGACGCGCGCATCGAGGCACTGCCGGCGGGGCTCGTCATGCCGGCGGAGCAGACGCTCTCGGTCGACGGCGCGCCGACGGCCGGCATCCCGACCAACATCACGTTCGGGGTGGCCAGCGCCGACGACCACCAGCCTATCCTCGAGTCGGACCACTACCTGACGATCTTCCGGGACGACGGGCTGGTCGTCTACCAGTCCGGCGACGTCCACCCGCGGTCGGCCGTGGACACGATCGCCTACACGTTCGTCACGCCCGGCACGTACACGCTCGCGTTGACGACGCAGGCCGAGCCGCTCCGCAGCAGCGTGCCGTTCACACCGCTCGGCAAGAGCCTGGCGGTGACGGTCGCGCCAGCCGGCCAGGCGGCCCTCGTGGGGCCGCCCACGACAGTGTCCGCGGCGACTGCCGCCGTTCAAGCCACGCCAGGCGCAGCCCAGGCGAGCGCTACACCACCGACTCCGCCGGCCGTCGCGACGACGGCGCCCACCCCGGTCGTTGGGACCGCCACGCCCGCCAGGCCGACCGCGGCGACCCTCCCGCCGACACCGCGCCCAGCGCCGGCGCCGGTCGTCGAGGTCGCCGTCCACGTGAAGGACCTGACCTTCGACCCCAGCACGATCGAGGTGCAGCGCGGCAGCAAGATCACGCTCGTCTTCGACAACTCCAGCATCCTGGCGCACAACCTGACGCTCCCCGGCCTCGGCGTCGGCACGCCGACGCTGGACGGCGGGCAGAAGGGCAAGTGGGAGTTCACCGTCGACCGACCGGGTGAGTACGAGTACGTCTGCACCGTCCTGGGGCACCGCGAGGCCGGGATGACCGGCAAGCTGGTGGTCAAGTAGGGCTCGGCCGCTCGCCCGGCGTGTCAGGCGCTGTTCAGGTTGGCGCGCCCAGCGTCCAAGGCGCGTCTGACCGACCCCGGTAGGTTGGATGGCGGAGGGGACGCGCCTTGCGCTCCCTCCGCCATCCTGCGCCGAGGTGCGTCCGCTGCCGCTTCCTTCGCCGACCGTCGCCGCCGTCCTCGCTCTGCTGCTCGCCGCCGCGCCGCCGGCCGAGCAGACGGTCGAGATCGACGAGGCGCTGCTCACCAGCCAGCTCAACACGCGGGCCAGCGGCCGCTCCCTCGGCGTCACGGCGCTGGGCACGGCCAACGTCGGCCGCGTCGCGATCGGGATGCACGACGGCCAGATCGTCGTCACCGGCACGGCCGACACCGGCTGGACGCTCATGTCGCTCGACTTCTCCGCCACAGCGGCGGTGGACGCGGGACAGGTGTCCGTGCTGGTCGACGACGGCTACCTCGGCAACACGCCTCTTCCGGGTCAGGCGCGCCGGGTGCTCGCCTGCGCCGTGCGCGACCAGATCGAAGAGGACCTCGGCGGTCGGCGCTTCTCGGTGCGCTCGCTGTCCGTTGGCGAAGGCAGGCTGGTCGCGACGGGGAGCCTGGGCGCGCCGATCGGACCGTAGCGTGCCGTCGGCGCGCCGGGTGGCCATCTTGGCACTGCTCCTCCTCGCGGCCGTGGCGTCGTCCGGGACCGACACGCGCGACGTGGTGCGCGGCGTGCCGCGGCAGGCCGCGGGTCGGCCACCCGGCGAGCCGCCCATGGTGCCGCCCCCGGTCGTCGCGCCGCTGCCGCCGCTGGTGCCCGTCGGCGCACGCACCCCGACGACCATCCCCGCAGCCCCGCCGGGCGCGCCGCTACCACTGCCGGCGATCGCCGCGCCCGCCACGCCCGCCGCCGCACTGCCCTCGGGCGCGGAGCTGCTGGCCGTGGGAAGCCGGAAGGGGCAGAGCATCGCGCTGATCAACCCGGCGACCGGTGCGCAGCTCCGGCGCATCGACGTCGGCGTACCGGTCGTCAACCTCGCGGCCGCGCCCGACGGTCAGACCCTCTGGGCCTTCGACGACAACCCCGGCGAGGGCGACTTCCAGGTCGTCGACCTCGTCAAGGGCGAGCGGCAGGGCGCGCGGCGGCTGCGGAACGGCCCGCGCGCAGCGGCGTTCTCGAGCGATGGCCTCCGCGCCTTCGTGGCGCTCGGCGGAACGAACGAGGCGCCGCCCGCGCCGGCGGCACTCTCGTTCGTGAACGCGAACGGCGACGAGTTCGGCCACGTCGACATCGGTCGGCAGGTCCCCGGCGTCCAGCTACGGCGCCAGCTCTCGGCCGTCGTGACGGCCGCCGGCCAGTCCGGCGACGCCGTCTACGTGGCTGGACGCGGCAGCGGGGCGGTCTGGGCGCTCGACGCGGGGTCGGGCAAGCTGCTCGCCGAGATCGAGGTCGGCGGCGGCCCCCTCGCGTTGCTCGCCGACCCGCCGCGGCGCCACGTCTACGCCATCGCCGACACGACCGACGAGCTTGTCGAGATCGACGCCGACACGCAGCGCATCGTCGCGCGGGTGGGCTTGCCGGGCCGCCCGGCCGCCGCTGCCCAGGTACCGGGCGGCCCAGTCTACGTCGTAGGCCCGGACGAGGGCGAGCTGTGGGTCGTCGTCCCCGACGATCCAGCGCCGGTCCAGCGGATCGCGCTCGGCCACGAGCCGGTCGGCGTCGCACTCAGCCGCGACGGCAGCAAGGTGTACGTCGCGAACCGGGCGGACGGCACGGTAGCCGTCGTCGACGCGGCCACGCAACGGCCCACCAGGACCTTCGCGGTGGGGGACGACCCCACGGTGGTCGCGGTGATCGGCCGCCCGACCGCGACCCCGGCCGCGACCACCATCCCCACGCCGGCCGCCCCGACCCCAACGCCGACGATCGTGGCAAGTGCGACAGCGGCGCCGGCCGAGGGCCGCCCGGAGGAGCACCTCCTGCCCGGCATGGTGAGCGAGACGTTCGTCCCGGATGCGGCGTTCCCCGTCCCGATGGCGTTCGCGCCCGACCAGCGCCTCTTCTACGGCGAGCGGCTGACCGGCAAGATCCGGGTCGTGGCCAACGGCAGGCTCCTACCGGAACCCTTCTACTCGTTCGGCGTGTCCGACGATCCCGAGACGGGCCTTCTGGGCATCGTCCTGGACCCTGCCTTCGCCCAGAACCACTACGTGTACGCGTACTACACACAGGTCCAGGGCGGCGGCGCGCAAAGCGGGGGCCCGAACGGATCCAACCAGGTGGTCCGGCTGACCGACGTCGGCAACAAAGGCACGAACCTGACACGGATCCTGCGCGACCTGCCGTCTGGCCCCGAGCACAACGCCGGCACGATGCGCTTTGGGCCCGACGGGAAGCTGTACGTCTCGATCGGCGACTGCCAGTGCGCTGGGGCCTCCCAGGACCTCGGGACGCCCTCCGGGAAGATCCTGCGTGTCAACGCCGACGGTTCGATCCCACCCGACAACCCCTTCGTGAACCAGCCAGGCAAGTACCCCGCCGTGTGGGCTTACGGACTGCGTAACCCCTTCAGCTTCGACTTCCACCCGGTGACCCACGCGCTCTTCGCCGACGAGAACGGCCCTGGCGACAACGACGAGCTCAACGTCGTCGTCAGGGGCGGCAACTACGGCTGGCCGCCCTCCGGCTTCCAGAACCAGCCGGGGCTCATCGACCCGATCGCCGTGATGAACCCGACGATCGGACCAACCGGCCTGACGTTCTACACGGGCGACCAGATCCCCGAGTGGAAGAACGACCTCTTCTACTGCGACTGGCACCAGGGGCAGCTGCGGCGCATCCGGCTGGCGGCGGGAAGCTTCGACCGGATCACGTCGGAAGAGGTCGTCAAGCTGGGGTGCTCGGTCAACGTCGTCACCGGGCCAGACGGTGCGCTCTACTGGTCGGACCCGAACGGCATCTACCGCATCCGCCGCGCCTCCGCCCCGGCGCTGCCGGCCGTGGCGCCCGATCCGACCAGGGCGACCGCCACGGCCACCCCGGCGCTGCCCGCCGGGACCCGCGCCGAGGACCGCGACGTCGACGTCACGCTGAGCGAGTGGAAGCTGGTGCCGTCGCGGACCAGGGTGCCGGCCGGGAAAATCCGCCTGACCGCGGAGAACGTCGGCGTCACGCCGCACGCGCTTCAGATCGTCGGGCAGGGCGTCGACGTGTCCACCCCCGTGTTCAACCGCGGCGAGGGCCGCGAGGTGGACGTGGACCTGCCGCCGGGTGCGTACCGACTGATCTGCCCGATACCAGGCCACGCCGCGCAGGGCATGGCCGCGGAGCTGCAGGTGGTCGGCGGCTGACGCGCTAGCCGAGGAGCATCCGCCGCACGGCGTCGAGGGCCGGCGGCAGGCTATCGTAGCGGTGCTGGCTCGTCCGACCACGCGAGTCGGAGGTCACGACCAGGAAGTGTGAGACACACGGCTCGTCCCACGCGTACCGCTGGACGTAGACGACGCCACCACCCGGACGATCGAACCTGACCCACCGGCCGGATCCTCCGATCTCCTTCATCGGAGCGGTGGCCCAGATCCTGGCCACCTCCCGTGGCAGCGAGTCGCGTTCGTCGTGCTGCGCGCGCGCCATGTCGCTCTGCCCCCTCCGACAGCCGCTGTCGTTGGGGGTAGTTAAGGAGGAGCTCCCTGCACCCACCCTGACGGCGGGCCGACAACACCTGAACGCGGCATGAACGCGCGCCAGGCGGCGCTACACTAGCGGCGTGTGGGGCGGCCCGGCCCGGCCGGGCCGCTTGGGACGCGCACTTCGGCGAGCTGCGCGGTGGCGCGTCCTCGGCGAGGGCCCATCAGCAGGGCGCCGTCCAACAGCGCGCAGATGCCGAGCACGGTCAGCACGGTGGCCGACGGGATCGTGGGCACCACGACCGCGAACGCGCACAAGAGCACCGCGGAGGCGAGGCCAGCCGCCACGGCACGCCAGTCGATCCCCAGGTACCCGCACATCGTCGATACCTCCACGAACAGTTGTCCGGGCCGAGTGTCCTTCGCGCGGCTTGGACCGCGGCTGAACCGACGGCGGGACGACGATGCACATCCCCTGGATTCTCGTGCCTCTCGGGCGGATGCTTCAGGCAGGCAGCCGGGCCGCGTTCAGGAATGGACCGCGGTTCGTCCATGCGCCTGTCAGGTAGCCTCGACCACGCTGCGTAGGTGACTGAACAACCTGTTCCTGTTCGGAAGCGTGGACGTCCGCCCCGCATCCGGGATGCCAGCACGGCGCTGGCGTCGCCTGGCTCACCCGGATCGCCGGCGGCGTGGCTGGCAGGGGCACGGGCTGCGCAGCCCGCGGCCCCACCCCAACCGCTGCTCGGCACGGCCCCGCCGCGCGTCTTGGCCGCCGGCCTGCTGCCGCTCGTGGCCGATCTCGGCGTGCGGACGGACCAGTGGCTGGCGACAGCGGCGGCGCTCGCCGCGGCGCTTCCCGTGCGTTCCTGCCTGCCGCCCGAGGCCGCGCTCACGGAGCCGGAGCGGGTCCGGGTGCTGCTCGAGACGCTGTCGCGGGCCCTTCCCGAGCTGAAGCGGCGAGCCGACCGGGTGGCGAAGGAGCTCTAACGCCGGCTGCCGGCGCCGGCCCTGGCGATAGACAGGCTCCAGACATGCCGACGAGCAGCTGGTGCAGGCGGCGTCCAGGAGCCGCCGCCGATGCTACCCCCGCCTGGCGTGGTCGTGCGCTCCTGACCCGACCAGCGAGTCGATCACGCCAGGCAAGCAAGACACACGAGACTGAACCCGTAGACGCTGTGCAGCCGCCTCACGGGCGGCCGATCCCGATCGTCGCGGCGCTCGTGCTCTCCTGCCATGCGCTGGCCATCCGCCCGAGTGCCCTTCTCCTGGAAGAGCGGTACCGAGAGCCGATGACAGGAGATGTCCCGGCCTTCTTCGCGGGCCGACAGGGGTTGGCCAGGCGGCGCTGCCTACGCTGCGAGCGTACGGAACGGCCACCGGCTGGCGCGGCGCCCCGGCGGGCCGCCGATACGAGGAGGGACCGTGAACGCTTTCGTCCACCGTGGGGGTGGCCCGTGGGTGGCCTTCAGCATGGGGTGGTGGGGCGTCCTGCTCTGGGGCGCGGCCAACGTCGTGCTCGGCATCTTCCTGCTGACCGCGCCGATCGCATCGGCGGTCGCGTTGGTCACCGTCATGGCGTTCTTCTGGATCGTGGGCGGCGTGATCGAAGTGGTGAAGTCCATCCTGGAGCGCGGCACCCGCTGGGGCTGGAGCCTCGCGGGTGGGGCCGTTGCGATCGTGGTGGGGCTCCTCATCCTGGCGTACCCCCTGTACGCGACGCTGGTCGGCGTCGGCCTGCTCTACCTGCTGTTCGCCGCCTCGGCTTTGGTCATCGGCGTGACCATGCTCGTCAGCGGCCACTCGGTGGGGACGGCGATCCTGGGTCTGCTGCTGTTGCTGATCGGCGTCCTCATGTTGTTCAACCCGCTCCACCTGGTCGCGCTCGCGGCGCTCGTCCAGTGGATCGGGCTGCTGACGGTCGTCGGCGGCATCTGCACGGCGCTGTCCGCGCTCTTCATCCGCGGCGAGCAGGCCCGGCTGTGAAGCTCGTGGGCCGGCGCGACGACGCGGAGAACGTGGAGTGGCGGCAGGTGCTGTGCGCGTGCGGTGCCGAGTGGCACTGGTGGGGCAAGCCCGGCGAAGGTGCGTTCCTCGAGCGACTCTGGCGCCGGGCGCACGCTGGCCCCGGCCACCGCGTCCTCACGCCGGGACCGCACGAGGACGACGCCGCGTGACCGGTCTCGGCGTGCGCGGCTGTACGAACTGTGCGGCGTAGCGCAGATCAGTCCATTCTGGCGCCGGGGCTCGTCCAGCACGCGTTCAGCGCGGGCCCCGGCTAGCAAGGCCACGTCCAGGCGGCTCGCGCTTGACTGCTGCACACGCGGCGCGCGCCGTTTCAGTAAGCTACCCCGTGCGTTTGCACTTCCCGCTGCGCCGATTCCCGGAGGGGCGATGCCTTTGATGGGAACAGATCTCGGGGGCGTGCCCGCCGTGGCTGGACGGTTGGTGGGGCGGGAGGCCGAGCTCTCGGCGGTGACGGCGGCCCTCCGACACGCCGGCACGCGTCTGCTGACTGTGACCGGGCCTCCGGGGGTCGGGAAGTCGCGCCTGGCGCTCGCGGCCGCCGAACAGCTCAGGGCGTCCTTCGGCGACGGCGTCTGCTTCATCGACATGGCTGACGCGGGCGGCCTGGACGCCGCCGCAACGGCGATCTGCCGAGCGATCGGGGTTCCCAGCGGCTCGGCGCGCTGGGACGTGCCGCGGCTCGCCGCGCAGCTGCGCGGCCGCCGGATGCTCCTTCTGGTGGACAACGCGCTGGGCCTCGTTGCCTCCGCGCCCGGGCTGGCGGACCTCCTTGCCAGCGCACCGGGTGTCCAGGTGCTCGCGAACAGTCGAACGCCGTTCGACCTGCGCGTGGAGCGCGTCGTGCGGCTGCGGCCGCTTGGCCTACCGCCGGACGACCCGGCCGTGGAGGTCGACGCGGTCGGCGCGGCGCCGGCGGTCCAGCTCTTCGTCGAGCTCGCCCGCCTGCGCGATCCAGCGTTTTCGCTCACCGCCGATAACGCGAGGGCCGTCGCCGGGATCTGCCGCCGCCTCGACGGCCTCCCACTCGCCCTGGAGCTGGCCGCCGAGCTGGTCCCCGCGCTCAGCCCGTCGGCGATTCTCGATCGCCTGGCCGCGCCGTTGACGCTCCGGTCGAGCCTGCGCGACGTGCCGCCGTGGCACCGGTCACTGCGCGACGCGCTCGCCCGGAGTTACCACGCGCTGTCGGTCGACCATCAGCGCCTGTTCCTAGAGCTCGGCGCCATCGACGGCAGCTTCTCCGCTGAGGACGTCCACGTCCCTGGGCCAGAGCCGACGGTCGCCGAGCAGGCGGGGACGCCGGCGGGAGGACTGGAGGCGCTGCTCGACCTCGTGGCGCGCGGCCTGCTCGAGTCCGCGCCGTCGCCCAACGGCCTGCCGCGCTTCCGCATGATCGAGCCGCTGCGCGCGCTGGCGGCGGAGCTCCGTGCCGAGGCGCGTCGCGGCGACGGCGCGCGTGCCGTCGCCGACACCGACGTCGGGCCCGACGGGACCGCCGATGCGGAGGCACCGGTGGCGACGGACGGCACAGGCCACGACGAGGCGCGCCAGCAGCAGCCCATGCTCACCGACCGCGAGCGGTCGGTGCTGCGCCTGGTGACGGAAGGGCTTGTCGGCAAACAGATCGCCCGAGCGCTCCAGATCAGCGAGCGGACGGTGAAAGGGGACGTGTCGTCGGCGATGGCCAAGCTGGGCGCCCAGAACCGGACGCAAGCCGCGGTCCTGGCGACCGAGCTGGGACTCGTCGACCCGTTCCTGGCCGGCCCCACGCCACCGCGGCGTGTGGCATGGCCCATCCGGCTAGCCACCTA